>JAQTQS010000007.1 GCA_028712125.1 Candidatus Altarchaeota archaeon
CTCAAAACCGGCAACGTCACCCGGGGAATCAGGACAACGCCTGAAGAAAAATACGCACGCCAGTCCGACGTCAAAAAGCCTGAACAAAAGCCGAAAACAAACATCACGCAGGCAATCAGGCAGACGCCGGCCGAGAAATACGCCGCTAAATACGCTGACTCGCTGAAAACAAGCCGGCCGACAGAGATAAGCGCGACAAAGGCCGTTAAAAACAGCCAGGTAATAAAGGCGAAAAGAATAACCCCCGAAGAGAAATACAGGCCGAAGGGAGAATAAACTACCGTATACTTGCTTTAGTACGCGCTTCTCAATCCGTATTTTTTAGCGCATGCTTCATATAGCCTATTCTAAGCATGGATGTCGACAAGGTTTTAGAACGATTTGGTTTGAAGCCTAAATATAGCGAGACGGTATTGTATGTAATTTCTTTGACTTTCTTCCTGCTGTGGGTTTATGACGAAAGCATGCGTCCAAGCCTTGTCGGTCTTCTTACAGGTCTTGTATCAAAGAAAGATGAACATATTGCCTTAATAGTCTTCTCTCTCCTAATCGGAATCTTTTTACCCATTATCAATGTTTTCAGGACCAAACCCAATGAAGAAGAATGGAAGTTTAGCATGATTATACTCAGTTTCACGGTTTTCTCCACTATCTTCATGAGCTTTTATACGGCAGTTTATATGATTGAAACTTCAGCAGGATTATGGATTGTCCTGCCAATCTGTAACATCGCTTATTGCTATTTATTTGTGTATTTGTACGCTAGCGGAATGATAACGGTGTCCTACATCCCAAGCAGGCAAGCCAGAATTCTTGAAGTTGTTGTTAGCACGCTCGCCACACTCGCCATCTTCGCCATAAGCCAGTTCGTGCTCAATTACCACTGGACAGTAACCTACTCTCTTTGCATCACCTACGCAATATTTATCAACGACCTGGTTGTTAAAGTAATAACCACGAAAAAGTATGGCACGCGACGACTTAAGAAGACCCAACCGGCAATCATCCGTGCAGCCAAAGCAAAAAACAGCCAGGTAATAAAGGCGAAAAGAATAACCCCTGAAGAGAAATACACGCCGAAAGGAGAATAGACTGCAGTTACTGCCTTATTGCGTCCCAGCATTACTAGCTTCTTAATTCCCCATTTTTTAGGGCATGCTTCATATAGCCTATCACAAACATGGATTCCGAAAAGATCTTAGAGCGCTTGGGCTTAAGTCCAAAGTATGACGAGCTGATGTTGTATTCCATGTCTCTAGCTTTCCTCCTGCTGTGGGTTTATGACGCAGACATGCGCTCAAGCATTGTCAGCCTTGCGTCAGAGGATGTGAGAATGATTGGCGTCCTTTTCTTTGTCCTATGCGGGATTTTTTATTCGATAATAAATGTTTTCAGGACTAAGCCCGCGGATGAACAGGAGAAGAAGGTCATGCTTTTTTTCGCGGTTTTAGTGACATGTTTCATGAGCCTATACGCGGCAGCCCGGATGATGGAGAATTCAGAAGGATTGTGGATTGTACTGCCGCTCTGGAACATAAGCTATAGTGTGATACTGTTTTTCCTGTTAAAATCCGAAACGATAACGGTGGACGATATCTCAGACAGGCAAGCAAGCAGACTTGAAGCAGTGGTGAGCACGCTCGCCACCCTCGTTGTCTTCGCCGTAAGCCATTTTGTATTACAGTATTACTGGGCCATAACCTATTCGCTTTGCATCACCTACTCGGCGCATATCAACGACAGACTGGTTAAAGCATTAATTCCTACAAAGTCCATCACAAAACAGATTTAACATCCAACAGTGCCCTACTCGGAGATTTCTAGAAGTCTAGCCTACTCGCGCATTAACACAAGCCTGCTCCCGCATAGCGCATCTCACAATTTCTGGTTGCTCCAAAGCTCGTTGAACAATCCTTTCTGGCCTATCAGCTGCTGGAACGTTCCCTCTTCGACTATCTTCCCGCCTTCCATGACGATTATCTTGTCCATCTCCTGTATCGTCGAGATGCGGTGGGCGATGACGATGGCGGTCACGTCCTTGAATACTTTGCGCAGCGAGTCCTGTATCTTTAGCTCGCTGTTGGCGTCGAGCTGGGAGGTCGGCTCGTCCAGGAAGAGGAGCTGGGGGTTTTTGTAGAACGCTCTGGCTATGCTCAGCCTCTGCTTCTCGCCTCCGGAAAGCCTCACGCCCTTTTCCCCGATTATGGTCTCGACGCCGGACGGAAGCCTTTGTATGAGTTCCGTAAGGTTCGTCATCTCCAGCGCCTTGTCGAGATTGTGCTCGTGTCCGCCTGTTATCTCGACGTTCTCCCTCAGTGTGGCGTTGAAGACCTCGGTCTCCTGCGGCACTACCGCAATCCTTTTTATGTAGGACGGCCGGTCTATCTCCCTCAAAGGCGTTTCGTCCACCAGTATGTCCCCGGAGTAGTTCTCGTCCAGCTTTAGCATCAGCTTGAAGAGCGTGGACTTGCCGGCGCCCGTCGGGCCGACGATGCCGACCTTCTCGCCGCGTTTTACGGTCAGGCTGACGTTGTTCAATGTCGCAGACCTCTTGGGATACGAGAACGAGAGGTTTTTTACCGTTATCATCCTCCAGTCTTCCGGCATAATCTTCTTGCCCGAGACCTCGACGGTCGGCTTCTCATCCATCAATCCCGCAAGCCGGGAGACGGCCTCCTTCTCCTCGGTTATCTGGTCCGCCACCCTGGACATGCCGGCGGTCGCGTTCAGGACGTTGTCGAAGTAGACGTAGAACATCACGAAAATCCCGACCTCAAGCCGGCCGGCGTATATGCTGTAGCCGATGTAGAGGAGTATCAGGAATTTCAGCACTACTGCATAAGTGGTGGTTATCATCTCCCTCACCCGGAACTGCCTTTGCAGCTTCAGGACTTCCTCGCTCACCGCAGTGTTCGCGCTGATGATGCGCTTGAGGACGAGCTTGCTTAAGTCCATCACCTTTATCAGGTGTATGTTCGCGATGGACTCGAAGTTCACCCCGCCGGCCTTCTCCCTCGCCTTCTGTACGATTCGAAGCTGCAAGCTCTGCTTGCGCCGCAGGAAGAACGACAGCAGGTAATACGAGATCGCGAACACCAGAAGCCCTGCGCTCAGCTCGACCTTCATTGAAAACATGATAGCCGCCGCCCCGACGATGCTGACGAACGCCCCAATCAGGTCCGTGAAGAACATCCGGATTATGTTCGTAATACCCTGGCCTCCGTTCATCACCCGCTCCATCTTGCTGCCCGCGTAATCAGTCTCATGCCAAGAAAGGTCGAGGCTGAAGACGTGCCGCATTGCCGCGATTTTCGCGTCAAGGCCGATGGACTCGGCCACCCTGTAGCCGAGCAGCGTGCTCGTCCTGCCGCTGAGGGTCCGGTAAAGGCTGGTGGCAAGCCAGAGAATGAGAAGCCAGACTAGATAGTCAATCGGCTGGCCCGTCTTATAGGTGGTGAAGAAGGTCGTCATCTCCCCGAGGGCGTATGCCGGGAAGAGGCTTGCGGCCTCGCCAGACGCCCTGAGGATTACGGTGGCGATGAAACGCTTGGCATGGAGCCTGACATAAGGCAGTATGTAGGACGCAAGCTCGAGAAAGCCGTACTCGGCATCCTCCGCAGGAACAGATTCCACGATAAATATTTTAAATTGGCGATAAATAGGCTCCTTAAGCCAAAAAATGGCATCTTTCGTTAAAAAGGGGCATGACGTTAAAAAAGTGCAAGCCCTGCATCATCTGCGGTTATTTATCCGGCCAGTCCAATATCCCTCTCTAACAGACATTATGGCCGTAAGAGAGATACTTCAGGCTGGCAATGACCTGCTTTACAGGAAGTCGAAGCCGGTTGACTTCAGGAAGGATCACGTTGAGGCGCTGATGGGCGACCTGTCGGACACGCTTGTTGACTTCATGGCCCGAAAAAAGCTGGGCCGCGGGATATCAGGGCCGCAGATTGGGGTTTTGAAGCGGGCGGTCTATGTAATCGAGGATGGCCGGCATTTATCTTTCATAAACCCGAGGATTACAAAGCGCTCTAAGAAGAAGATGATGGTCTGGGACAGCTGCTTCTGCTATGACTTGGACATTTTCGTCCTTATCGAGAGGAGCCGCGACGTCACTGTCGAATACTACACTCCCGTAGGGAAGAAGAAAGTCGAGGATTTTTCCGGCCCGCTCTCCGAGCTCCTCCAGCACGAGACAGACCATCTTGACGGCATACTCTCCTACCAGCATCTGAAAGAGCCCGTTAGGATTATGCGGCGTTCCGAGTGGGAGAAGCACGGCAGGCCGTACATAATAAAGGGATGGGAAGGCTGATGGATTTATCGCGAGAGTGGTTTGGCATGGTATTTTAACCTGCCGCCCAATGGATTAATGTCAATATGGGCAATCTTTTCAGACTTGGCCTGGCGATAGTTTTCGCATTAGTCCTGTTATCCATTGTTCTCGCGGCATACCTTGGCCTGTATGCGTATTCCGCCTCAAGGATTGAAGCGAGGGACGTTGGTCTCGTAAGAGTTGAGGATTTTAGCATGGAAGGTTTCAGCCTTCTGGGCTATGTCGAGCTGTACAACGGCGGATTGATTCCCGTGTCGGTCGACAGCGTTGACTATCGGCTGATTCTTGAGGACGGGGGCGTTGAGCTTGCCAAAGGCTCGATTGAGGGCGGTTCAATACCGGTAAAGGAATCGGTGAACCGCACCTTCACAACCAATGTGAAATGGACGCCGACGGCGGAAACAGCATTGCGCATACTGAAGGGCGATGAGACTTTCGTGAAGCTCCAGGGCTCTGTCCACGTAAAAAGGCTGCTGTTCATAGACGTGTCCGTGCCCTTTGAATACAGGCTGGACATCAATGCCTACATTAGGGAGCTTGTTGAAGCGCATGCAAAAAACATCTTGGGCGACCTGCTAGACATGCTTGGGATTTAGCCCGCCTTCCATTCCCGCATTTTTTTTCGACGAATGTCGATTCCGTCCCGTGTTCCGGCGATTTTTCAGGCTCTGAGGCGTCGCATCCGGAAGGTATATATTCTCATCCTGCTCCTTATATTGTTTGAGGAGGTTGTGTTGTGCCAGACAACATAGTTCCCTTGGTTTGCGACGGCGGCCGCGAGTGGTAGTCGTATGGCGGTCGCATAGGGGGCAAGCCAGCACATCCTCATAAACGGGTTTGCGATTGCGGCAATGCGGTGCGGCGGCCGCAAGCGGGGCAAGCCCGGTCACGTTTACCCAGGCGCGCCAGCCTCCTCAATCCGATAGAATCCTGTTGTGCGAACTAATGCTGTTCAGACATCACAACGACACTTCTTATTCCTGAGGATGGAAATCTGCCTTTCGACAGAGTCTACATGCCCTCTTTGAACCGGGCTGCCGTCGGCCCGCCTCTTGTCCAGCGGGCTTTTGTGCGAGTATCCTCTCTTTCCCATCTCCAAGGCGAGCTTCACGTGCCTGTTGTACAGCGCCTTCAGTTTGCCTTTCCACCTCAATGTCTCAGGGTGCCTTGAATAGCCTTTCTTGTCCTCGGTCAGTATTGTCCAGATGGCGTGCAGCTCCCTGTGCTCGCCGAGCAGGTGGTTTCTGCAAAGCCTGCCGGGCGGTATGTCCCAAATCCTCATACTGCATCCCTGCCAAATTAACAGACTTCCTTGTAAGGACGGTTTATCGTTATCGTCGCCTCCATGGGCTCCTCGCAGAATGGGTTGCACGTCAGAAGGTAGACTCCCTCGTCGGCCGCCGGGAACGTCAGCTCGTAATTGTCGTTCGGCTGTAGAAGCAGCGTCCTGTTGGAGTACGTGTCGCGTATCTTATGCAAGCCCTGCTCGTTCGTTATGTTGACTATGACGAAGTCGCCGACCATCGCGTTTATGTTGTCAGGCCTGAACCTGTCCCCCCTTATGACTAACTTGTAGAACCTGGTGCTCGGCTCGTAGTCAGGGTCCGGAATGATGATGCACGTTGTCTTCGTAACCGATGTCGCTGTCGTCTGCTGGCTCTGGCACACCCACTTCTCGCACTGACAGTCCTGCCCCGGCGCCTTAACCCAGCCTAGCAGCAGCGGGTCGTAATTCGTGGTCGTCGTCCCGAGGACGGTGGTTGTCTTGGCGCTCACTGCCTTTTCAGAGTCATTGGCCGGCGTTGTCTTCGAGCCTTCATGCGTCAATGTGGTCGTGACGGCGCCGGAATCCTGCGAGGGCGTGCTCTGCCGGCCGGTGCAGCCTGAGAGCATGACTGCTGCCATCAAGAGGGCGATGATTCCAGGATATATAGCGTTCTTAGTCAAGATACCGGTTTTATATTGGAATAGTGGTTTAAATGGCTTCATCAATGGATGCTTGGGCACATCCTCAAGTCAAGTATCCTCCTCTTCGTCCCGTAGTCCGCGTTTATGAAAAATCCGCTTTCAGGCAGTATCAGGAGCGTGTCGTCTTCATTGTCTAGCGTTGCGTCTATGCCGCTTTCGCTCAGTATGCCGGAATTGTCGTTCCAGTTGCCTTCCTCCGTTGCCTTCACGCTCGTGCTGTAATAGCCTTGGGAATGGTCGTGGTTTTTGTCGTAGAAGTCCATCACCGCGACTTCGCCATGGCCGTCTTTCAGGATGATGAGCGCATCGTCAGTGTCTCCGTCGAAGTTCGCGTCATCTCCGCCTTCGTTTATCGCGTATATGCTGAATTTCCCCCCGCTCTCATAGAGCCTCTTGAACGGCGTTCCAGTCTGGCCTGCGCTGCTGGCCGAGCTCCTGCCCCAGACGCCAATGTCCTGGTTGGGGACGGTGCCGTTGGCGTACGAGCTTACAAAGTAGATGTCCCCGCCGTCGTACAGCAGTGAGACGCCCTGCACGCCTTCGACGTCCCTAAGGAGGAATACGTAAGTGTCGTTGCAGTTCTCGTCAGGCTCTACCTCTAGCGTCTCGCTGCTTCCGGCCGCGTCCGTGAACGGGCTGGTCGAGAGCGTTATGGCCGGTCCGGTGTACGCGTTCAGCGTGAGCTTGTCAGTGTTCGCATCTATCAGGTTCTTGAAGTAGGCGAAGAGCGTGTTGCACGCGCCCGAATGGTCCTTCATCGAGTATTCCGTGTACTGGTAGGCTTTTCCTCCGAGCATGAACTTGTCTCCTTTCGAGTAAGGCCCCTGGAACAGCCCCACTTTTTCGTACCTGCGGCCGTCGTCTCCGGTGAAGCTGAGGTACAGTTCCCCGTAGTCCTCGTCCCCTTCATACAGTTTCATGTCTCCTTTCGCGTCGCCAGAGCAGGCTTGGGGGCTTGTCGTGGTTGTAGTGGTGCTTGATGTCGTGGTTGTCGTTGAATTTGTCGTGCTTTGGGCGGCGGTCGTCGTGGTGGTCGCCGTGGTTGTTGTCGGGGCCGTATCCTGCCTTGTCGTCGTTGCCAAAGCAGTCGTGGTGGTCCTTAATCGCGTGGTCGTTGCGTGTGTCGTGGTTGTGGTGCGGTCTGTGCGGTGTGTGGTCGTCTCTTTGATAGTGGTCGATGTGCTCTCATTGTTCCCGCCGCAGCAGAGGCATCCTCCTGTGTACGCGATTAAAACAAGCGCCACTGCAATGGCGGCAATCCCGTTTCCGGAAATAATCCTATCCACCAGAACCTATTGGAAACTGGGTTAAAAACCGTAATACCCACCCGCTCCCAAGCAGCGGGCGTGCCTTAATTCATATGCGGTAATATTGCTTTATCAGCCTGAAAAACAGCCGTTCAGGCATGACCCGCCGGAGTGCCAGCAGCATCGGCGCCGGGCTTCCGGCCGGATAGCGGAATCTGCCGCTCCCGTCCGTCGCGGCCTCGTATATGGCTTTCGCTATTCTTTCCGGCGGCTCGCCCTTTTCTCCCGCCGCCATTGACCTATCGTCCACGTTTGGCACAAACTCGCCGTACATATCAAGGTCGTCTCGTTTGACGAATTCCCTGCTCCTGCCGTAGAAATCGGTCTTTACAATACCCGGTTCTATTAGTTTCAGCCTTATGTTGAACTGCGAGAGCTCGTACTGGAGTGATTCAGTGAAGCCCTCGACGGCCCATTTCGTGCTGTTGTAGACGGAGTACATCGGGAATGCCGAACGGCCTGCCATGCTTGAAACCTGTATGATAACGCCTCCCATCTGGGTCCGCATGACAGGGATGACCGCGCGCGTCACGCGCATGAGGCCGAAGACGTTGGTGTCGAACTGTTTCATGATTGCATCGTCGGTCATCGCCTCCAGCAGGCCTTCGACGCCGTATCCGGCGTTGTTCACGAGGACGTCGATTCTGCCGTAATCCTTTATCACGGATTTGACAGTGTCATCTATAGTATCCGGCTTTGTCACATCGAGTCGATATACCCGAGTGTTTGCTGTTTTTCCCGGCCCTTTCCAGTTTTCCGGATTTCGCATTGACGCCGCGACATTCCAACCCCTGCTTGAGAAATATTCGGCCGCCGCCCTTCCGATGCCGCGCGATGCCCCGGTTATGAGAACTGTCTTTGCCATCATATGAAATATTGTCCCTTTAGTTTAACAACCATATGGCGAGATTCAGCATTGCAGCGAACGTCACCCAGATGATGTAGGGCATCAAGAGCACCGCCGACGTGACGGATACCTTGCTGAAAGCCCTTATCGTCCAGGCAATCGAAATCCAAAGGATTGCAATCGTCGCAAACCCGGCCGCTGGCGATTTAAGTCCGAAGAAGGCTATGGACCAGATTATGTTCAATATTAGTTGCGGGAGGAATATGGCGATTGCTTTTTTCGCGTTCTTGTCCTTGTCTACCCTAAGCCAGACGAATGAAAGCGATAATCCCATCATAAAATACAGCGTTATCCATACGGGCGCGAAAACATAGCTCGGCGGAGAAAAAAACGGCTTGTTTAATCCCGCATACCATGTTGGTATGGACGGCGTTGTGAAAAACGAGCCGATGACGCCCGCAGCCTGGCATAATAGCACACACAGCACAAGCTTGACCAGATATGTGGTTTTGGAGTTCATATTAGTGTTGTGGATTCTGGGTGTATTTTTTCATCAGCTTTCCGTACGTGCCGTCTTTTTTGATGCCATCCAGCGTCTTTTGCCATCCTCTGACGATGTCGTCCGCCGTTCCATTGCTGAAGGCCACATACAAATCCTCGGTATTCAGGGCATATACCTCAACTAAGCCGTCCGCATCGACACCCGCCCCTTTCGCAACCTGCAAAAGACCCTCGGGCGATCCCACCCACAGCGACGCCGTGCCGTCAGCCAGTTTTCTGATGCATCCCGCATCGTTCGTGCTCAGGTCAAGGTTGGCGAAGCCTTCGGACGACAATAACTGCTGGGCGGAATAGTCCTTATTGACGCATATGGACGCTGCCCTTTTAGCGTCATCAAGGCTGCTTATAACAATCCCGGAGTCCTTTTTCGCGTAAATGGAATAGCTGTATCTCGCGATAGGACCGACCCACTTGAAAAGGCCTTCCCTCTGCGGCGTCCTTGCGGTCGAGTAGAGCGCTATGTTCGTCGTGTTCAAAGCCAGGCCGTACCCTTGGGACCATGGCATCATCTCAATCGTCGCGTTGGCTTTAAGCCTTGTAAGAATCTCCTTGACGATGTCTGTCGACATCCCGGTTATCGCGCCGTCTTCATCCGCGTAGTTGTATGGCGGATATTCCTCGGTTAATACCCTCACGTTCCTTGCATCCTCCCTCCAGTCCCCCTTCTTGAACGGATAGGACGGGTCGCGGAAAGCCTTCAAGGATATGGTCCCGCGTTTCCTGTCGTACTTTTCCATGTAGAACGGGCCGTTTCCTATGATTAAATGATTGTGTTTCACGTTCCATTCCTTAAGAGCTTTTGACCTCTCCTTGAATTCTTCTTCGCTGGCGTAGGTTTTTCCGGAGACTGTGATATAGGGCGCAATATCTGCGAATTTTATGCCGTCGAGCGCGTCCAGCACAATCTGCACGTGGCTGGCGTTGACAAGGCTCATCGCCCGGACGTCGAGGTTTTTTGGTTTGTTGTATTTGTCATAAACCAGCGTTTTATCCGTGTACACGACCTTGTCAATCGCGGCGAAAAGCTCGAGCGGGGAGCTCCTCCGCAGGACGGAGTCCAACACCAGCAGCTCGCCGTCGTTGAAACTCCACTTGTCCAAATAGACCTCCAGCCTGTTGCCGTCAATCCTAAGGCCTACTATCGGCTCGAATAATTCCTTCCACATGGCGCCTGACATAACGCTCTTGTCCTTGTCGTATGCCGCATCCCAAAAGCTCGCGATATTATACAGCATGTCGGCCCAGCAAATCTCAGTCCCGTGGTGCCATTTAGCCCCGATGTAATCCGACAGGTCGTAAGTGACCTTGCTTTTCGCCTTGCGCCCGGACCCTGCCGTAACCCACCTGTCAACGGCGTAATTCCAGACGAAGGCGTCCCTCGGAACGTCCTGCTCAACGGCGTCGATTGAATACGACGCCCTAAAGTGCCTTTTTTCAAGCGTCTTGGGGTCGTCCCATGTTGGCGGGTCCTGTATCGTGTTGACGACGTCCATCATGCTGATGCTCTCAATCACGACCGGATTCCATGAGTTGAAATCCTCATAGGTGTACTCGCTGCCGACGGCTATGTCCCGCTTGCCCGGGACGAACGCCTCCCTGGCGTTCCCATACGACCTTAGGCCGACATAGCGGTCGTCTGTCAGGCCCTGCACGCCGCTTCTGGCGGCGAACACGTTGTTCTTCCCTGTAACCCATATGCCGACTGAGTCCTCCAGATAAAGCTTTGCAAGCTCCTTGTTCAATTCCGCCCACTCTTCCATGCTCGAATAGTTGTTAAGCTTTTGCTTCACCGTCTCAATCCCGCTGTTGTTGTAGACCCACCAGCCCTCCTTCCTTTCCAGCTCCGGGAAGGATATGCCCTCGTATTTCGAATGGCCGTAGTAAACCCAGCCCGTGACGACGGCGTTCCACACGAGCTCTCCCGGGTCGGTGTAATCAGACGGGCTGTCGGCGTATCTCGTCATGTATACCCTGTCTATGTTGAAACCTGCGGATTCCAGTTCCGACGACACAGCATCTCCGATGCCGTTCAGCTCGACGTTCTCATAGGGTATGATGACGCTTAAAACAATCTCGTTTCCTTCGTAGGTCCACTTCCCGCCAACCATGACCGCTCCGGCATCCTCCATCGCGGTTTTTATCATCGCATTCCCCCTGTCCGCGTCATATACGATATCAAGGCCTTCGACGGCGTCCTTCACGAGCGCGTAGCTTGGGTGGTTCGGAACCATGTTTACAAGGATAGGGGTGCCAAAGCCATGATGTATCTCGTCGACAATCCTTTCCCTGTCGATAATGTATTGCACGGCAAACCTCACCTTCTGCAATGAAAAAGGATTAAGGCTGCCGTTAGGGGCCGGCGCGGGATTCAGGATTATGCCGTTAATCTGGGAGGCCGCGTAGTAAAGCCTTATATTGGGATTGTCCCTGAGGCTTATCGCCTGGCCCGGGGCAATGGAAGACAGGTAGTAGTCTATCTCGCCGGACAGCAGGGCGTTCGCCGCCTTGTCGGCCGGCACCCGTACGAACGTAAGGCCGTCCGAAGCGGGTCCATGCAAAATCACAGGTTCTCCCAAGCCAGTTCCGGGGGTGGTAGTCGTCGTGGCATTTATAGTGCTTATCCCATCATGCGTCGGGCTTGTGTATACGCCGTAAAGCATGGCAAAAACCATAACGCCTATCAGAATGCCTATTGCGATTTTACTCCCTTCCATGGATAATAATCCGAGGCTGTGAATATAATCATCTGCCATGCATGCGACATGCCCTGTGATATCGTATCCCTTGTTCGCACAAAGAGTTGTTTATGTGAAATCGGCGGCATGTAATAATGAATTACTATAATATTAGTTTAATGGCCTTCTCTACTGCATCACTGGGTTTAGCATGATGGACTAAGCCTGCATATTCCGCATCAAACCGTATTTTACTAACCTCCTCCGCCATCCCGCCAGTCCCGTCAACTAGCACGACCGGCTTTTTATAATTCAAGGCCATCGCAATCTCCGACAGCGTTCCGGCGCTCCCGCATATCGCAATAATGGCGTCAGGCGCAGAAACGACGATGCTGTTCCTCGCATAGCCTAATGACGTCGGAATAATAATGTCTACATACTTGTTGGCCTGCGACTTGTCAAGTGACGGCAATATCCCGACCGTAAGCCCGCCGGCCTTCTTAGCCCCGCGGCAGGCCGCCTCCATAACGCCCCCGCGGCCGCCGCATAGCAATGCCATGCCGCGCCTGGCGATGTCTGCACCGATTGCTTCGGCTATGTATAAGATTTTATCATCGATTAGACCGTCGCTGCCGATGACGCCGATTTTTTTCATCTTAACGTGCCGCCAATATCCTCAAAGAAATCCGATATGGAATTCTCTGTCTTCTTCGGTTCGTGGTTTATTATGTCGATGGCGAAGCAGACGCTCTTTTTCCCCGCACCCAGCCGCTCTCCCTTGTAAACGTCCTTTATGCTTATTGTCAGGATGTTCTCATTGGCCTTCCACAACAGCTCCGATATAAGCCGCTCGTCCGCCTTGTCCTCCAAGAGCACGGAGAAATCCCGTGAAACGGTGCCATAGCGCTCCGCCTTGTACCTGATGCGCTCTCCGGTGCGCATGACCCGGATGTTCGAAAGCTTCAGCGTGTAAACCTTGCCGTTGTCGTCCAAAGTCACCTCGTCCGGCGTAACGCCTTTTACGACGCCTAAATGGACCTTTCCAGAGTATATGTGCCGCAATGCGAGCTCCTTTCCGACAGACGCGTTAAGGCGGTCCAATTCCGCGACAAGCGAGAAAATCGCCTTGTCGCTCCTCCCCATGGCCCGCTCTACGTCGCCGAAATGCCTGGCAGACTCGGCAACAAGCCTGACGAACTTGTCCTCGTCATTCTTCTTGACGATGGCGCTAAGCTTCCCGGCCGTCTTGATGAACGCCCGGTGGGCTTTCAACACTTCCGGATTGCCCATCTGAATCTCAGCATAAAGATGCGGGTCCTGGCCGATGATGCGGCCTATCATGTCCAGCATCAGGTCGTATATGGGCGATGAGAACTGCCTCGAGCGCTTCACGTCGACTCCAAGCTCCTGCAGCGTCTTACCCATGGAAATGTATGCGAAGTGAGTAAGCCCCTGAACGACGGCCATGATGCGGTCATGCTCCTCCGGAGTCGAGACCACGACCTTGGCCCTGCGGCCGGCAAGCGCTCCCTGGAGATACGCCAGCCATTTCTCGCCCCGAACCGGCGTAAGCACGAAAGTCTGCCCCTCGATGCCCTGCACCCGCGGCCCGAAGACCGGGTGAGTGCCGATGACATCGACCTTTTTGCCTGAATGCCTCGCCATCGCCGCGCAAGCCTTGCGTTTGACTGAAGTGTCGTCCATGAAAAGCGCGCCGTCCTTGATGATAGGGCCGACTTCCCTGATGACATCCAGCGTAACATTGATTGGCACGCTAATCACGACGACGTCTGCGCCCTCGACAGCCTTCTTGTTGTCCCTGAAGTATTCGACTCCAAGCTCAGACGCCGCTTTTAATCCCTTGCTCTCGGTGGGCCCGCTGATGCGGACTTTAAATCCCTCCTCCTTGAACATGCCGGCGAAGAGCCTGCCCATGCCGCCGTAGCCCCCTATTATCGCCGCGATTCTGTCCATCCTGGTGGTTTGGTTATATAATGGTGAGGGTGCGTAAAAAGCCGCCTCGATTTTTTAAATAAACATGTTTATATATTCTCGCAAACCATAATAGTATTTCATAAGTTTAATCCCCTGAGGTGTGTGAATTATGGAATCAATTGCGTCGGAGGCTCTAAGTCGCGCAGGAATGGAAGAAAAGATGTATGGCAACATCATTGACGCCGAAAGGCTTCGAATCGTCGTTGCCGGCGCCGGGGGCGGCGGCGGCAACACCGTAAACAGGCTTGCAAGGATAGGAATCTCCGGAGCTGACCTGTGCGCATTCAACACAGACCGCCAGGATTTGACCAAACTCGAATCAAGCATAACAAAAGTCCTCATAGGGGCCAAACTAACGCGCGGGCTAGGGGCCGGCGGAACGCCCGAGATAGGGGAAAAAGCAGCAGACCAGAGCAGGCACGACATATCCAACGTGCTCGCCGGGACCCACCTGCTTTTCCTGTGCGCGGGCATGGGCGGCGGAACCGGCACCGGTTCAGCCCCTGTAATAGCTGAAATAGCCAAAGACATAGGCGCCATAGTCGTCGCAATAGTCACGTTCCCATTCCAGCTCGAGCGCGCAAGGCTTAACAAGGCACGCGAGGGAATCCAGCGGCTACGAAGCGTCGCAGACACGGTCATCGTCATCGACAACAACAAGCTCGTTGAATACGTGCCAAACCTGCCAATAGACAAGGCATTCCTAGTAGCAGACGAAGTCGTCGCAAGGGCCGTTAAGGGCATAACCGACACCATCATGGAGCCAAGCCTAATCAACCTCGACTTCGCAGACATCAAGGCAGTGCTCGGCGGCGGCAAGGTTTCAGTGATAAGCGTCGGCGACGGCGAAGGCCCGGACCGCGTTGAGCTGGCAGTCAAGAGCACTTTAAGCCATCCGTTACTGGACGTGGACTATTCAGGCTCGACAGGCGCGCTCATACACATCACCGGCGGCCCAGAGACGACCATCGGTGAAGTCAACCGTGTGGGCGAGCTTCTGACGCAGGCTCTCGATCCAAGGGCTGCTGTCACATGGGGCGCGCGTGTCAATCCGCGGCTTGAAGGCCGGCTTGAGGTTATCAGCATCGTTACTGGCGTCAAGTCGCCGCACGTCTTCGGTCATACGAAGGATGTGGGCGAAGGATACGTCTACACGACTGACATAGACAAGCTTGATATCAAGTCCATCTAAAGTCTGCCGTTTTTCAGGAAGATGAAATGCTGCTCTCACTGCCAGGACTACAGGTACTGCGACGAGAACCTGGGAGAATGCTGCAAGTACTGCTATCAGCTTAACCGGGGGAAGTGCTCCCACCAAAAGGCCAAGGAGATTAACTCGAAGATTGGCTAACTGCCAATGCGCGATATGTCCTATCTTTCGTGATGTTGAGGCGTTTGAGAGCGTCTAGCTCGTCTTTTTTCCCTAGTTTGGCCTGGCGCACGGCATTCTCAAGTGCTGATATCGCCTCGTCATAGCATTTGCGGTCGACCGGATACGGGACGCCGTCCTTGCCTCCGAATGCGAAGCTGTATTTAACCGGGTCCTTCCATGACGGTGGCTCCCCATAAACCAGCTGGGCGATAAGCGCGAGCCCCCGCACGGTTGCGGGGCCCATCCCCTCTATTGACAGCACGCGTTCGAAATTCTCCGGCTGGAGCTCGTATGCCCGTTCGACGGCGTTCCAGTCCATGCGCTTTGGGATGCGATAATCGCCGGTCTTCCTATCCCAGTCCTGCAGCGTGCGCTGTTCCGCCAATGTAATGGAATCAAAGAGCCTGCGTATCCGGTCCGTCTTTTCTGCAGCAAGGTCCGTCACAATCCTCCTGCAGGCCTTGCTTTCCGTTGCTGTCAGGTCTAGCACGCTGTCATGGACTTTATCCCCGACTATCACATGGCCCGGCTTTTCGGCAAAGCCGTCCACATCGGAGCAAAGCCAGTGGTACCTGCGGGCGGCCTTTATCTCGGGATTCATTCCCTGCTGCACGACAGTCCAGTCGCCCTCCTCCGAGACTATCATGCAGTGGTGGTACAGCTGGTAGTCGGCCTGTATTGCTGCGGTGTCTACCTTGGCCGTCATCCTGCTTGCGTGCTTTATCTCAAGCACTTTTTTTTCGCCTATTGAGAAACCATCCCCTATCTTCTCAAGGTCTTCCTGGGTTTGCCTGCTTTTACTGCCCTTGCCGCCAGCGACCTTAATTCCGAGATTTTGCTTTTCGAATACCTGTTGTAGTACTCCGCATAGCACTGTGGTCGAGCCTGACGAGTTCCAGTCAAAACCCAGTGCGTTTGAGAGGCTTTGGAAGAAGAAAGTATCAGCCAGCCGGGATAGAACCGCATGCCTGCCGTATTCATCCACAAGGACTTCCATGACGCCGCCCCCGAGGGATACCATCCTTGAGAACAGCCAGGGGGGCGCGCTGCCGTAATGGAGCCTAAGGGTTGCGAATCCGCTTCGCTGCATGTAGACTTCCTGGTAGCGTTTGCATAAAAACAGGCCGGGTGAGCGGCGGAAAAATGCCCCCGGAAAACTAAAACTGCAATGTAAGAATCCTTATCAGCACGTTAAGCGCTATCTTAATCCAGCCAACATAAGGAAGGCGGAAAACCGCCTTCGCAGGAACCTGGGCGTCAGTCACCGGCATCGAAATCTTATTCCCCCCGGGAATGCACTGGTCAGCATAATCATTTGCATCACCCTTCGTAAGAAAAAACCGGTAGGATGCACCCGTTGGAAAACTAGGATATTCACAATCAGCCCTCCCCTCCTTGCAGATTTCGACATACTTCACATACTTGGCAAAATCCTCCATCTTATAACAGTCAAGAGTCCCATTCATCCCGACAACCCTGCCGTCACTGACATAAACAATCCCGACCACCCGATGGATTATGGGCTCCAAACCACGTCCTCCATACATCAAATCCCTCTCATATATAACAATATCCCCCACGTAAACATCAGGGCGGCCTACCATTATCATATCCCCGACGTTGAACCCGCCGGTCATCGCCATATTCGCGATGCTTTCATTTCCAATCCCCCTCTCATTAAGCCAAAGCATCCAGCTGCTGTCCCCCGGATAGTGCACCATGCTCCCAGTCGTAACCACGACCAGCGGCACAAGCATCTTCGCTCCAAGAAGAACCCTAAGAACGACCAGTATCACGCTCAACGTGAGCAGGACCTCGATAATGTCCTTCATCCACTGCCTTACCGTCTCACGGTACCCGACCGCACGCCCGCGGCCTTCCTGTCCAATATCCCCTTCAAGCATTTAAACCAACAAAGTTATATTAATTAGGCCTACCGCCATAAAACCTCAAAATGAACCTTGCCGATATACAGGCGCGCGAGACGCTATTTTACGCCAACACGTTCGGGCGCCTGCCAGTGGCCGCAGTACGCGGGAAAGGCGTTTACCTGTACGACATAAACGGCGCACGCTATCTCGACTTCTTCGCGGGAATAGCCGTAAACAGCATCGGCCACTGCCACCCGCAAGTGGTAAAAGCCATACGAGAACAGGCCGGCAAACTTATCCACACCTCAAACTGGCTCTACACGCTCCCGCAAATCGACCTGGCACAACGGCTTGAAAAACTAACCGGCATGGAAAAATGCTTCATCAGCAACGACGGGACAGAAGCCGTTGAATGCGCTATAAAGCTCGCCCGCAAATCCACCGGAAAAAGCGGCATAATCGCAATGGAACAGGGCTTCCACGGCCGAACCCTCGGCTCCCTCAGCCTCACATGGGAAGACAAATACCGCAAACCCTACCTGCCGATAGTGCCATACATGACCTTCGCGCCTTACAACGACATCAAATCGGCGGAAAAGGCAATAACAAAAAACACCGCGGCAGTCATCGTCGAACCCATCCAAAACGAGGCCGGGATAATCGTCCCGGACGCAGGATACCTGCGGGCGCTGCGCGCACTAACGGAAGAAAAAGGCGTGCTCCTAATACTCGACGAAATCGCAACAGGCTTCGGACGGACGGGAAAAATGTTCGCATACCAGCACGAGAAGATACAACCCGACATAATCTGCCTAGCCAAGGCAATGGGCGGGGGCTTCCCGATAGGGGCGACGCTATACAAAGGAATGGACTTCGAAAAAGGCCAGCACGGCGGAACATTCGTCGGAAACCCCCTCGCATGCGCCGCAGCACTGGCATCGATAAACGTAATCACAAAAGAGCACTTGGACAAAAAAGCGGCAGAAACAGGCGACTACCTCATGAAAAAACTAATGAAAGACGGCCATGCCGCCCACGGAAAAGGCCTCATGCTAGGCATCGACGTCCCAAACGGCCGAAAAACAGTGCTAGACCTAATCAAAAAGAAAATCCTGACAATACACTCCAAGAACACCGTGCGCGTTCTGCCGCCCCTGACCATCAAAAAGAGCCATTGCGACCAGTTCATAAAAGCCCTAAACGAGGTGAATCCCAATGGAACGAAGCATTACTGAAGAAATATTCAAAAAACTGCCCCACAAAGACTGCGGAAAATGCGGACTGAAAACATGCGCGGAATTCGCAAAAGCCCTCCTCAAGATGAAAAAAAATCCAACAGACTGCCCCCACCTAAACGACGAGCAAATGCAGTCAATAACCCTAATACTCGACGAATACTTCGACCTATAAAACAATTCTAGGAAAGACAGCCCGACAAACCACATAAAAACCACAAAACCCTAAATAAATAAACCAAAACTACCTGCCGAGGTAGCAGAGTCACGGGGGCCTTTTTGGCTCGCAATAAAAGCTCGCCAAAAAGCCCCGGGAAAATCTCAAAACAAAAAAATAATGCCGAGGTAGCAGAGCCTGGTTCAATGCGCAAGCCTGGAACACAGCCTTTTTCTTTCTTTGCGAAAGAAAGAAAAAACCTGGGGAAAAAGAAAGAAACCCCCAAGTCCAAAGAAAGAAGAAATCAACAGCCAGCTTGTCCCCGCAAGGGGGCTTGGGTTCAAATCCCAACCTCGGCGAACCCCTTTCTTTCTTTCGAAGAAAGAAAGGTGTTTCATCCCCAAAGAAAGAAACGTGTGGTATCTCACTTACGCTCGATACCACATAAACTACATTCGGCAAAAATGTTTATTCAATAGGATTGCGACTGGCATACGCTAATACAAATAAAAATATTAGCGTAGATATTAACCACATTATAATAAGGAGTCTATAGCGATTCTTGTATTTTAGACTTTGTTTATCATCTCTTGAGTCGTCAAAGATATACTTCCATAGTTTAGAGCTGTTATAATTCATGGTGAAAAGTGGGAATTTTTCAAAATCTATGTGCCAGAAGTCACGAAGTAATGGTTCGTACAACTCTTTCTTGTTATACTTTAGATATAAGTGTAGGTTATAAAACGCCAGCATTGAACACATGCCTAAACCCAAGAAAAGGATGATGCTTGATAAGATAATGGCAAATTCAATGCTAGGATGAGTAACAAGGAAGATAAAAGCAATTCCAAAGAAGCTTATACACCAGATTATAACAAACCCTATCCATAAATACCTAAAAATACTAAAGAAGGATACTGCTATCCTCTGAGGGATTTTGTCAATTTCCATTTTATCAATTTCATACTACTGTATTATTAACTTGGTTTCAAAGAAAGAAAAAACAGGGGGTCAAAGACCCCCTTTGGGAGGTATCGGAACCGAAGGTTCCGATTTTTAAACCCTTCCTCCAATTCATATGCTATGGCCGGCGAGAAGAAGAGCATCGACTGGGTGTTGGTTGGCTTGGTGTTGGCAGTTGGTTTGTTTGCCGGGGCCTTGCTTTTCCCGAAGTCGAATGTCCAGTATGTTTCGAACGTTACCTGCCCGTCTTGCCAGAGCCTGTTCTCCGGGAACGAGAATCTTGGCGTCCTATATTTGTACCCGGTTGAGTGCCCGGCCTGCAATGTTTCCCGCGTGAATGCGGTCGTCTCAAGCACGGGCGTCCCGTTCATGGCCTTTATGAACGACGGCGTGCAGTATCCTAACGTTCTTGTCGTCTATAGGAATTCTTCCGCCGACCAGAGCATCTCCACCATCGCGCGCGCGAGCAACGACTACAACGTCGTGTCAACGCTGTGCCTTGCCAAGAACCAGATGGCGTGCGAGATGAAGGACGGGATGGCAAGCGTGATGCAGTCATGCCTCGGAAGGGAGGGAATACCCTTGGATTCGGTGATTTACTACTATTCGGACTGGTGCGGGACATTGTGCAACAACATGAACGACTCGCTGCTGGCCATAGAGAAAGACGGCTTTAACGTGGTTCGCATCAACGAGAGGGATTCGACTCCCGTGAAAGAGTGCCTGAAGGACTTCCTGAACTATGCCGGCGGCTACCCCCAGATGGTCTGCCCCCGGCGGGTGATATCCAATACCGGCGCTCTGAGCAGGAACAGCCTGGAGTCGTTCGCAGAAGAATGCAGGAAATGATGGTGCATCTACCGTTTTCTATGCTTGGGCCGTTTTTTCCTTAGGTGAACGTACAGTACTAACGCCGACAAGACGCTGATGAGCGACCCTATTACAAAACTTACGGGCAGGTACGTGAACGTGACGGTGCTATCTCCTGCGGGCACTTCTCTCCATAATATGCTCCGGGAGTAATTGCTGCCCATCCAACCCTTGTCATAATTCTGGTTTATTATCAGACTGTTGGGATTTTTCGTGCTGACATTAACCAAAATCCTGTTAGGGGACCAGTATGTAAAGCTAGCCTCTCCCCGGTAATTGAGGTATGCCTCGCCTCGATAAATGCCGTTTAAAAGGAGTTCGCTCCTGTTCATAAGGAACGTATACTGCGGGATGAAGCCATAAGGGACGGCATTCTTCGCCCCACAGGATAAGGCCCGCAGCGAATTCTTGTGGTTTATGTCCCCGATATTCGCAAGTGTAAGCTGGTATACCTGCCCATATATCATGCCTGGATGCAATGTGCTGGCAACCTGGATAAAAGGGCCCTTCTCCATCAGTATTGGCTTCAGGACAAAGGCCTCGGTAAAAGGGAGATAGTCCACCCGTATCATATCGGCCGCCAGTGCAAGGAAAACGAGCGACACTAGAATCTTCTTCTTTTTTGCCTCAAGCAGACTTGCCCCGTATGCGGCGAATACCGACAGCGCGAACAGCGCCAGCAGCATCCAGCGGGACGGCACCCTTAAAGACGAGTATACCGGCAGGTTCTGCAGCACTGTCCAGATGGGATTATTGGCTTGGTCAGTGCCGACCGCGATGGAAAGGCCCAGCAGTCCGAATACCAGCAAACCGCGGTTCTGTCTCCATCGCCATAGGATGCCGGCGAGCGCAAGTATTAAGCCGATTGGTCCGATATACACTCCGTATTCGTCCCATATCGAGGAATGAAAGTTGGTGTACCATACGCCGCTCAGCTGATAGCTGCCGACCAGTCCGTAATACAGGTGTTCCAGTGAATACCCCCACCACATTCCCAAACCCTGACACCACAACGGTCTCATCTGGCGTGGGAACTCTGACAGGTATTCGACGGCCGGAAGCAGCTTAACCGCGCTGAACAGGGCGCAGGACACAACCGATGTGACAAAAACCCTGAGGCTTCTGGTTGCGACGGCGTAAAAAAACAGGCCTGTCATCACCAGCAGCAGTATGTGCATCCCGCCTGCGAATATGCCCATAGCCAGCGCGATACCGGCGAATACCGCGTTAACGGGCTTGTTCTTCGCCTTGATGTGGAAGTAGAACATCCACGGTATTAGTGCCGCCACCGCGCAGAAGCCGTAGTGGCCGGATGTCCAGTGAAGCGAATGATAGCTTGACAGCATGAATGTGGCCGCCCCTATCATTGAGGATACCTCCGGCAGTCCAAGGAGGCGGCACAGCACGTATGTTCCGGCAAATCCTACCATATACCAGGCGACAATCTGAAGCTTCAGGCCGTAAATAGTGCCGAACACTATGTTCAGCAGGTATAGCGGCGTCAGTATGTCCGATGTCGGGTCGGCCAAGAGGGGGACTCCGCCGTTCATCCACGGGTTCCATAGCGGCGGCTGGTGGTATTCAAGCAGCGATATCCTTGCGGCCTCGCTATGCTGTTCGACCGTGTCCCAGTCGCGCGCGCCAATATTGTCGATGTCGCGAAATATCGGATGCGTCAGGGCTAGTGTAAGAATCAGGAATACAAACATTATCCCCGTATTGACGCCCTTTGACATCATCTAACCCCTTTTGGGCCGTTTGTGAAGTGTTGGCCGCTACAATTGCCCGCGCCCTATCCCAGCGCTATCGCAGGGTGATTGGTGTTAAGGGACGGACTATGACATTCAGGGAGTTACGGTCAGTATCTTTTTCGCCTGCTCTGGGTATTTCGCAATGAACCTGATTTCGTCGTCCACCAAGGGCAGCTGTGTGTGCACGTTGGCGTACCGTGCGAGCTCCAGAACCTTCTTCGCATCCTCCTCGTCCTTGAATTCTATCTCCAGCTTGCCCGCGACGTTCCTGAACCCCTTGATGCCTGAATACTCGCCTGCGACAATCTGCCGGCCTGTTTCGATAATCTCGGGCTCGCCGCGGCCCAGCTCTTCGTAGTGGTAAAGCTCGTAGTTGCGCGAGTCTTTCAACGCGCCGTCCGCGTGTATGCCGGACTCGTGGGCGAACGCGTTCGCCCCGACCGCCGGCTGATTTATCGGTATCGGCACCTGGAATGCATAGGAGGCGTATCTCGCCATCTTCCACGCGTGTGTCAGGTCTATCCTAGAATCAATCTGGTAGTTGCCCACCATTCCCGAAGATTTCTTGGCTGCGAGTACGCTGGACACAAGGTCCGCGTTTCCGGCTCGCTCGCCCATCCCGTTGACAGATGTGTTTATGTAAGCGTCAAACCCTGCGTCTATCGCGCCTTTAGCGCCGGCCACGCTGCATGCGACGGCCATCCCCAGGTCGTTGTGGCAGTGCAGTTCGATTGGCATCTGTATGCTTTCAGCGAGTCTTTTTATCCGCGAGTATATTGTCATGGGGTCGTCGTAGCCAAGCGTGTCGCAGTACCGTATCCGGCATGCTCCCGCATCCTTTGCGGCCAACGCGAATTCCGCCAGCTGTTCGTCGGTAGTTCGCGATGCGTCTTCAGCGTTAACACCGACGGTCTCCGCCCCAGAATTCTTGGCGGCTCGCACCGCGTCGACCATGTTCTTGATTATGCCTGCGCGGTCCATCTTGCCGCCGAACTTTCCCTTTATCATCTGGTCCGAGGTTGACATCGAGACGTTTACGTGCTTTAATCCAGGGACGTTTTTAAAGGCCGTTTCCACATCTTCCTTTTTTGCGCGAATCCAGCCGCTAAGGCGCATGTTCTTTAGCGCGCCTATGTCATGGAGCTCGAGGTTAGCGTTCAGGTAGTTCAATTCATGGCGCGTGTTCGGGAATCCGAACTCACTCTGGAAAATGCCCAAACGGTCAAGCATGATGTTAAGGATGGTCTTCTGCAGCTTTGCGAGTCCCAGTCTTGCCGTCTGCACGCCGTCGCGGTTTGTCACGTCTATGAAGTATATTGTCGGCTTTGTCATTTTACGGTTTAGTTTACAATGTTATTTTTTTTGTTTATAAATGTCGGATTATGGCGTCGGCCATCTCTTGCGTTCCTGCCGCAGTCGGGTCGTCCCTGTTCGGCTTCATGTCGTATGTCACGTCCCTTCCTTGCTTAATCACCGCCGCAACGGCATTCTCAAGCCGGTCCGCCGCATTTGCTTCGCCTATGTGCCTCAGCATCAGGACTCCCGAAAGTATCATTGCCGTGGGGTTGACCTTGTTCTTCCTCGCGTAAGACGGGGCGCTGCCGTGCGTGGCCTCAAATACCGCATACTCGTCGCCAATGTTCGCACCGGCCGCAACGCCGAGGCCGCCGACGAGGCCGGCGCACAGGTCGCTCAGGATGTCCCCGTATAGGTTTGGGAGGAGCAGAACGTCGTAGAGCTCCGGCTTTTGGACGAGCTGCATGCACATGTTGTCCACCAGCCTGTGCTCGTAGGCGACGTCGGGGTATCCTTTCGAGACTTCCTCGGCTGTTCGCATGAACAGGCCGTCGGTGTGCTTCATTATGTTCGCCTTTGTGACGGACGTGACTTTTTTGCGGCCGTATTTCTGGGCGTATTCAAAGGCGAATTTTGCGATTCGCTGCGTTCCGGTTCTTGATATAGGCTTGATGCTTATGCCGGAGTCCGACTGTATTTTCGAGCCTTCGTTTTCCGCTATGAAGTCTATGAGCTTTCTTGCGCCGGCACTTCCCATCTCGAACTCTATGCCGGCGTAGAGGTCTTCCATGTTCTCACGGACTATCACCAAGTCCGTTCCCGGGTATTTTGACCTGACGCCCTCGTAATGCTTGCAAGGCCGAAGGCATGCGTACAGGTTCAGTTGTTTTCTCAGCGACACGTTGACGCTCCGAAAGCCGGTCCCAATCGGAGTGGTTATCGGGCCTTTGATTGCGACCTTGTTCTTCCTGATTGAGTCGAGCGTGCTTTCAGGCAGCGGCGTACCGTATTTCTTTATCGCATCCTCGCCGGCTTCCGCAATCTCCCACTTCACTCTCAATCCGGCGGCCTCCACGCACCTTACGGTGGCGTCCGAGACTTCCGGGCCTATGCCGTCGCCCTTTATGAGCGTTATGGTGTGCTTCATCGTGTTTAGAGATATTGTTTGTGGTGGATAAATTTGCGTTGGCCTGAAGATTGCCGGCTTTTTATTCTATCTTGAAGTCTTTGTGCTTCTTTATGTGTTCTACCAGTCCTCCGTCGGCGAGGATGGTGCGCATGACTTTGGGAAGCGGGTTGAACTTCAACTCCATGTCCTGCGTTAAGTCCTTGAGGGCGCCACGCTCCAAATCCAGTTCCAAGACATCCCCCACCTTGATGCGGGACGTGTCGCATATGACCGCCGGAAGCCCGACATTGATGCAGTTCCTGTAAAATATCCTTGCGAACGACTTGGCGATGACGGCCGAAACGCCGTTCATCCTTATGACGATTGGCGCATGCTCCCTTGAGCTTCCGAGGCCGAAGTTCTTGCCACCGACGACAAAGTCGCCTGAAGACACTTTCTTCGTGAATTCCGGGTCTGCGTCCTCAAGAGCGTGCTTTGCCAGCTCCGGCAGGTTGCTTCGCAAACTGGCATACCTGCCAGGCACAATAAGGTCAGTGCTTATGGAGTCTCCGAACACGTGCGCTTTCCCCTTTAACATCTTAGAACACCTCCCTCGGGTCTGTCAACACCCCTCTTAACGCCGATGCCGCCGCGGTAGCAGGGCTTGCGAGCACTATCCCCGAATTGGGATTGCCCATCCTGCCCTTGAAGTTCCTGTTCGACGTTGCGACGCATATCTCGTTATCGCCGAGTATCCCCTGATGGACGCCAAGGCACGGCCCGCATCCCGGGTTCTGTACCGCAGCTCCCGCTTCAATCAATGTCTTCAAAACCCCCTTCCCCATGGCATCGAGCAACACTTTTCTTGATGCAGGCACTACGATAAGCCTCACGCCCTTGTCTACCTGCTTCCCTTTAAGTATTTTCGCTGCAATCTCAAGATCCCTCAGCCGGCCGTTGGTGCAGCTTCCGAGGAAGACCTGGCTTACCTTCATGCCCCAGCAGTCCTTGTGCGAAACCGGCCTGACGTTGTCCACTGTGTGAGGCAGCGACACCATGGGCTCAAGCCTTGAAACGTCGATATTCACAGTCCGCTCGTAGTCGGCTCCATCATCAGGCAAAATCTCGATGAAGTCCTTCTCCCGGCCCATTGCCTTCAGATACGCCTTGGTTTTCATGTCGCTGGGGAACAGGCCGCATTTCGCCCCCGCCTCGACAGCCATGTTCGACAGGACTGCGCGGTCTTCCACGTCCATGCCGGCCGTGAATTCTCCTGAAAACTCCATTGATTTATAGGTTGCGCCGTCAGCGCCGAGGAGGCCAATGATGTGGAGGATGACATCCTTCGGATAGACCCCTCTTTTGAGCTTTCCGTCGAGTTCGAACCTTATCGACTCAGGCACGCGAAGCCAAGTCCTCCCGAGCGCGAAGGCAACCGCAACGTCTGTCGAGCCCATTCCAGTGGCGAAACAGCCGAGCGCGCCGCCCATGCACGTGTGCGAGTCCGAGCCGACGGCAATGTCCCCCGGCGAAAGATAGCGCTCCATCAGCAGCTGATGGATTACCCCCTCCCCGACCTGGTGAATCCTCACTTTGTACCTGGCAGCGAAATCGCGAAGCGTGATATGGTCGTTGGCCTGCTCCTTGGTCGGGCATGGCGCGCAATGGTCCAGGAAGATGTAGCGTTTTTCGGGGTCTTTAACCTTCGCAAAACCCATTGCATTAAACTGCCTTACCGCAAGAGGCCCGGTGGTGTCCTGAAGCGCTGCCTTGTCAACGCCGGTAAGAACCAGGTCTCCCGAGGATACGGCATGCTTTACATGCCTTCCGATCATCTTCTCCGAAAGATTCGCGGGCATGTAGATATATTTTGCCGAGGAGTTGAAAAATGGCGTTTGCCCGCCCGGATACGCCGTGTTTTATTAATCCATTCTCTTATGTTAAGCACAATGGCAAGGATTGTGGTAACGGGAAAGCTGCCTGAAAAACCCGTAGTGGTCGAAGGGTTCCCAAGCAAGGGATTTGTGAGCACGATAGCCGCCAACTACATGATACGCGAGCTCGAAATGAAGCTCGTCGGCTACGTCGACTCCAAGGATATGAATAACATAACCGTCATACACGAATCAATGCCGCTAAGGCCCATCAGGATTTACGCGAGCGACGCAATCGTACTGATATACTCCGAGGTGATGGTCCCGTTCGCATCCATCGCAGACATAACCGATGCGATAAACGCATGGCTTGAAAAAATCAATCCGAGCCTGGTCATACTCATGGCGGGCATAACCGGCGCCGAGCAGGGAAAGGGCCATGAAATACTCGGCGTGACATCAAGGCGCGGTCTTGAACAGATGCTGACCGGCTCAAAAGTACGGCTCATCAAAGACGGCGTGCTGACCGGCGTTTCAAGCAACATACTAGTCCACTGCGTTGAAAGGGACATCCCGGCAATAGGGCTGATGGCCGAGACCGAATACAGCCCCGACGCAATAGCGGCCGCCACCATGATCGAGGTCCTCAACCAGCTGCTGAAAGTTCGGATAAGCTCGGAAACGCTGCTTCGCATGGGCAGGGACATAGAGGAGGAATTCCGGAAGATACTACGGCAGATGAAAAAAGGCCGTGACGGGTACCTCAAGATGGAAGAAGGCCCGATGTACGGTTAGCTTTTAAAGGCCCGCGTCCTAAGGTATTGGAATGTCCATCAAGCTGATAGCATTCGACCTTGACGGCGTGCTGGTCGACGACCCCGGGAGCTGGGCAATGGTGCACAAGGGCCTTGGGACGCTAGAGATTGCACGCAGGCATGAGCAGGAATTCTCCAAGGGTCTGATAAACTACGACCAGTGGGCCCAAAGGGACGCTCTCCTGTGGAAAGGCGCTGACATCCGCAAGGTTGAGCGAATCCTCTCCGATGTGCCGCTGATGAAGGGAATCCACGAGACGCTGCCGTATCTTCAGAAGAAATACAAGCTGGCAATACTGAGCGGAGGCCTGAAGCTTCTTGCAGACAGAGTCATGGACTTGTTCGGAATGGACTACGTGGTGGCTAACGACCTTATTGTGGAAGACGGATTAATCAAGGGTATAAAACAGAGCATGGCTTTCAATGACAAGGGCAGGATACTAAGGGATACCGCCGTCAGGTTCAACATAAAAGCCAGCGAGTGCGCCGCGGTAGGCGATTACCTGAACGATATACCAATGTTCGAAACCGCGGGCCTGAGTGTGGCGTTCAACCCCAAGAGCGACGAGGTTTCCAAGAGGGCGAATTACGTGATACACCAGAAAGACTTGAAACGGCTGCTTGAGATTTTTTAATTTTCAATAGCGATTGCCGTAATATATATTGTCGTGGAATAACGTGCAACGGGAATCGACCGAGCTCACAGTCAGGTCGTAATAGGTGGGTTCGTTGTGCACTCGCCCGCTCATGTCCGTCCAAGTCTCGCCCTTGTACTCCTCCACGGCGAATCCTATCTTGAATTCCTTGCGGAGGTTCCTCGATATCATCCCCTGGTCGTTAACCTCCGGGGCGACATAAGAGCCATTACAGTAGTAAAACTCCCTGACTTCGCCTACATTCGAACCGTAATAACACGAAATTCCATAATAGGCCTTCAGTGCGGCCGCCTTGTCGCTTGTAATGTCGTCCACCAATACGTGGGAGAGCGGCCCGGCAACGTTATTTGAGGCAAGAGGCGTCCCGTTCACACGGAACACTATGCCAGTGCCTATCACATAGCAGGGTGTCACATATGTCTGCGGCTGTACTGTGGTTCCCCCTCCAAGGCATCCTGCTAGAAATGCAATCGCAAGCATGAATAAAAATGTCCGCTTCATCGTTTTAGATATAAACGCGTCTCTTTATAAACTTCTCAGCCTTCTAAAAATACGCCAGCAGGCCAAGTGTCCCGTGAATCAGCGCGAGAGTCAAGGTCAATAGAGCAATCCGATGGTGCCATTGAAACGGGATGGTGCGAATGCCGCGCTTGTTCAGCATAGCGACTGCGGCGGTCGCAAGCAATGAGAGCAAGGTTGCAATACCCCCGTACAATATCAGCGGTTTGCCCAAAACCGGGTAGTAGGTGATCGACTCAAGCATTGTTCACACCTCGACAATCACGCGTCCGGTCATGCTCGGGTGCAGGTGGCAGTGATAGCCGAACGTGCCCGGCGTGCTGAACGTGAAGCTGTAGGATTGTCCTTGCGCAAGATTGCCCGACACAAGCCCCGGGAGGTCGGTGTGCGCAGGGTGGGGGTCGGATGCTACCTTGTGTGGTGCTGAATCTTCGTTAATCCATGTTACAATGGTTCCGGTTTTTATCCTAATCTCGTTAGGCTGGAATGCGAAGTCCTTTATTGTCACAGTAACTGCCGCAGGTTCCGCCGGAACTGTGGCAGGCGTCCCCTGGCCTACTTGCGATTTCACCTGCGTGCACAGGTTGTTTACGCAAATAATTGCGAACTGTGCCGCTATTCCCGTGCAGAAGTCAGGGCACTGTTTCATCGCGTCCACGTAATCCTTGTTGCCATAGAAGCATTCTCCTGTCGTCCGGTGGACGCCGCACGCGCAGTCGCTGTCGGACGAGCAGTACTTTTCTGTATTATTCAACTGCTCCTTGAGAGTGGTTGTTAAAACTGTTTCAGTTGTCCGGCTTTCCTTCGGGCTGGAACACCCCAGTATCATCATGCAGGCAAGAATGGCAATAACCGCACGTTTGCTTGTCATGTACCACTATTGGATTTTATTTATAAATCATCCGTGGATGCATCATGCGTGTGGTACTGCTTTTTACGCAGGATGTAAAATCCGGCAATCGCGCTAGCTCCGATGGCCGCGACAGACTTCGGCTGCGCCGCCTTTGAGAGCGCGGAAAATCCCGTGAAATCCCCCATTTCCTCAGGATTTTCCTCGTTTTTCTCAGGGATTGGGTATGAAAGATTTCCCGATACAATCGTTTCGTCCAGCTCCTCATTATAGCCTGTTTTTATGCCAGGATTACGGCGTGCCATCGAAGATTCGACAGGCCTGCTTGTCGTCGACCCCCGGGTTGAAAATACGGCGTCCTTTTTATCCCCCTTCTCCTTCCCTGAAACGTTCTTTGGCTCTGATACGCACTCGTCATCCACGCACAAGCCCTTCTTGCAGCCGCACTTCGAACACCTCAGCACGAGAATGCCGTCAAAGCAGTAATAAGGCCTGTTTTTAGAGCACTTGCCCAATGCCGTGCCGTCGCTGCACGCCTCCGGGGGGTACTGGACGGCCATTGTCGTGGTTGTTGTTGTGGAGGAGGGCGATTGCTCACCGTCTACAGAATTGCGCTCGCCGGGCGTCCCCCCGGGGCCCAAGCTCTCTCCCCAGTTGTACGACTCGCCCTCCTCCTCGGCCTCGCGGCGTTCGAGAGACTTGCAGTTGCCGCCCGCGCCCCAATCGTGCGAGTATTCAACCATGTCTACTTCCCGGCCGCTCTGGTCGAAAAGCCTTAATGTTTCTCCGGCGTTGGACAGGCCGCTGGTGCAGATGCTGCCGTCTCCGGTCGTGAGGTGTATCGCGGTGGACGGCAATTCCACCAGGCTGTCTTCGTCTGTGATTACTGCATAGCCTTGCGGCGAAAGTATCGTGGTGGTATTTCCAAATCCTGCTAGACGTTCAATGTCCGAGCCTGAATCTATCAGCGTCCAGTTCAGGAGGTTGACCTCTTCCGTGCCGTAGTTGTACAGCTCCAGGTACTCATGGGTGTCGTCGAGGCCTTGTGAGGTGCAAGGGTCGTACATGATTTCATTGAAGATTATCCCGGGGTTCTCTACTGTTGTGGTGGTCGGTGTTTGCGTGCTTGTGGTCGTTGAGCTTGTGGTCGTTGTTTTGTTGGTCGTGCTGGTTGTGGCGGCGGCTGTGGTCGTCGTGCGTGCCGAGCTTGTGGTGGTTGTCGAGGTACTGCTGGTCGTGGTGCTGGCCGACGTTGTTGTTTGGCTTGTTGTTGTGACTGTTGTTGTGGTCGTCGTGGTTGTCGTGCTATCCCGTGTTGTCGTGGTCGTATAAGTCGTTGTGCTTGTTGTGCTGGTGATTACCGTCATATTGCTGGTAGCTGTCGTTGACTGTGTCGTTGTTGTGGTTGACGACGAAGTTTCAATGGTGCTGGGGGCGGAGTTGTTGGTTGTGGTGGTCGTTGTGTCGATTAATGTCGTCGATGTGGTCGTTACGGCGGTGGATGTCGCTTTTTG
>JAQTQS010000008.1 GCA_028712125.1 Candidatus Altarchaeota archaeon
CTGCCTAAATGCAGTTATTTTGACTCTTTCTTAGCTGCGGGCACGACGTTCATCATGTCAACCAGCTTTGTAAGAACAACCCCGATGGCCAGACCCATTATGAAGGTTGAAACGGCCAGCATTGCAATCGAAGTATTTATTTCATCCATATCAGACACCTCCGTTTATAGATTACGCACCATGGTATAAAAGCGCCGGCTCAGCTTCCATTCAACGGGATATTGCCCCGGGATTCCTCAATCAGCCGCTCGATAACCGCCCGGAACTCGGCCTTTTCCGCCTCAAGGTCGCCTTTCGACTCGTAGCCGTTGCCTATGCGGTAGTATTTGGAGGCGAAGACGAAGGTGGGCACGGTCCGGCGGGGATTGAATTTTATGAAAATGTCCTTCTCGGACTTCGGGACGTCGACCGCCTCCTGGCGCATTACGTCGAGGTCTATGTCCAGCTCCCAATGGTAGGCTATTATCAGGCTCTTGTTAACGTATTCATTAGCCACCTCCTCATAGGCGCCCTTGACCCATTTGCAGTGGGGGCAGCTTGTCGTCGAATACATGCGTATCACGGGCTTTCCGTTCTTGGTCTCTACAGCCCCCCCGTTGTCGATGAAAGTGCGAATTACGGGAAGTGAAGTCGTAGTTGAAACTTGCGTAGCGTCTTGGCCGCCGGACGGCGCCTGCGTTTTCGGCCATAGCATTATTGCTAGGGCTATGGCCGCCAGCGCAATGATGGCGAGCAGGCAATGTTTCGCTTTCATCTCCATACCCTAAGTATGGGATGCGGGTTTTAAAACATCATGAGGGAATTAACGCGCGGCCTGCTCCCTTGTTTTTAACGCCCCGCTTCAATAAGGTAACCATGAGCGTTAAGGCGGCCGTAATTTTTGTTTCGATGATTGCGATGCTTGCGGGATGCACCGCGCCTCAGGAGAATGCGGGGACCGTGGCGACGACAGCCGAGACCATGCTGCCTGAGACCACCGCCGAGGAGACTGCTCCTACGACCGAGGCGTCCACGACCGTTGCGAGCGTCCAGACCACGTCGAGCACTGAAAATCCGGATACCACGCCTCTAGCCGTCGAATCGTCAACAACGCTCGCTGCCTTGTGCTCAAGGGACAGCGACTGCCCCGTGAAAGTAAACTCAAGCGCCTACTGCTGGACCGGGCAGGACAGCTGGAACGGAGACGAGAAGAAGGTATACATAGACCAGATTGAGTACGTCTGCAGCGGAGCCGGGACCGCAAGCGCACTCTGCGTGGAAAAAAGGACAAGGATTCCCGTCGACAGGTGCATCGCCTCAAACTGTTTCAACGGCCTGTGCTACCCGACGCACTGCTTCAACCAGCGCCTTGACGAGAGCGAGGAGGCGAGGGACTGCGGGGGGGACTGCCCGGACTGCAGCCTTAGGCTTAACATAACATGCAGCAACGACTGCGACTGCATGAGCAGGACCGCACAGGTGGAAGGCAGGTACTACCGGGCATGCGAGACAAGCGAGACATTGGCCGGCGAACTTATGCCTGAAGGCAGGTGCTACCAGCACGACATCTACCAGAACCTGGTCTCGTACAAGTGCGTGAAGCCGGGGACGGAGAAATCGCGCTGCGAGCAGACTGTCCTGCAGGACATGAGGACTGCGTCATGCCGAGACAAGAACTGCACAATCGACTGCACATTCCGCACCATGCCGTACGCAAATTTGGCGCTGCTTGAAGACCGGCCGATATCCTTCGCCTCCATACAATGATTCCGCAAATACTCCTTGACTACGGCTTACTGGGTATCATAACATTGACCTTCCTCGGGAGCAGCATCATCCCGATGCCGATGCTGCCTGTCGAGGGGCTTGTGGCGGCGGGCTATTTCATGGGCATCAACCGGATTTGGCTTTTCGTCGCGGTCGTGATATCATCATCAGTCGGCGGCTACACGACTTATGTCATCGGCGAAATGGGAACGCGCTTCATCGAAAGGTTCGACAAGGAGAAGGTGGAGAAAGCCAAGCACTACATAGCAAAGTGGGGCGTACCTTACATAATGGCGTCGTCATGCTTCTTCTTCATACCTTATGACATAGTGGCATTAGTATGCGGCATCCTGAGGATGGACAAGCTAAAATTCATGGTGGCGACAATAGCCGGCAAGGTCGTCAGGATAGGCATCGTGCTTATGCTGCTGAAAATCGCGTCGGGCTAGCCTAACCGCCCCTCTGCTCCACTATCACAAGCGTATAAATGCCGTTGAGATACTTTCTCGCAACACGCCTGACGTCCCCGGCCGAAACGAGCCTTATTCGCTTCAGGTAGGCGAGAACGTCTCGCGCGCCTGCCGCGTGGTTGAAGAACCCGACAAGCTCTGCCCGCTTGAGCGTGTCCTCGCATTCGAGCAGGAAGTCTCCTTCGAGGAACGTCTTCGCCTCGGACACGTCCGGGTTTGTTACAAGCGAAAGGTTCCGGAACTCGTCGTGGATTATTCTTTCAGTCCTGCCAAGGTTGTTTTTGTCGGCTATAACAGAAACCGCGAAAATGCCGACGTCTCTTTGCGCCTCATGCAGCACGCTCACCTCGTAAGCCAGACCGCGCTTGTTCCTAATCTCGTCGAACATCCTGCCGGAACTCCTCCGGCCGAGTATTGCATGGGCGACGTCCAGCGCATACGAGTCCGGATGCCCTCTGGGAGGCGTCTTGCATGCCGCCACGAGATACGACTGGAGAATCCTCCTTTTCTCCCGGAACACCCTGCGTTCATGCTGCCGAACCTCCTTTGGGAGCTTAAGCCTGGGCGCAGAAGCATCTGGCATGCCGGCAAAATAACGGCTCGCTAGAAGGACCGCCCGGTCCACATCGACGTCTCCGACGATAGTCACAGCCATGCTGCCCGGGACATAATGCCTCCGGTGAAAGCCGGCAATGTCCTCGCGCGAAAATTTCGCAATAGTCTCTTTTCTGCCGTAGACGGGATTCCCTGCAGGATGCTTGACGAAAAGATGCTTCTGGACCAGGACCCATACGTGCAATTTAGGGTCGTCGGTGTAAAGCTGGATTTCGTTTAAAATCACCTTGCGCTCCTTCTCGACATCCTCAGGCCTGAACAACGGCCGCAAGACCATGTCAGACAGGACATCCAAGGCCGTATCCAGAAACCTTGATGGAACCTTGGCATAGAAGCAAGTCTGCTCGCTCGAAGTACCGCCGTTCAGCTCCCCGCCAAGGCGCTCGATTTCATTTGAAATCGAAAGAGCGGACGGCCGCTTCGCAGAGCCGTTGAAGAGCATGTGCTCCAGGAAATGGGAAAGCCCGGCTTCGCGCCCCGACTCATTGCTGCTTCCCACGCCGACCGAAACTTCAACCGCAACCGAAGACGAAGGCCGGCGCTCGACGATGACAGTGAGACTGTTGGGCAGCACGATGCGACGCATAACAAAACATTACCAGCCCGTGCATAAAAACGCGAATCAAACGGCCGGCTGGCATTGGGAGCTTGTGCGGCAGCCGCGGGGATTATAGCTCCAAGCGCACTTATGGTAAACGCCGCCGGAAAGGACGTACGACTTGCTGCAAACAGCCTGGGAAAGGCCGGAACAGGAACTCTTGGGATAAACGGGACAGGAGGGATAGGGCGAAGAGGTAGTAGGCGCCGAATGGCGGCTGCTGCTGCTACTGCTAGAGCTGAGGGCACTGCTTGAAACGAGACTACTATCGCTGCTCGTGCTAGTCGAAGCCTGAGTGCTCGTGGTGCTGCTGCTTGACGCCTGCGTGCTGCTAACACCACCCGCCTGGCACTCTGAACCAGCCCTGCAGCCGCGGGGATTATAGCTCCAATCGCACTTATGGTAAACGCCGCCGGACAGCACGTACGACTTGCCGCAAACAGCCTGGGAAAGGCCGGAGCAGGAACTCCTGAGATAAACGGGACAGGAGGGATAAGGCGAAGAAGTCGTAGGAACAGAATCCAAACTGCTGCTGCTGGAACTTGAGACAACGCTGGAACTACTGCTGGAACTGGAGGAACTGGCCGCAGAACTACTAGAAACAACAGTAGTAGACGAACCAGCAGACGTACTAACCCTGCTGGAACTGCTGCTGCTGGAACCGGCCGAGGAGGAGCTGCTGCTAGACGACTGCTGAGTGGTGGCAGAACTCAGGACTTCGCACTGCCACCCCCACTGGCACAAACCGCGCAGACTATTCCAATAGCACTGGAAATACGCGCCCCAAGGCGCGTACCGCTCGTAAGAAAAGGCGCAATCACCGGCCGAGCCAACCGAGGTGCATAAGGCGGCGGGACTTCCACCGCACAATGGATATAGAGTGATTGGAGGATTGCTGCTTGAGGAGCTGCTGCTACTGCTCACCTGGCTGCTGGCCGCGCTGCTTGAGATGCTGGAACTGGAGACGCTGGAGTACTTGCTGGAAATGCTGGAGTAGTGCGAACTGCTGCTCGTGCTGCTGCTGGATGAGCTGCTCGCATCGCTGCCTTGCGGCATGCTGGTACTGGAACTGCTGCCGAAACTTGTGGAACTGCTACTGGACGAACTGCTGCTGGAGCTGGACTCTATGCTTGAACTAGAACTGCTTGAAGTGTAAATACCATTACTGTCAAGGATATTAGTCTTGGAGCTATTAGTCCAAGTGGTATTGTAGGGCCTTTTCCACAGGATGTCGCCATAGTTGCCGGTGCTTGCCATGCAACTTAGCGTCCAATTCTCAGAGAGTGAGGTCAGCGAGTGTTCAAGCAGGTGTACTTGAGTTTCAGCGCCGGATTTGAAACGTCCGGCAAAACCGCTTGAGTCATTAACAAGCGTCGGGATATACTTTGAGACGGTGTCGCCCGTACCCAACTGACCAAAGAAATTACGCCCCCAGCAGAGAACACGACTGTCATTAGCACGAACGCCACACGTATAATCGGGCCCTACGGAAACAGAGAGATAAGGTGACGAGTCATTAGTGGGGGTGAGAAAAAACATGAAATTGTTGTCGCCCGTACCCAACTGACCATAGTAGTTATCGCCCCGGCAGAGCACACGACTGTCATTAGCACGAACACCACACGTAGACCAAAAACCCGTGGAAAAAGAAAGATAGGATGAAGAGTCATCTATTAAAGTTGGATTATACCTGTTGCTTCCGTTACCGATATACCCCCAACAGAGAACACGACTGTCATTGGCACGAACACCGCAAGTAGAGTACCAGCCTGCGGAAACAGAAAGATAAGGGGAGGAATCATTAATCAATGTCGGATTAAACCTAGGGATGTAGACGCCCACACCCAGCCACTCATTATACCAGCTGCTATTGTCGCCCACACCCAACTGACCATAGTAGTTATCGCCCCAGCAGAGCACACGACTGTCATTAGCACGAACACCACACGTATGACCTGCGCCTAGGGAAACAGAAAGATAAGAGGAAGAGTCATTGATATATGTTGGATTAGACCTGTTGCCTTTGTCCCCTGTGCCCAGTTGACCATAACCGTTGTTCCCCCAACAGAGAATACGACTGTCATCAGCACGAACGCCGCACGTATGACCGCGGCCCAGGGAAACAGAAAGGTAAGGGGAAGAGTCATTGATTAATGTCGGATTATACCTGCTGCTGTTGTCGCCCGTCCCCAACTGGCCTAAGCCGTTATACCCCCAGCAGAAAACACGACCATCATCATAGCGAACACCACATGCAGAATCCCAGCAAGCGGAGATGGAGAGGTAAGGTGATGAGTCATTGATTAATGTCGGATTATACCTGCTGACATCGTCGCCCGTGCCCAACTGACCGTAACCGTTGTTCCCCCAGCAGAGCACACGGCTGTCATTAGCTCGAATGCCGCACGTGTAATTTCTAGCTGCGACAACGCCTTCAGCGACCATCAATCCGCTTATGTTGATGGCATCATCCCGGTACCATCGATAATAGTACGCTGAAATGGAACCGCCGTTGGTGTTGCCGGTGGCATTGCAATAACCATGCAGGTCGTCAGTATCGTTTGCAATTCCAGGGGGAGAAATACGAGCGGAAACCAAAGTAATAAGCGGAAAACTACTACTAGAAGAAGAACTGCTGCTGCTATCAGGCATGCTGCTACTGGCAAGACTACTGCTGCTCGAACTGCTGCTGCTGATGCTGCTTTCAGGCACGCTACTGCTAGCCAGACTACTACTCGAACTACTGCTGCTGCTTGTGCTGCTTTCAGGCATGCTGCTACTGGCAAGACTGCTGCTGCTCGAACTGCTGCTGCTGCTTTGCTGGGGGCCCATGGTCTTGTTGATGAACATGGGACTGCTCCAAGCGCGGCTTCCGTCGCTCTGGACGGCCTCGACGAAGACGTACTCCTCGGTGTTTGCGGTAAAATTCTGGGTGACGTTCCCGATGACGCTCTGCTGGCCCGTGTAATTAGTGACGTTGGTGATGACGCCCTTGTAGAACAGGCTGACCACATCGATGGTGTTGCCGGGCGTGGCGTTGATGACGTAGTTGATTGTGATGTTGGGCTTGTCGGTTTCGTAGGCTATGATGTCGCCCATAGTCGATGTTGTCCCGTATTCGTCGGTAACGCCGACCGCCATTTGTATCTTGTCTTCCGCAGCCCATGTATGCCGGCTCTTCAGGGCGTAGTACACGCCCGGACGGGTCCAATTGGACGGGCTGGCGAGGCCGGTGTACGCCCTCGGCGTGTAGGGATAGCTTCCGTGGTAGTCGCTGGATGCGACGAAACCGAGGTGATAGCCATGGTCAAGCGCGTACTTAATCCAGCCGGTGCCGTCCTCGGCCTGCAGGCCGCTTCCGGCGGGATTCTGGTAGGTCGTGCACCCGCTTCCTTCAGAACAGTTCCACCAGTAACTCCAATGCCAGCCGTTGCCAGTCCACTGGGTTGCGTTATCCGTCCCGCCGTGCTGGTTGACGAACTCGGCGAGCGGAATCCAAGTCTCATTGACGCGGGAGGGATTGCTGAAGTTCGCGCCGCCGCTGCGCGCAGGATGGTTGTAATGGCCTAAACCCTGGTTGTCCGCAAGCCATCCCGCAAGCTCCCGCACGCTGTTAAAATCGGCATCAGTAGCCTTTTTAATCGTCGAAGACGGGCTCATGGTTATGTAGTAAACATGCTGGCTGCCGGTCCACTCCAAGCCGAAGAAAAGAGTGAAAACCCCGTCGGTGTTGTTCTGGTCCGCCATAGAAAGCAGCCAATTCCACTTGGTCTGAGTCAAATCCGTGTCATGCTCGTTCAACCCCGCCGCATCATAATACTCCATCAACTCCCACAGCCGTTGATTCGAGGACATCACCCCTCCCCCATAGGTAGTATGAATCATATGGCCGCCAAACCAGATGGGAAGACTTCCCGGCGAGGGAGTATTGACCGGGGCTTTCTGGGATTCTGGACATGGAGAGGGAGCGTTCGGCCCGCAGTCAGCCGTAACGGCGATAGACCCGGAGGCGTTTACCTTGTTGATATCCTCCGCAAGGGCGGTACCGGACATTAGAGAGAGCATTAAGGCAATAGAAAGATAGCCGGAGATGCGGAATCTGGAACTCATGTCAAAGGGATTGGATGATAATCCACTATTGTTATTACTAAAGTTATACTAAAGAGAGGATAAAAAACCAATTAAAACGCATTATAACACTAACACCACCTTCCAGGAAGCTAGCAATAAACAGACGCCCCCGGCAGGACTTGAACCTGCGACCACTCGATGGCTGCTTTCCCAATTATTAAAGCCCTAACAGGACTTTGTCCGCGGAGCGGACCTTCTTTCTTTTGGGGCTAGAGCACCTTTTCTTTCTTCGCAAGAAAGAAAAGGGGCCTTAACAGTCGAGCGCTCTACCAACTGAGCTACAGAGGCTTTTTTGTTTTATGATTTTTGTTTGTTAGTAAAAAAGTTGCGTCCGTCCCCGCAGGGGGGACGGAATTATTTTTTTATTTCGCCCTTTTTCTGTTGGCGCGGATGCTGGGCCTGCTTCGTTCGCTGCCTTTGCCTTTGTTGTATAGTCCGCGTCCTCTGCGTCCGGCGGGTGTGAGGCCGCGTAGTGCGCGGTTGCGGTGGGTTCCGGTGGCGAGCCAGCTTACGTCCTTGTCGTTTTGTATGGCCGGGTGGCTTGGGTCGACGAGTATTACTTCGAACCAGTGGCTGCGGCCGTCTTTGAATATTTTGTAGGAGCCGAGGACTTCCATGTTGGAGTATCTTTTGCTGGCGCGCTCTTCTGCCATGCGCTGGATGCTTTTTCCGGGCGTGATTTTTTCGATTGCGAAGTGTATTGGTTTTGAGCCGCGGCTGGGCCGGGCTTTTCTCATGCCGCCTGCGCGTATTCTGACGCGGGCGACGGTAAAGCCTTGCTTTGCCTTGTAGCCGTATTTGTGGGCTTGGTCGATTCGCGTGGGGTGTTCTAGCCGAACGATTGGCCGGCTGTTGCGCAGCTCTTTCCTGCGTTCGGCGATGATGCCGCGCAGTAGCGCCCCTTCGGCGTCGTTCAGGTGTTTGTATGCATCTTTCACGTATTTTTGGTATCCCATTTTCTGTTCTCCTCCCCCATTGCGGATTCTTCCCGGGACTTTCCGGGAAACACCTCCGGTCTCCGAGTACGGGGACTGCGGGGGTTTGTTCTTAACTTTAGTGTTTTGGAATTTAAAAGAGGCGTCGGATGCGGCTTTTAGGCGGGGCATGATTTAAATTGATTGCGTCCTATGGATATAAGTCATTTTTGGGTGATGAGGTAATGGTGTCGTTCAAGAAGCTTTTCAGCTGGTTTAAGCGGGTTTTAGGCGGGAGGAAGCTTATACGCCTCGGCCTCTACGGCCCGCCGAATGCGGGTAAGACGACGCTTGCGAACAAGATTTCTATGGACTGGACCGGGACTCCGGTCGGTACTGTTTCCGAGGTTCCGCACGAGACGCGGACCGTCCAGAAGAAGGAGAGGGTCGTCGTTAGGAACGACGGCCAGAAGATTGAGATGAATCTTTTGGACATGCCGGGCATCGCGACGAAGGTCGACTACGAGGATTTCATCAAGTTCGGGATGGATGCGAAGGAGGCGAGGCAGCGCGCGAAGGAGGCGACGAAGGGCGTCATCGAGGCGATAAAGTGGCTGGAGCACGTTGACACTGCTTTGGTCGTGATGGACGCGACCGAGGACCCGTATACGCAGGTGAACATCACGATTATCGGCAACCTTGAGGCGAGGGACATCCCTGTCATTATCGTGGCGAACAAGATTGACAAGAAGGAGGCCGAGCCTGAGCGGATTAAGGAGGCCTTTCCGCAGCACCCGGTGGTGGAGATTTCGGCGATGACCGGGAAGAACATCGACGATCTTTACAGGGCGATTGCGAAGCATTCAAAGTAAAAATGGACATTGAGATTGAGTTCATATCGGCGGACGTGCTTGCGAACAAGACATCCCAAGAGAAGATGGACTTCCTCCTTGAGAAGATAAAGGACGACAAGATTATCGTCATCGAGGAGAGCCTGACGTCGAGGGAGGAGGCGATGCTGATTGAGGCGACCATGAAGCAGGTGTCCAAGAAGTTTCCGGGCGTTGAGGTGTCGACGCTGAGGGAGCGGACCGCCGAAGGATTCCGCGAGCGGCTTATCAAGATGCTCGGCGGGAGGACCGGCGGGCTCACGGTCATAGGCCCCTCCAAGCTCGTCAAGAAGGTCAAGAAGGACCCCCAGACGATTTCATTGCTCGCCGGGGAGCGGGACAAGGATAAGGAAAAGAAGTAACATGCCCTACAAGTGCAATGTCTGCGGAGCGACATACCTTGAAACCTCTAAGGAGCTTAGAGAGGTTATGCTGCGCGGGAGCTGCGCGTGCGGTAAGAGATTTCTAATGTACGTCCGGAGCAAGCAGGAGCGGCCGGTATCTTTCGACCCCACGCCTGAGGACAAGATTATGGAGCCTTCGCCGTACCTCCCGCAGGAGACGCCTTATAAGGCGCCGGCAAAGGCGGAACAAAAGAGCGCCGGGGAGAAAGGCCCGCTGGACTGGCTGGGCCAGGGTTTCGTGAAGGCTGCCAAGCCCGAGGAGCCGATGTTCCTCTCGATTGAGACCATCAAGATTCTGGAGGACGGGAAGTACCAGATTGACGTGACGTCGCTGATGGGAGGAAAGCCCGTCATAGTCAAGGATGCGAACGGCGTCTACTATATCGACGTGCCGCATGCGATGCGCAGGCGCGGCAAATAGCTTATAATCCGCACGAAACATATTTAATTAAAAATGGCAATCCACCCGATTGAATATCGCTACGGCAGAAATGAGGTGAAGGTAATTTTCAGCGAGGAGATGCACCTTCAGCGCATGCTTGACGTGGAAGCCGCGCTCGCAAGGGCCCACGCAAAGGTCGGGAACATACCGAAGAAGGACGCGGAGGCTATTTCCAAATCTGCATCGATAAGGCTGGTGACCGTGGACCGGGTCGCGGAACTGGAGAAAACCACGAACCACGACGTCATGGCGATGGTGAAGGCGCTGTCTGAGAAGTGCGGGCATTCCGGAGGATTCGTACACCTCGGCGCGACCTCGAACGACATAACCGACACAGCGCTCGCGCTCCAGCTAAGGGAGTACACAGGTTTACTTTCCGAAGACCTGGAGAGGCTCAAGAAATCGCTCCTAGCCAAAGCCGGGAAGCACAAGAAGACCGTGTGCATCGGACGCACCCACGGCCAGCATGCCGTGCCGACCACATACGGCCTCAAGTTCGCCATCTGGGCTGCGGAAGTGCAAAGGCACATAGACCGGCTGGAAGAGTGCAAAAAAAGGCTGCTTGCAGGGAAGATGAGCGGGGCGGTCGGGACGCAGGCCGCGCTCGGCAGCCATGGGATAAGGCTCCAGGAACTGGTGATGAAGGACTTGGGGCTTGGCGTGTCTTTCCCTTCGAACCAGGTGGTGCAACGTGACATTCATGCCGAGTTCATGCTGCTTCTCGCTTTGATTGCGGAGTCCTTGAACAAGTTCGGGACCGAGATCAGGAACCTCCAGAGGACTGAGATTGGCGAGGTTTCCGAGGGCTTCGGCAAGAGGCAGGTCGGAAGTTCTACAATGCCGCACAAGAGGAACCCTATACACGCGGAGAGAATCTGCGGCATATCCAGGGTCGTGAAGGCAGACGCATTCGCTTCCTTGGAGAACGTCGCCTTGTGGCATGAGCGTGATTTGACGAACAGCAGCTGCGAGCGGATAATAATACCAGAGGCCTGCATACTCCTCGACTACATGCTGGCGCTTTCAATTGACCTCATGGACAATCTGGTATTCAATTCCGAGGCGATACAGAGGAATCTCGAGCTCAGCCAGGGCAGGGTCATGTCCGAGTCGGTCATGATAAGGCTCGTCGGGAAGGGCATGAACAGGCAGGAAGCCCACGAGCTCGTCCGGGGCTGCGCGATGGAGTCCTACATGACGGGCACGACCTTCATGGAAGCACTCGAGCAGAACAAGGTGATTGTGAAAACATTGCCGAAAAAGGAGCTTGAAGCAGCGCTAAAGCCGGAACATTACATCGGAACCGCGGTGCAGCAGGTCGACAGGGTGTTAAAAGAATTAAGCAGGTAATGCGATTTCAAACCTTCTTTATGGAATAGTAGATGCGGTACACCGACTGGCCGTCCCTCATGCTGAAAGCCTTGTTCGAGCTTTTGACGGCATAGCCCTTCCTGCTAAGCTGCGACGCATAGCCGCGGGCATAGTTGTTTGAAAGCAGGTAATAGTCCAGGCCGCCGTCGGACTTCTCAACCTTGGCTATCTGGCGCTCGTCTAGCGGCAGCTCAGGCAGCGGACAGCGGAACTGCAATACGGCCTCGAAATAGCCGCCGCTCTTCCGGCTGCATGTCGGGCACGTCGTCTTCTGGACTTTCGCCGCTCCCGTGATAGTCCTTTTGAAAGGCTCGCCCTTGTAAACGCCCTCGACTGCGATGTCCAGCGCAAGATTGCTTCCTTCCAGAACAGGAGCCACGCGCACGCTTTTCAGCGTCACCTCGAAAGGCGCCTTCAGGCCCTTCTCGACGTACTTCCCGATGTCCTCAAGCCGGGCATCCCAACGGTCGCGATGGCGAAGCCGGCCGCACGCGCAGGACAGGACCTTGACTTCGCCCGCCTCCAGCGGATGGGCTTCAAGAAAGCACTCCAGGCAGACGCCCTTGCTCTCCCGCCCGCACTTTGGACACATGTTCATGGTATTTATTAAGTATTTACCTATCTTATAGGAACATGGCACGCGTTAAATCCGTCGAAAAGAAGACCATAATGGTCAAGGCCAACCGGACCCGAAAGCGGGCGCCCGTCTGGGTGTTCGCAAAGACCAACCGGAAGGTTCGGGACAGCCCCCAGTCAAGGCGGAACTGGAGACACGACAGCATATTCTAAGCAGCATTACTTTTTTATGCGTTGACTAATTCCTTCAGCTTTTTCTTCCTGTCTGCATCTTTCATCAATGCGGTTCCTATGAGGTAGTAGTCCGGTTTTCTTTTGCATTCGGTTTTTAGTTTTTGTATGTCGGCCGCATTTGAGAGCCCGCTTTCTGTGACGAGCGCCTTGCTCGCCGGGACGTGGGTGCATAGTTCTATTGTCGTCTTGAGGTCTGTTTTCATTGTCTTCAGGTCGCGGTTGTTGATTCCTATTATCTTCGCGCCCGAGTCGAGCGCGAGCTTTATCTCGGCCTTGCTGCGGGTTTCGACCAATACCCAAAGTCCGAGAGATGATGCGGCATCCAGCATGCCGGCAAGTTTTTCGCCGAGCAGGCCTGCGATTAGCAGGACGCCGTCCGCGCCGAAGGCCCGGGCTTCTTCGAGCTGGAATTCGTCGAGGATGAAGTCTTTTCGTAGGATTGGGAGTTCTGATGCGTTTCGCGCTTGGATTAGGTTTTCAAGGCTGCCTTTGAAGTAATGTTCTTCGGTCAGGATGGAGAGTGCTGCGGCCCCGCCGGCCTCGTAGTCTGAAACGACGGCCGGGACGCCGCCTTTTGCGATGACGCCGCCTGAGGGCGATGCGAACTTGACTTCGGCGATTATGGAGTTTCCTTTAGGAACGGGAGCAAGTCTGCGGGTCTTTTCCGAATTTTCGAGCAGGCCGTCCACGAGCCTCCTGTATTCCGCGTCCTTCTTGCGGCGGGCTGCGGATTTTCCGGCGTCCCGTGCTATCTGTCCAAGAATGTCCATTCTAGGCCTTGTTATATACATGGTCGGGATGGTTAATTTAATTGAATGTTTACAATAGATTACAGCAAAATGGATTACGAGCTTATTATAGTAGGAGCAGGCCCGGCCGGGCTTTCGGCGGCATTGAGCGCGGCGTACTACAAGCTTAAGACGGTGGTCTTTGAGTCGGCTTCCGCGGGCGGGAGCCCGATAAACAGCTACCCATGGAAGAAAGTGGACGAATTCCTCGGCCATAAGAACATCCTCGGCCACGAGGTGGCGAGAAGCATGGTCGAGCACGTGCTCGCTGAGGGGGCGTCCATAAGGGAGAACGAGGCTGTTGAAGATGTCAAACGCAAGGAAGGCATGCTGGAAGTAACGACAAAAAATGGCGCATACGCATGCAAGGCCGTGATACTTGCCATAGGCCTCGGCGTCCCCAGGAAGCTTGGGATACAGGGCGAAGGCCTTCAGGGAGTGATATACTCCCTCCCAAAACCTTCAGATTACAGGGGCAAGAGGGTGGTCGTTGTAGGGGGAGGAGACACAGCGCTTGAGAATGCGCTCGCCCTGAGGGAGAACGGCGCGACGGTCTGCCTGGTGCACAGGGGCGACAAATTCAGGGCCAAGGACACAACTGTAAAAAAGATAGCTGAATCCGGCATCTCATGCAGCATGAACACCGAGGTTGAGGCCATCGCAGGCTCGCGAACGGTGGAGAAGCTCATGCTGAAGGACGGGAGCGAGTTGAAGGCGGATTGCGCGCTCCTGAGCCTTGGCACGGTCCCGAACAAGGACTTCCTCGAGAGGGCGGGGGTGAAGCTGTCAGAGAAGAACAACATCATCGTGGACCAGCAGATGAGGACGAGCATACAGGGCATATTCGCGGCAGGAGACGTCACAGGCAGGTGGATTCGCATACCAAACGCGATAGGTGAAGGCGGTTTCGCCGGGCTTAACGCATTCAAGTACGTGAAAAACCCATACTGGGCGTAAAAACCCTTTTACTTTGTTACGGGCGCAAGCACGCTATAGCTCTCGCTTGGACCGGGGAATGCCCCGCTTCTTACCTTCTCGATGTATTGCTTTACGGCCGATGCAGGGTCTTTAGGCCACTCTCCCACGAACTTCGGGAGTCTGCCTGACGGGAATTTAGCAGGGTCGGTCAGGCCGAGCAGGTCGTCCAGGACGAGCACTTGGCCGTCGGTGTGGGGGCCTGCGCCTATGCCGATGGTTGGGATTCTGACAGACTCGGTTATCTTCTTTGAGACTGCGGCGTCGGCAAGCTCGATAACGATTGCGAACACGCCCGCTTCCTCCAGGGCTTTCGCGTCTGCAAGAAGCTTTCCCTCTTCAGCCAGGGTCTTTCCTTCTATGACGTGCCTTCTGTCGGTTTGAGGGGTGTGCGCGATATGCCCCATGACAGGGATGCCGGCGGAGACAATGGCTTTGACTATGTCTTTCTTCTCGACACCGCCCTCGAGCTTAACAACGTCGGCACCCGCTTTTATAAACTTCCGGGCGTTTTCAACCGCGGTATCAGGAGTGTCGTAGGAGTGTATGGGCATGTCGCCGACGACCAGCGCGCGGGTGTTTGCATTGGCGACAGACCTCGTCATCCAAAGCATGTCATCCAATGTGACATGAGTGGTGTCGGCATAGCCGAGAAGCGCCATGCCGCCCGAGTCCCCCACAAGGATGACGTCCACGCCGGCCCTGTCGACAAGGAGTGCGTCTTCTGTCTGGTAGGCTGTCAGCACGGTTATTTTCCTGCCTGCACGCTTCATTTCGGCAAGGTCCGATACGCTAATACTTGCAGGCTTATGGGCCTTGCCGGCAGGCCGCTCATCCATCCGGGCGAGCGCTCCTGCGATGAATCTCTGCCTTACCCCCCGCTGCTGCGAACTTGGCGGCCCTTGCGATGGCGCGAACATCAATTACTACTGGGCGGGAAGCGGGATAAAACATAATGCCATTGGATTTTAAGGCCGCATCTTTTCAGAAGAAAAGCTTCAGAAGCAGCCAGAACGGGAGCAATAGCACTATGCCTGCAAGCACGCTGGCCGCGTTCAATATAACGCTGGCCAAGAGCGCCTTTAACGGCGTAATGGCCCTGCGCGCGAATGCGTATATGACTGCGGCTTCAAAGGCGACTGTAAAACATTCGGCCAGCGGGACGACCAGCAGAGGATTCCTCAGCAGCGGGAAGATGAACCATACCGCCGGCAATGAGAGGAAGTTTGCAATGAATATAGAAAGTAAAAACCTTTTTAAGTCGAATTTCGCCAGCAGGGCAAGCAGCAGGCCGAACAGGAGTTCTACAACGAATGTTATGACGGCCGCTGGTATGAACCAGAGGAGCGTTTCTGAAATCCCAGCCTCCTCGAACACAGTAGTCTCCACGATGGCTGACGAGCCGTCAGGGTTTAACGATACCAGGAAACGGCTGTTGAAGGCGTTCCGGTCTGCGGCCGGAGTGATGAACGTCGCATTCAGGCCCGGCAGGTAGACGGCCAGCCGGAACGTATGCGGCGGGTTATAGCGGAACGAGCAGCGGCTATTATGGCAGTTGCCCATGCCATTGTTGCTGTCGGACCATGCCATAACTCCCGGCCTCCAGGAGCAGTTGAGTTCCGAATCCGGCAATGTGAGGTTAAGCATTGGCGCGTAGTCGGACATGCCGTGATAGGAAGCAGAACCGTCGTCGGGCGTGCATGAAAGCATGACCGCGTAGAAATAACCGTCCGATACGTTGCCGCCGGCGTAGGTTACGTAAAAGTCCGCAGTCGGCTTCGGCCCGGCGTCGGCCTGGACGGCTGGCAGGGTTAATAGGAGCAGCAGTATGGCGGAATACATGATGCCGTCTTTCATAGTATAATCCTTTTGGCCTGCTTGGTATTTATGCGTTCCTTAAGAAGGTGGACGTAGAGGCCGGCTGCAATGAGGTCTGCGGTCGTGCCTGGGTTGAGTTTGTTTCCGTCCGAGCGAAGGCATGAGTCGAGTTTTCGGATGGCTTGTCTGCCGTTTGGGGTGAATATGCCACCGGCTTGGAGGACGAACTTGGCTTTATTCGAGACGTCTCTTGCCGTTTCCCTGCCTGCTTTACGCGCTATCAGGGTGTCGGGGTATTTGGCGAGCGTCTGTAGGTAGGTCTGGACGATTGCGTTTGAATGGCCGGTTTTCAGGAGGTTTCTGTCCAAGTTAGGCAATACAAAGCCGAAAACCGCCGGCATACCGGCCGAAAGCTCGCCGGCAATACGGTCTCTTCTGGAGGAATAACCCATAAGCCGGAGAAGCGAGAAACCCTTATCCTGAAGTCTTGCCTTAGAAGCCTTATCGCGCACGTCAAGCCTAGAGCGCCCAAGCCCGCCGGGATTAGCAGTCAAGATGGCATTAAAAACACCAATTGCGTCGTCAACAGTAGTGCCTTTCATAAACCGCCTAAAGCATGCCCGCAAGCCTGCAGGCATGCCGCCAGTAGAGACACAAAACCCGGCAGCCGCAGAAAGAGGGACGAACAGCAATGCAATTCCTAGATGCGTGTTCCCGCCAGAATGTGATTTTTTCACAGCCCGGACAGCCCGCAACACCAGCCGGCCGATTCCAATGTCTCTGACTGCCAGCGAACCATCGCCTGCCTCAAAACCCCTGCGCGCGGCCTCCCGCAACATTGGCCCAAACGCTTTAGACCCGCGGATGAAATCACGGTAGGACGTGCCGGCAAATCCCCTGCCAGGATACACATTCCCAGGCTTCTTTGCGCCGGCCTCAAGAAGGCAGGCTTCCACACCGCATGATGCGATGACATCAATAGGCTTCATGTCAGGTATTTGCCGTAATTATTATCTGCGGCATCGTTTAATACCGGCCAATGCGTCCTGCTGCGGCAGGCTTTTATTGCCGCGCCAACCATAGTATTATGCCGGCTGCATGCCATCAGACAATACAGCCGCAACGTTTTTCCTCGCCCCTATGGAAAGCAAGACAGTCAGCAGGCTTCTGGCATTATTGGAATCCGAAGGCTTTCGCGGGCAGATGGAAGGCTCGTACGGCAGGTCTTATGAGGAATCACGCAGGCTCGGCAAGGGAAACGGCAAGGGAAAGTTTGCACGATGCGCCTTTGATGTAAAGGAGGGTAAATGCATAAACCGGGCGGGCTGGACGCTGTCGAACGTAAACTGGCTTCTCGAACACCCGGAAAAATTAATGGAAGTAATGCGCGAAGGCGAAAAAATAAGAAAACGCTTCAAGACAGTCATCTTCGCAGGCATGGGCGGCTCAGGCCTGGGCGCAGAGGTCGTGAAAAAGACCTTCGGGGACAAGGGCATGCGCGTTCTAAGCCTCAGGACCACCGACCGGGCGTTCATCGCAGGCATAGAACACGACATCGCTGCATCAGGAATTCGGAAGGGTTTGGACATAAAACAGGCGCTATCCGAAGGCCTGAAGGAAACGCTCGTCATCGCCGTCAGCAAGTCCGGCACGACGATGGAGACACTATCCCACAGGAGATTCTTCGAACAACTGTTCATAAAGGAGGGGGTAAACCCCCTAGACCACATCTGGCTGATGACAGACCCCGGCTCGGCCTTTGACAAGGAACGCGGGACGGGCCATCGCGTCATCCGCATCCAGCTGAACGACAAGACCGACATAGGCGGACGGTTCACATCCCCGACCACGAACATCTTCCTGCTCCCTCTCGCCCTCTCGGAAAGGACGCCCGAAAAAGCCATGGAAAAGGCCGTGGACATACTGAAAAAGGCCGGGAAGATGAACGACATCAAAACAATTGAAAAGGACACATACGTCAGGCTCGGCGCATTCCTCTACGACATGGCCTTAAAGGGCAAGGACAAGCTGACGCTCCTTGTACCTGCAGAAATAGGCGAAATGCCACGCTGGGCCGAGCAATTGTTCGAGGAGTCGCTCGGCAAGGACGGCAAGGGACTGAGCGTCTTTTACGGCGAACGCCTGTCATTGAACGCCCTGAGGAAAATTGAGGACAACGACCGCGTATTCCTTCGCATCAACGTCGGAAACAAGAAGCCAAATGACGCCCTCTGGAAGCGCCTGAAGCAGAATGGATACCCAACTTTTGAGATTAACCTGAAAGACGTCAACTCCATCGGAGGCCTGATGCTCGGACTCCAGCGCACGGTTGCGACAATCGCATACATCTGGGACATCCGCTTCGTGGACCAGCCGGCAGTGGAAGGCTACAAGAATGCCATACGCGAGGAGCTGGCGAAGGCAGAGTCCAGCAGAAGCAAAGTCGCAGTCCCCGACGGATGGAAAACGCACTCTTCAACCTTCAGGAAGCTGATACTATACTACCATCCCCTGATAGCGGCCGGAGGCTTGAGCGCAAGAGAACTTGAAGACGAACTAGCCTGCATGAACGCGGACCTAAAAAACGCGCCGGCGGTCTACGCCGCAATCCTGTCCATCCTCTCAAAAAAACGCCGGTTCGAGGCTGCTGAAATCGCATCCTACGGGCGCATGACAGGCCGCCTGCGGCATGTTTTGGAAGACGCGCGAAGGAGTATATTCACAACCTGCCTGAAAATCCCGTCAAAGCTTGCCGAAGGCCCGGACAAGAACCATTCGTTCCAGCAGAACATCGAAGACGGCAGGAAAATATTCTTCTCGACATACCTCACATACCTGAAGACCCCGCAGACCTACGGCGCGAAATACGACGAAAACCTCCTCTTTGCGGCCGCGATAGGCACGATACGTTCCATGATGGACAACAAACGCAATAGCGTCCTGTTCACATCATCCTCAGACGCCAAGGATGTGGAAGAAGACGTCAATGAATTCTTCAGGCAGGCAGGCAAACACATCCAAGACCGTTAAACTCAACAGGAACGGCCGCACAATCTTCCGGCCCTCGCACGGAAACCAGCATGTAGAAGCCCTTTTCTCATTTATATAGGGGAAAACGCATTCATTAACAGAAATTTTTTGTGAGGTGAACAAACATGGCTGAAGAAGAAGTTGGGTACTATGTTTTGATGGAAAAGGGGAAGGACACAGAGCACGTCTTCTCCGGCAAGCAGCCGCGAAGAGCCGCCTTAAAGGCAGCCACACGCGGTTTCAAGGACATTAAGCTGCGCGAGCGCGGAGTCCGCAAGGACGGGAAGTGCAAAGTCCACGTCTTCAAGGGGAACGTCGTAGAAGTCGACGCGCCCGCCAACAGGCCCGCATGGCTTCCCGCCAAGGTGAAAAAACCGAAGGTCACCAAGGTCGGAATCGAGTGGGTCAAAGTATAAGTCCTGAAACACTTGTCTGATATGGATCCCCTTTTCGGGGATTCATTTTTTATTTTTTTAACAAATAAACCCTGCCAAAAGCCTAAATCAACAAGGCCAAACGCCCTTTCTATTCCGGAAGCTGCCCGCCGCCGAACACCCGAGGCATCCTCTGGCCGGGGTCGAGCAGCAGGACCCTGCCGCCGACGAGCGCCAGCTCCTTTTCAAGCGACAGTCTTATCACGCCGCTCTCGCCCGGCGAGAGCGAGCCGCCTTCGACGCGCGCATTTATGTAATTCAGGGATGAATTCGCCATGAAAACGTCGCCAATCCCGACAGACCTGGGCGCGTATCTCGAAACGCTTGCGGAGACCTCAATCTCGCGCGCAGAAGGTATGCCGTCGTCAGTCGAAATGATCGTGCCGCGGGGCAAGTCCTCGGGCGACACGTCCTTCATCGCAAGCCCGACGCGCACGCCCGTAACCGCCTCAGGCACGTCGGTGTCATGCACTTGTATTGATTTTACGATAGTCTTTTGTTTTCCAGGGTATAGTAGTACTTCATCGTGCTTGCGGATTACGCCGCGCTTTACAACGCCAAGCGCCACAGTACCAACACCCCGCACCGGGAAAGAATGATCGACCAGGATGATAGCTTCACCCGGCCGGTCGAAATTAGGACGGGCCAGCCTTTCGCGCAACAGCACAACCTGGTTTTCCACGACAGGGTAGGTTGAAATGATGCTGTCTTTGATAAGGCTCTTGAAGACATCCTCTGAAATGCCGTCGCCCAGCACCACAAGCCCAGCCCCAATCTGCGCGGCGTCCAATGCGACAATCGTCTCGGCAAGATATGAGTTGACCTCACCAATGCGCAAAACAACCTGGTCTGCCATGTTCAGCGAGGAAACCAGCGGCTGCACCTTCTCGGGATAACCCGACGGCTCGACAAAAGACAGGACGCAGTCGCCGGTCTTATGATTGTAGAGCGTCACATCACTGACAGTACCCTTCTTCCCCAAACTCGGAGCAAGGCCGCCCCCAAGGACAGCAGTAACGTTCCCGGTAAGAGACATAACTAATGCTTGGAGTACGATATTAATAATGCTGTTTTCAGGCCTTCTTGCACGCCCTGCGGCCGGCCGGCAGAAGCCAGAAGCGGATTATGCGCGTCTTTTTTCCTATGAGACCTAAATTATTCTATGCATTTTTTTCGCAGGCGCCATCAGAATCATGTGCCGTTCATCCTGCCCGCACACGCTCCCTTGCCTCAGGTCGTAGACGCCGAGGCGGTGATTTACCTGCAGGACGGCGAGCAGACTAAGCGCACGGCGGCCGTTTCAGAGTTTGCCTCAAGGCATCCGGGGAATGATTTAACGACAGTCGAGTCAATCGTGAAGGACATAGCGTCATTCAGGGTGATTCAGCATGACACTGACGGAATCCGGAATGAGTACTCCCGCAGGACCGCGGACGAGATAATATCAAGCCGAGAGGTTGCCACCGGCGCGCTTGACGCAAATGAGAAAGAGCGCGCCCTCGGCTGCATAGACTACAACGTCGCTTTGTGCGCGGTACTCAGGGCCAAGGGAATTCCAGCCAAGTTCACGCGAAGGCAGGACCATTCCGAAACCCACTTCCTTCTGAACGGGACGTGGTACAGGGCGGACATTGTCCACCAGCGCGAGGTGGACCGGCAGGGCGGCATGGACCCGGACAGCCAGCTGAAGCCCGTGATGCCGCTGCCGGACGCGCTAAGGCGGCTGAACGAGATGATGAGGTCAAGCGGCCAATACGCGGAAGGCCTGGACGCATGGGACATCGGCATAAGGACGTGGAAGGACTTTGGGAAGTACTCGGCAAAAAGATAGCAACTCCGAAAAACCACAACACGACCAAAACAAACCACAACAACACCACGCCAGTCTTAATACATGCCACATCATCAACCGCAATACCACCTAATTTAAACAACAAAACACCAATCAATAAAACCAAAAACCCAAAACCGGGCTCGTAGATCAGACAGGTAGATCGCTCCCTTGGCAACAGCCTTTTTACTCGCTTCGCTCGTAAAAAGCCTGGGAAAAAAACATAACCAACATGGGAGAGGCCTCGGGTTCAAATCCCGACGAGTCCAAGAGCCTTTTTGCTCACTACGTTCGCAAAAAGCCTCGGGAAAAACGAGGGCGGGATTTCCGCTATGCTTCAATCTCGCATGCGCTATTGAGCAATTGGAGGTTATAGGGTTCTCGACCGAACGCAAGTGAGGGAGATCCCCGCAAGGGGAAAATCCCGACGAGTCCAAGAAACTTTTTAGAAAAGTTTCATCAAAACAAGTGCGGCATGCCGGCTTCGCATTAATCCGTCATGTTTTAGTCTTTTTATTAAGGTTAGTGGCGTAATTGATTATGGTATATTGCTGAGATGACGACGAAAAGATTGGAACAGCCTTTGGGGGTTCAGATTGTTGCGAATTTGGGTGACAATTCGTCCGCGGTTACCTATCTGCTGAAGAGTGTTGATGCGCTTGGCGCGGGTGGTGTTGACAATAAGGACACCCCCAGGTTCAGGCCTGTGGTGGCGCGCATGGTTGATGAGGCGATTAAGCTTGGGCCGGACGGGAGGGCTTTGGCGGAGAGGCTGTCCTTGGGGGATATGATGACTGTCCTTGGGGCGGCGCATGGTATGAGTCCTGCCGATATTGGTTTGGGGATGAAAGGCGCTGATACTAGCGTTAAGTTATCAGGGAAACCTTTAGAGGATGCTGCTGTTGCCGGGATACTGCATCTTGCAGGTGTTCGTCCGGCTGAGAACTCGAGATTCCAACCAGTCGCGAAGGTGATGTTTGACGAGGCTTATGTGACTGGGGATGGCCGGAATATGTTGCAAAGGCTTGCTTTGGTAAAACCTGCCGGGAAGTAAGATTATTATTTAACCAGCTCTTCAACAAGCTCGTTTGTTTTCACTCTTTTCTGGCTTTTGCCGTCGCGTTCGCGGACGGTTACCGTGTCGTCTTTTAGCGTGTCGTAGTCTACTGTTATGCAGTACGGCACGCCGATTTCGTCGGCTCTTGCGTATTTTTTTCCGATACTGCCGGATTCGTCATAGAATGTGTAGAAGCCGGCGTCCCGAAGCATCGTGAAGATTGCGCGCGCCTTTTCCGGAATGCCGTCCTTTTGCGTCAGGGGGAATATGCCGGCTGTGTATGGCGCAACTTCTTTGGTGAACTTGAATATAGTCCGGTCGGCTTCCTCGCTCAGGCAGGATTCGAGCAGGCAGTAGATTGGCCGGTCTATGCCGTAGGCGATTTCTACGACGTGTGGAACAAATTTCCTGCCTTCTATGTTCACGCTCATGTCCTGCTTGGACAGTTTCATGTGCGCGGAGAGGTCGTAGTCGCTGCGGTCTGCTATTCCGACGAGCTCGATTCGTCCGATGGACGGGCTTACGTATTCCACGTCCCATGTGTCGCTGGAGTAGAATGCGCGCTCGTTTTCCTCGTGCTGGCGTAGTTGCAGCCGTTCCGGCTTTATGCCCATGGCTTCGAAGAGTTTGAGCGATTTTCCGAGATAGTATGCTATCATCTGGACTTTTATCGTCTTTTCCCCAACGAGCCCGCCCAGCGTGGTTTCGACAATCCCGTCTTTAGTGTTGATGCGAACTTTCATTCCAGCCAGTTCGCTGAATCGCGGGGTCTCCTTCTGCCCCGGGTCTACGAAGACTTGTATCTCGGCCTGGTTGAACTCACGCAGGCGTATCATCATCTGCCTCGGCGATATCTCGTTTCGGAACGAGCGGCCTATCTGGAGGACGCCGAACGGCAGCTTCTTGCGCGCGAACTCCCAGAGCCTGCGGAATGATAGGTATGTGGTCTGCGAGGTCTCGGGCCGAAGGTAGGCGGTGACCTTCCCCTTTCCCGGGCCTACGTGGGTGGGGAACATGAGATTGTAGTTGTATACGCTGTCCAGCCGGCCCTTGCACTTCGGGCAGGTTATGTTCTCCTTGGCAATCGTCTCCTGGAGCTCGCTTATTCCCATGCCTTCGGTGCGCAGGCCTTTCGCCTGTTCGACCAGGTGGTCTGCGCGGTAGGGTTCGCCGCACTTCTGGCATTCGGTCATGAAGTCCTTGAAGTTCTGGACGTGGCCTGAGGCAATCCAGACCTGTTCCGGGGAGAGTGTAGGGCATTGGACTTCAAGGAAGCCCTCGTCTATGACATAGAACTTTCTTATGAGGTTTTCTACGTTCTGCTTTATGCGCGAGCCGACCGGCCCGTAGTCTATGAATCCGGAAAGGCCTCCGTATATCTCGAACGATGGGTATGCGATGCCGCGCCGCCGTGATATGTCGAGTATCTTTTCGTATGTGTCGTCTGTCATGGTCTGGGGGGGTGTTACAGTTACTAGGAGTTGCCGAATTAAAGCGCTTTTTTATGCTGCTAGCTTCAGGCAGTGTCTGTCAGGCTTATCACGGCTTTTTTTCTTCTGCGCCTTCGCCCGGCGACGTCCGCTCCTGCTCGATGAGGCGCCTCAGCTCGTCTTCCACCTGCTCCTTGGTCTCATCCTCCTTGCGGACTTCCCACTGCTTTTCGTACATTATCCGCTCCTCCTCGAACTTCTCCTTCTTGTCCTTCATCTCCTTCTTGAAGGCCTTGCGTTCTTTCATGCGGTATATTATGAGGTAGGCGCCGCCGGCAACTATTGCAAGCCCGATTATGAAGTTGTTGCGGAAGGTGGAGGTGCTCTCGTCAATCTTTATGGTGCTCTGGTTCAGTATCTGCTGGGCGTTGGACGAACCCAGCGTGTAGTTTATCTCCGTGTAAAGGTCATACGCCTTCTGGCTGTTGGTTTTGGCGTTCTCGTAGTCGCCGGCATTGAAGTAGCTGTTCGCCCGGCGGTAGAATTCCGAGCCCTCGTCCAACTTGCGCGTGCCTTCATTGATGCGGGATGTCAGGTTCTCAACCCTGGCCTGGCCGTCTGTGTCGAGAATCCTGACATAGATGGCCTTTGCCTTTGCTAGGTATATTATTGCGTTTTCAAACTCAGCCGTGTTGTAGAATTCAAATGCTTTTTGGTAGTTTTGGTCGGCATTGCGCCTTTCTTCCATCTTGCCCCGTATTGAGGTCAGCAGGGCGTCGCACTTGTTGACGCCAACGTAGTCGTCGAGGTCGCCGAAATACCTTTTTGCGCGCTCAGCGTAGTTTATGGCGGATTCGAGCTGGTTTTTTATGAAGAACTCCTGGGCTTTGATGTAGAAGTCCTGCGCTTGCTCCAGCTTTTTTTCGGTCCCCCAGGCGCGGTTGATGCGTTCCAAAAGGCTGTCAACCTGGGCGAGGTAGCCTTCATACAGCCGCATCTTGAATTGCAGGGGTTTGCTCAGAGTGCCTTCCTCCTCGAATGCCAGGTTGTAGAATTCCATGTAGATTTCCCTGGAGCTTTTTGCGTAATCGGTGGCGTTCGGGTAGTCCTCGATGATGAGCATGTCCTCGGCGCTGTTGTAGTACGACTGCGCGAGACGCAGCTTCTTCTCCCGGATTTCGGAAGAGTCCGAGTTTACGCGGCTGATGAGGCTGGTCGCCTTTGTCATGCCGTCCTGGTCGTAGATGGAGGTGTAAAGCTGCAGAGATATTGTGGCGTAGCGAAGCGAGTTGTCATAGTCTTCCTGGGCGTAGTAGTCACGCGCCCGGTCATAGCTTGCCAGCGCGTTGTAACGCGTCTCGTTGACTTTGACGTCTATGCGGTAGATGAGCATTGACGTCATCGAGAGGCCGCCTGAGTCGAGTATTTCCCCGTATATTATCGAGGCGTTCAATGCGTATATTCTTGCCTTGAGGTATTCCGAGTTCTGGAAGCTGTCCTGCGCCATCTGGTAGTATGACATGGCCACCTGCTGTTTCTCGTTGCGCAGAGCGTTTATCTCGCTCTGCGACCGGTATATGAGGTCGTCGCTCTTTATTACCCCGCCGCCGTCCCCTGCGCGGTTGTAGTAGTCCTTGGCGTACTGCGCGAACTCCTTGGCGTTCATGTATGACTGGACGGTCGGATTCTCCTGGATGATGTAGTCGCTGGCTATGTCGTAGTAGTAGTTCGCCATCTGGGTGTCAGTGAGGATTGTGTCAATCTTGGACACAAGCTGGTTGCATTTGACAACGCCGTTATCGTCGTCAATCGACTCGTAGACGTTTCGTGCAAGGTGGACGTTGCGCAGCGCGTTGCGGAAGTCGTTCCCCTCGTAATAGTCCAACGCCTGCTGGTAGAAGGCTTCCGCAGCTTCCTTTGTCGCTTCCATCAAGGCGGAAACAGCAACAATCATGAAGAGGATAACCGCCGCAGCCGCCGCCCAACGAACACTGGACCTCATTTTTGTTCACCGCCAAAACCTTCGCCGGTCTTGCCCATGTCTATGCTCTCAAGGTTGTCGAAATCCATCTTGCTGACCTTGCTCGCCAGCTCGTCCTCCATGACTTTCTTGGTGGAGCTGTCCTTGCGGTCCTCCATGCGCTTCTTGAAGAAAGCCGCTATTAAAAGCCCGACCAGCAATATGCCGCCGAACGCGAGCGCCATGCTCATGTCAGCCCCCCCGGTTTCTACGCCAGTCTCGTTTTTAGGAAGTGATGTCGTCGACGCCAGCGTGGGCTGCCCGACCGTTTTTATGCGAAGCTCCAGCAGCTCGCACTTCAGGACGTTCTCCGAGTCGCCGAACTCTCGGTATACGTCCTTGGCCATTCCGACATATTTTTCAGACATGGAGTAATCCCCGGTTATGTAGTACTCCTGCGCCTTTTCGTAGTACACGTCTCCAAGTTTGCGCCGCTCTTCAGACATCTGGTAGTCTATCCGGTTCAGGAGCACCTGCACCTTCTGCACCTCGACATCGAATCCATACCTCCCGTAAATGTCCCGCGCCTGCTGGAGATAGCTCTTTGCCTCGCCGTATGAGGACGAGACGAAGAAACGCTCCGCCTGCGCGTAAAATGCGTCGGCCTTCATCTTCTGCAGCAAGGAGTTGTTAAGCTGGTATACGTAAAGTGACGGCTTATCGCTGGTCATCGCAATCTCCCTGATGCCGTCGCTGTCCAAGTCGCCGGCTGCAATTTTGTCCAGGCGAAGGTTTGTGTCATAGCTCCAGAGCAAGTCGCCGTTCAGGCTGAGGGCGTATATGGGCCCGCTGTAGGATATCGTGAGTATCTCTGTCTGTCCGTCGCCGTCGACGTCCGTTATTACAAAGTCCTTGGCAGGGCCGGACAGCCTGAACGCCCATTTTTGCGTGCCCGTGTTGTCTATGACCTGCAGCGTCCCGTCCTCATTGGCTATGACAATCTCGTCATAGTTGTCTTTGTCCACGTCGTATATTTGTATTTTGTTGATATTGTTGAAGAATTCATACTTCCATTTGATGTTCAGTTTTAAGTTGTGGATTTTGTTGCCGTCGGGGTCGTAGTTGATGCGCATTTCCTGGATTTCCACTGCGTAAACGTAGTTGTTGCCTTTCGACACGGCGATGATTGAGGGGTAGTCGCTGTATGTTATGTTCACCGGTGATATGAAGAACAGGTCGCGTTTTGCCGGGTCGGTATTTGATTCAAGCTCTATGTCGGTAATCGGCTTGCTGTTGGTTTCAAGGAAGTAGAGCCTGTCGGAGGCGTACATGAATTCCATTTCCGTGTCGTGGTCGACGTCAATGAATCCGACGCTGTGAACTGTTGCGTTCAACGTTCCGGATTCCGGATACTCCCAGATTTTATCCCCGTCCACGAAGAGCAGCATTAACTTCTGCTCAGAGCCGGTCAACAGCTCGTAGTACTTGTCGTCGTTTGCATCATCTATGGACATGACGCCCGCTATGGCGGTCCTCGAGTATTGGTACATCAGCTCGCCGTCCTTGTTGATCACCCTGATAACGCCCCTGCTTATCTTTTCCTGCTCCACCCCGGAGGATATCACGGTCTCGATGTTCAGGTCGTTGTTGACGTCTTTCAAAATGCTTGCCAGTATCTCGCGGTCCACCCCGTACTGCCACCGGATTGTTCCGTTCCGGTTGAAGACATAGACAGAATTCTTGTATTGCGCATAGGGCGTCCCGGCCTTCCCGGTAGTTACCAGCAGCACCTCGCCCATGCCTGTGTTGTCAATGTCGACTATCTCAACGCGCTGCACGTAGATCTTCTCCTGAATCCAGTCTCCTATGCTGTAGTTTGACACCAATTCCAGCATCGACGCCGAAGCGCTTTCTGCCAGGGCGGCTATGAAAATCACAACCGCCGCCGCCTTTAGTGTGCTATGGGACAGTATCATTAGAACATTAAAGATTAGTCTAGGGGGGTATTAAAGGTTGTTCTTGTAATGCCTGGCCGCCTCCTCCGGGGTCACAACGTTTATATTCATCCCGGACCCCAGCTCGAACCCGGCCTGTATCGAAAGCTTCGGGCAGAGCTCCATGTGGAAGTGGAGGTCTTCCCCGGCGGGGGATACGTGGAGGTAGAAGTTGTAGGGCGGCTTGTTTATCATCCTGTCGAGCGCAAGGAGGACCTGCTTGACCGCGTTTGCGAAAGAATACTGCTCGGCGGGCGAAAGCTCGCCGAACGAGCGCACGTGGCGCTTTGGCATGACCCATGCCTCGAACGGGAACCTTGAGGCGTACGGCGCCAGCGCGACCGCGTTGTTGTCGCTCCATATCGAGCGCTCGGAAGACGCCTCGCGGGCGGATACGTCGCAAAACGGGCAAGTCCCGTGCTCCTTGCGGTATAAGGCCGAAGCGCTCGCTTCCTGGGCGACCAGCGTCGGCATTTCAGAGAGCGCCATGACCTGGAAGTGGGAGTGGGCGAGCGATGCGCCGGCGTCGCGCCCCCGATTCTTAAACACCAGGACGTATTTAACCCCTTCAACAGTCGAAAGCTCCTTGATACGCCCGTCGCAGACGCTGAAAACGGCCGCCATGTCCTCCGCCGAAAGCTCCTCGAAGTCCTGGGTGTGCAACGGCGTCTCGACGATGACCTCGTGCCTGCCGAAGGCCGCCCTTGATTCAAGAAGGCCGGATGAGACTGCGGCCTGCTCCTCGGCGGTGGCCGGGAACTTGTTCGGGAACCAGCGGACGATCCATTTTCCGTCGCGCTCTATCCTCCCGATTTCCGGAGGTGTTTCCTTTTCATTGCCGGGGCAGAAGAAGCATGAGCCGACTGGATATTCGGCGCACTTTGAGACGAAGTCCATCGGCCTTTTCGCCCTGCCGGACGCGATTATGACCCATCTGTCAAGGAGATAGTCCTTGCGCAGCTCATTCATGTTAAATACTATGCTTTCGCATATTTAACGAAGACTATGACGCTAAGATTAAAGCCCGCGAGGGCGCTTCGGACGGCCGCTGAGGGCATTTCCGGCATGGAGGCGGCGAAGGGCGTTGCCGAGATGGTCATGCCGCAGGAGACCAGGGGGCATTTCACTGCCCTGCTTGCGAAGGACGCGAAACTCTTGGATGGCATTGGCGCATTCGCAGGTTCGATAGCCCAGGCGGTTCCCCTGGGCATTATGATGGGCGCCATCAGCAGGATGGTAAACAGCATATAAAATGGCCGAAGGAGAAATCAGCGACGAAGACCGTGAATTCATCCGAAAGAGGCTGAAGACCCACCAAAAGATTGAAAAGGCGGCGCAAGTCGTGGAAGTCCTGAATGCTTTGTGCGCGCTGTCGCAAAACCCGGTCGAAGAGGCTAAGACAATTTTAACAGGCCAGTCGCCGGCCAAGACCGGCTTCGTCGTAGAGGTAGTAAAATCATACCGCCAGGGAAAGCAGGAAATGCCGATAACCGAATTCTTCAAACAGAAGTACGTGGAAAAGGCCAGGGTGCTTGTGAAGCCTGCGGACGCAATCCAGGAGGCCATCAGGACTCCCGCCAGCAAGGACGCAAAACCGTGAAAAGAAAGTTGATTGCCGAAAACGCGATATTTACGCCATGAGACGCATTTTACCTGCCAACCGGACGTTCATTACGGACTTCATGAGCGTCACCAGAATGCCGTTCTCCCTCATCCAGACATTGTTCATCGCCCTCGGCTACATCCACGCCGGCGGAAACGACGGTATTACGCTGCTCCTAGCGATACTGACGCTCGGCCCGACGCTCATATACGGCGGAATCTACATACTCAACGACGTCGCAGACCGGGAGTACGACCGGACGCACCCGGCGAAAAAGCAGCGCATAGTCGCCTCGGGCAGGCTTAACGAGAGGACGGCAATCGCGCTCTCGGCAGTCATGCTCGCGGCCGGGTTCGCCCTCGCAGCCTACATAAGCAGGACGTTCGCCGGCTGGTGCTTTGTAATACTCGCCAACAACCTCCTTTATTCCTTCAGGCCGCGGCTGAAGGGGTATCTATACCTGGGATTGTTCTCATGCTCGCTGAACTACCCGCTGCGCTTCCTTGCAGGCTCGAGCATCGCCTACGGCGGCCTGACCGGGCTTCTGCCCGCATGGCTTATATTCCTTGTCGCGCTGCACGGGTTCTCAGCCTACCGGATTTACGACCATTCGGTAATTAGCAAAGGCCGCCTCAGGGGGAGCGAGTGGGACAGCCTTATCGTCGTCACAAGGAGCACTGCACTGATGGCGGTTCTCATCACGCTGGTCGTCGCTTATCCGTTAAAGCCGGTTTTCGCGCTGCTTGCCGGCGGCTATTTCATATTGTTCTCTGAAGTGAACTTGGGAATCGTCCGCCGCGGCGTCAACTTCTTCAAGCTGCTGAGGGTGGGCAGAACAATAAGGGAGAGGCCGGAATTGAGTTATTACCCTGCGATGGTCGCGTTGCTCGCGGTCTTCATCGTATATATCGTTCTGCACACTGCCTGATAAGCGCCCAGCCAATCTTTTTAAGCATCAACAACCCATCCTTTAATGATGACGTTCGCACCGCCAAAGCCGAAAGAGGGCATAGAGGATGTATTAAAGAAAATAGCGGTTGCCGCGGCAATAGACGCGGCATTAAACCCGAAGCCGCTGCCGGGGGGAGACGTA
>JAQTQS010000009.1 GCA_028712125.1 Candidatus Altarchaeota archaeon
ATCACGCTAAACCTCGATATTACCGCATGCAAGCAACCTTCTGCTTGAACTTGGTGAAGTCGATTAAGGTGTTGTCCAAGTCGAATAAAACAGCTTTTATTGTCATGAATTTATTCTCCCTCTTTTCCGGGCGTATGGATATAAATGCACTTGATTCGTTTGGTGCCCATACCGTTAACTTTTTTTTCTATCTCCTTGCAATTGTTATGGCATATGTCGTACCATAAGCATGTTCCATAGTCTACTTTTCCTCTTCTGTTTAAATCTTTAATTCTTTTTACATCTTTTGTAAAAACGTCTTCACCTTTTTTTGGACTGGAATATCCGTTTTTCAACTCGATACCATAGACTATGCGATCCCTTCCAGAGTTTAATAAAACTACATCTATCCGAGGATGTTCATATGCACCATAAGCATTGCTCATTCCTGGCAGCTTTGTTATTAGATACTCAGTCAAGAGGCAGTATTTTCTAGACTTCAGCTCCCTGCTGAATTCCTTTCTAATCAATAGATACAGAAGGCATTTCATATCAGATTCCGTGTAATACAAGTCATTATCGGGGTCTTTCTCTAGACAACCGATAAAATCCTTGATTACACTACTCATCTTCTTTTCTACTGCTTTCATTTTACTACCTTAAACTTTTATCATGCCGCCTTTCGCCGGTATTCTCACGTTCTCATATATTTTTTCGAATTCTTCCGGGTTTTGCGTGTGTATTGGTATCAGTATCTCAGGATTAATCTTCTTTATCGCGTATTCGAGGTCGCTTTTTCCCGCATGGCCGCTGCAGTGCGCTTTATGGAGTGTGATTCCGAAGTGTTTTAGCCAGTTGTCTCGGACTTCCCGCTGGTCTTTGTTGTCTTCTCCTTCGAGGAAGTGTTCGCTGCTGCTGTATATGTATTCGGCCTTTTCGGGCCTTAGGTATATCAATTCCATTAGTTTGTTGAAGTTGGTGTGCATGACGTAGTTTTTCGGGTTTTTCTTTAGTTCTTTATACGTTATCATGTTTTTCATGTACTCGCGCTCGTATTTGTAGTAGTCTGTCTCGCAGAACTGGCACGTTTTGGATAGGCGGTAGTAGACTTTCAGGTTTTCGTCGGTCCGAACGTCGGGCAGGCCGAGCTTGTCTTTCAGGCTGTCGAGGATGTAGGCGTATTTAGTGTCTATCACCAGCTTCCTGCCGCTTTCAATGGCGGCCCGATAGAAGCTTTTGAAGCGGTCTATGTTGCACATTGAGAATTCGCCGAAGACCATGCCATTGGAATCTTCAATAATCCCCAACACTTTCTCATAAACCTGCTCTTCGGTATACTGCTTTTCAGGGTCGGGCGTCATGCGCGTGCCCTCGCAGACCATGCAATACGGCTTGGACTTGGCCGCCTCGTTAATAAAATCCTCCGTAAGCTCTTTCATCGGCCCGTGCCTGCGAAAGTCGCCGGTGAAGACGATGCTGCCGTCTGGAGAGTCGATGATATACCCATAAGCGCCGGGCGTGGAATGCTCGACATGGACGGGCCGGAAAGTCAGGTGTTTAATGGGAATCTCGTCGCCGGACTTGAAGGTATTAAGATTGCTATGCTCGCCAATGTCGCCCAAGCCCCGGTACAGCTCCTTGTACACCTCCAGTATCTTATGGGTGCAATGGCCCATGTAGACCGGGATGTCCTCGTCCAGGAAGCTAAGGTGTCCGGTATGGTCCGAGTGGTGGTGGGTTATGAACACTGCGTCTATGTCCGGCTTTTCATAAGGCAAAGAAGTAAAACGAAGCATCTGCTTACTGTATAATTTGGGAACCTCAGGCACCAATCCGAACTCGAAATAGCATTCTAATCCATTGGCGCTGCGCGGCTGCAAATACTCGTAGAAATAGTCTTCGCCGAAGTCGAAAGACTGGCCGAAATCAAGGTAAACGCGGGTGCCTTCGTCCTCCAGCAGAATCTTGTTTCCGCCTATCTCGCCCGCGCCGCCGTAGAACGTGAGGGAAGCCATTACCAGAGCATCAATAGGCCTTGTGAAGGGGGGAAGATAAATGGCGGCGGGTGTGGCGGATTCTCTTATCCTGATTTTTCCGTTGAGCCACCCTGATATCCCTTCTTAGCGCTCCGTTTCTTTTTTTTGTACCGGCATTCGACGTCCTCTTTGGCCGGGTAGGTGCGGCATAGCATGGGCCTTCGCGCGTTGTCTTCGTATATCATGCAGCGCTGGCCTGCGGTTAGCTGCGAGCATGGGAAGTCGAAGTGCACCAGAAAGTAGTCCTTCGTGTCCTCGACCCATATCTTACCGCTTGTCTCCATGAGCCGGTATCTCTCCACTTCTGAAAGCGCCATCGCGTCCATCGTCCTGTCGAATTGCAAGGTGAATTTTGTGCAGCATTTAGCCCCGCATTTAACGCAGTCTTGGGAGTCTACGAGAGGGCTCAGGTTCTTCCCATGGCGTTTCCCGGAGGACATGGTATAGTATCCGCTTATGCGCTAAAAAGGAAGGGCCTGCAGTCCGGGAGTGCGGCCGTGCACTGCCGGGATTGCTTTCAAGAACGCGGAAAGTTTGGAACGAAAATCCCTTTTTCTTGTTTTTCTTTTTTATCGTTATCCGGGTTTGGCGCTATCATGTTATAATAGATGTAAACCGGCTTTTGGCTTTATCGCGTAATATACGCTTTGAATTCCATATCATATGCGGCATGGTACAGGGGACACTGGTTCAAGCGCAGCGTAAAGGCGACGTGCTTCTAGAGAATCAAATCGAGGCGATTATAGACGATGCCCTTGACCGGGCAACCAGAGCTTCGCGAAAGCCGCCGTCTGAAGTACTGAAGAGCATCGGAGTCGGGTCTTATGAGCATACGAATTTCAGGCTTTTCCTGTCATCGGGCATTGTGGCGATAATGAACGGCAACAGCAAGGTGGGCCCGATAGACCGCGCCTGGGTCCATTCCATAGATATTACCGAAAGCGACCCCAGCGCGGCGGACACGTCCGGTGACGGCTCGCCATGCGACTATGCAACCGGCAGGATACTGCCCCTCATAGTCAAGGTGGATGCAAAAAACCCCGCACAAAATGAGCTGGCAGGCAGATTAAACACCGGCCTAGTCAAAGTGTTAAAAAAGAGAGGCATAGACGTGGCAAGCGACTATCTCCATGTGGACTTCGTCACGCAAGCAGACATTGATAACGGACGGTACGCGGCCGCAAGAGTGCGCTCAGCACACTACCCTGCAACGCAGATATGGCCTAGGATATGAGACAGGAGGGCGTATATTCTCCTGAAAAAAGCAAAATCCAGTCGCTTTTATTAGACGCCCCCGATTAATAACCATGAGCGAAGAGCTGGCGCCCGCAGCAAAACCTGAAAAACCAAACATTCTCATCGGCGCCATGGCGGGCCTGACAGTCGCGCTCGTATCATCCCTCATCTGGTTTGCAGTCGTGGTCATAACCAACTACCAGCTGGGGATTGTCGCAATCATCGTCGGGTGGTTGATAGGCTTCTGCACCCTAAAGGCGACCGGAGGCAAAACCAGCAGAACACTGCAGATAATCGCAATCGCCATCACAATATTTGCCATGGGGCTGAGCGAATACCTCGTCGTAAACCACTTCACCAACGAATACCTCGACGAAGAAGGAGAAGGCAAATACCTGCCGCTCATGCTGCCGCCAAACGCCATAGCCGAAATCATATACGAAAGCATAGCCGCCGACCCGCTAACACTACTATTCTGGGCGATAGCAGTCTACCAAGCATACAAACAGCTGGAACCGAGACAAGTAGTAAAACAGACGACTACGTAGTAAAATCATCCCCCTTTTTGTTCTATTAACTCAGTCCTGGCCCGTCTCATGTCGCACAGCCTCACGATGTAGGAGGTGTATGTCGTGAACTGCGCAAGCGGCCTCTCTGCGAAATGCCTTTCTGGCAGCCTCAACACGAGGGCTTCTATTGCAGAACTGTTCTCTTTCGCCCATTGCTCGGACCTCCCTGACCTTATTGCGAGGAAGCCGAACCTGTCCAGAAGTTCCCTTCTCGCATCTTCTACCCCGCTCCTGCTTTTGTGCAAGAGCTCAAGGAATCTTGAGTCGTCCAGCCCCGTCTTTTCCGCGTACCTGCCCTTGCGCACGTGCTTTGATTCCCGCCTTAAGGCCCCTGCGAGTTCCACCCTCCAGCCCTCGGAAGGGTTCCTGTAGGTTATCGCAGGCACGCCCACGTAGCCCAGCACCACCTCGGGATGGCCGTCGTCCAGAATCTGTCTTTTCACTTCCAGGTACGAAGCCGCATAAACCCTTGCCTTGCTGAGCATCACCTCCGGCGTTTCCTTGGTCGTCATGAGGGTGGACGTTATTTTATTGCGGCATTCAGACGGCGCATGAATATTCTCCATCTCCTCTTCTATCCCGGCTTTCCGGTCCCAAATCTCCCTAACCCGAACTAACACGTCCCCCGGCTTGTCGACGTACCCCGGCAGCGCGACCTGCTGGTAAACGGCCAAACGCTGGGACTTGGGGATGTGCACGCCAAGGCTGTCCATTGCTTCGTCTGCCGCCTTCGCTATGGAGGAAAGGTCCCTTACTGCCTTAACCGCGTCTTCTGTGAACCGCACGTATTTTATCACCGCTTTGACTGCGATACTTTGGTATTGCCCGGGCAATCCGGCCGCATTCATCCCCCCCATCGCATCCTCGACTGCGGTGACTATGCCTGCTGCAAGCGCCATGGGTGCTGACGATTTCATGGCCCGCGAGCGTATCAATCCCGACAGGTGCTTGGGGGCGTTTGCCTTAAGGTATGCATCCACCTCTGGTCCCTGCTGTTGCTTCAATGATACTTTCGCTTCCCTTGCCCGCTCCCTGCCCTCCCGCACCTCACGGGACGTTTTGGGGAGCGTTAGAAACCTGCTTAACGACGGGATTTTTCGGATTAACGAGGATTTCACCTGGCTTGCCCTGGCTTCGGAAAACTCAAGCGCTTCCCCTGCTTTCTTCTCGGTCAGGTCTTCGACTGCGACAAGCCGGAATACGTCGATTTCCTGCTGGCTTACCGCGGGAGCCTTAAGCAAGCCCAATATTACCCCGGCATCCTTCCTCAACTGCTGTTTCACTTCAGGCAACACAACACGCCTGGCCGCGTAGTATTCGCTGTCTGCAACAGCCGGGGTAACGCCCTCCACAAGCTGCCTGAACACGTCTCTATAATATCCGGCCGAATCCGGACTGCCCCTTTCCAACCACGCCTTTTCAGCACCGCGGGGAATGGAAGCGCGCATGGTCCTTATATGCCTCTCCACCGCCATGGCGACCTCTTTAAGCGCTTTATCCTCCAGGCCAACGACCGAAGAACCAGGCCTCTGGACGCCCGCCTGCTCGTACAGCTCGTCAAGGGTGGTTCCGGCCGCAGCCAGCCTGCCAACGAGCGTGCTCGGAGTCTTAATGCCCAGCTTCCTCAACACTTCCGCTTCAGACTTCCCGGCCGCAAGCATCTCAGATGCGACATCACGCGCGACCTCGGCCTTAATCACCGCAACACTACCAACCCGTTTAAGCACCGCGCCGAGGGTGAGGCCCATCTTCCCAGCCGCCTGCTTGGCGGTCTTCCCGGCCTTGATAGACTCCCTGACGACATCCGCAGTAACCTTCTTCTCATAATCCCAGAACGAACCCTCGCCCGCCTTCTTAAGAAGACCGTCAAAAGCAGGCCCGGAAACACCCACCTTTTCTGCTATAACTTCCCTTTCAACGCCCTTAGCAATCAACTCGCCGATACTCTTCAACTGGCTTTGCTCGCCGCGCGAAAGACCGTCGGCAGCGTCCGGGAGTTGCCTGTGCTTTATCATGGCTGATAAGGTATGAACAATATGCGTTAAAATACCTCCCACGGCATTGCGTTTTTCGCATCAACAGTGCAACCATGGAAAACAGAAAAGACAGGCGGTAAGCTTTATGGGCGAATCAGACAATGCGGGGTAGTTAAACTAGCGACTACTTTAAGGAGATATCTACGGTATAATAATCAGGGAATGACTCCTTACTGGGAAAATACGGGAATTCAAAAGATGAAAAACAAGAAAAAGAACGGGTCGAAACTGTCAAAGCAAGAGCAGGCGGCAGTCGAAGAAATAATCGCAAGGAGAAAACCACTACTGGAAGCAATAGGCAAACTCTGAACCATCCAACATCTTTTTAGTCAACGAACTCCGATACTGTGCGGGCATAGTTATTTTTCTACTTCTTACTTCCTTTGCTAGATTTCTTTGGGGGGTTAGACTTCGTATCCTTCAGATTGGACATTATGTCCTTAATATCAGACTTCACCTTAGTAATATCAGCGGCTATTTGCAGAGAATCAGACTTAAGACTCTCAATAGTTGTATTAAAGTTATCAATAGTATGATTTGTATTACCAAGGTTAGTATTTATTTCTTGGACAGATTGCCCCAAGTTTTTGAGATTAGAGCCTATAACCCCTACAGAACCCGTCAAACCTCCAAGATTAGAACCCATATCCCGCGAGGCGGACATTAAATTAGTAATACTAGAACTTAACTTATTAGTAGTACTGTTAATTTCTTCAAGATTATGATGTATATCGGTCTCAACGGGGTTAGGTTTATTACTCAAATGGATAATAAATATTATGAAATACATAAGACTTATAACAGAAATGATAACTAAGGACTTTGTGGTCCATTCTTTAGTAAAAATATAGAATACGCACAGTATAAGTAATAACGGGATTAAACACCACATAAATCTTCTTAAATGTGATAAAAATATGGATATAGTACCTCCTATTACAGCACTTATAACAGCACCAATAAACATATATCCTAGTTGTATATTCCGTGTTTCATCTGCATTCTCATACCAGATTACTTTATCATCCCCGCCAGCAAAAACAAATGCCATTCTGTAGCGTGTTTCATCTCCGTCAGCATATGGTTCATTCCTTATTTCTCTAGCGCTTGGTAAAAAACGCACAACATCTTTTTCAGAAGGCAAAATGAGAGTGTTAATGTTATTATCGCTAGAATTGCCATCTACCTGCACATCAGGCAGACTTAAGATGGCTACCTTATGATCCCCTTGCCTAAAAGGGAAATTGTGAAGAGTGTAGTTAATTAGGACTGTGAAATATTGGACTTTTTGGCCAATTATTCCTATATCAGGCGTGAAAGACACTCTATACCTTACATCCTCAAGGTAGGTTGGAAGTGTGGATGAACCATTACACACACTATTCATTGAATCTTGGTCGGGTAGGGTATAATTGTATGATTTACCACACCTTAATGTGAAGTTGTTTTTATGGAAATCAGAATTAGACATTATCTGTCTTTCACAAATTCCAATTGATACATTTTCTATACAACCATTATTTAAGTTTCTCTCATTATCGATGTTGATTATTACAACGCTATTATTAGGGATGTAAGGAGAACAATTAAGTAAATAAAAACCTATCGCAATCTTGGATTCTAAGTCTCCATTGGGGAGGATGTAATGATAACCCAGTATATTAGAAAGTTTTGTGCAATTCGGATAATTACCCCCTAGATAAGGTATTTGATATGCATCCGTGAAAGTTGTTAACATAAAAAACAGACAGGTGGACAGGATTATTTTAAATCGCGTTTTATTCCTCATTTCGCAGTACGTCTTTGTTTTTCCAGCTGGTTTTTGTAGTCTTTTATCTCCTGTTTTATCTGTTTTTGGTATTCTTTTGCTTTTTGTCCGGGGTTTTTGTCGTATATCACGTCCCGGCCGATGTTGATTAGTATGTTGTCTCCTCCGGCCTGTATGGGGGGTTTGAGGCTGCCGCCCTGCCTGCCGACGCCGGGGAATAGTATCAATGGTTCCGCTCCGATTTGCTGTCTTACCATTCGTATGTCGTCCATTGTTATGTGGCCTGTCGCGCCCATGATTGCTCCGTCGCTTTCGTAGGTTCTTATCTCTTCTGCGATTTTTTGGTAGAGGGGCTTCCATTCGTAGAGGCTTTGTTTTTGAATCCAGCCGGCTTCGATGTTGCTCATGTATGTCAGTACTAACAAACCGAGTTCCCGTTTGTGGGAGGCGTTTGTCGCCTCCTGTATGTTTCCTGCGAATGGGGAGTAGGTGAGGGCGTCGAATCCCGCTTCCTTAATCCAGTAGAATGCCGCGTCGTTGGTGCTGCCGATGTCCGAGAGCTTGTGGTCCAGGATGCTTATCAGGCCGTTCTCCCTGGCTTTACGGGTTATCTTCTTGAGTTCCTTGATGCTCAATGTGAACAGTAAATACTGGCTGTTGGGCTTTATGGCGCAGGCGTAGTCCGCGGTTTCTTCAATCGTCTCAAGGCAGAATTCGAGGAGCCCTTTCTCGACGTCGCCTCTCTCGTATTTCAGGGGCACGACGTCACCCCGCCGGAATTCCCTGAGGCCGGGGTCAAGGCCGATGCAGAGTATGCTGTCTTTTTCCTTGCGCGCTTTCTGGTATTTTTCAAGGAATGTGGTTTGCATTGTTCTTAGGCAGCGGGCTTTGCGTTGATTTTCTTCTCCCATGCTTCGGGGTTTTCAAGGTATTCCAGCACGTTGTCGTAGTCTTCCTGCGACACCTGGCTCTTCTTGAGCATGTAGGACAACACTTCCTTCAGGGTTATGAGCGAGTGGAGCTTCACAGTGGACTTCCCCAATGTTTCAGAGCCGCCCTGCTCGCGGTCCACGACGACCATGCAGTCCGATACTTCCAGCCCGCGGAACCTGAGGCCTTCGATGAAGTCCAGCTTGCTCCAGCCGTTGGTTATCATGTCGTCTATGAGGAGCGCCATATCGCCTTTTTTAACTATGCCTTCGACCTGGGATTTCGTGCCGTAGTGCTTCGGCTTCTTCCGGACGTAAATCATCGGCAGGCCGGTCTTGATGGAGAGTACTGCGGCGATTGGTATGCCCGCGGTCTCGGCGCCGGCTATCACGTCGGGCGATATTTCCTTCACATCCTCGGCCATCGCGTCGGTTATCGCGTCCATAGAGCTGGGGGTCGAGGGAAGGACGCGTATGTCGACGTACACCGGCCCCTGCCGTCCTGAGGCGTATGTGAAGAGCCCGATTTTTATGCAGTTCGCGTCGACCAATGCTTTAGCAACGTCCGCTTTCGCCATAGTAAGCCACCTTCTTTGAGTACGATAGTATGGGAGTAGGGGAATTAAAATCAGAGTATTACAGCCGTTTGAATACGACCTACCGCGGCCCAGTCGATGTTCTTTGAGTTTTTATTGTAGTACATGCCGCGCACTTGGGCGTAGTTCTCCTGCACGTAGGGGAGAATCTCGTCCTTGTCGCACCACAATCCGAGTATGACGTCCGGCTTTAGCGCCCTTATGGAGTAGTTCGCGTCGCATTTGGTGTGGCCCGGCTGGAAGCGCTCGTAGTCGCCGAGCGTTTTGCCGTAGCGCGGCTGTTCGCGGGCGATTACGGGGTCGTTCTTGCCGAGCGTGTCTATGGAATAACGCATCGTGTAGTACGGCACGGCTCCCGCGCCTATGACAGCTATGGTCGCGTCCGGGGTCGTCGTCTCGCCGATGATTTTGGCAGTCCATGCGCTGTTCCGGTGCTCCTTGTCCTGCACGTGCAGCGGCTTTTTCAGTAGCAAGAGCTCTTGTATGCTGGACCGGTTGCTGCCGTGGACCGTAATCAGGAGCGTTATGACCATTGCCGTGAAAAGTAGAGTAAGGTATTTGCCATTCTTTTCAGTAAGAATCTTCAGGAGGTCGTATACCGCGGCCAGCGCCAGGATGAAGAAGAACGGCATCACGACAACAAGATAGCGGTTTGCCCCGCCGTACCACTCCCACGCGTCCCCGCCTGCGAGCATGTTGTAGCACGATTGGGCCGCGATGACGGATGCGAGGAGCATGATTTTATCGTCCCGGCGGCGGGTGACGACGGCGTATAGCGGCAGTAGGAATGCCGGCAGTGAGAGGTCTTTTATGAAGTCGAGCGTCGTTGAAAGCCCCCGCATTATCCTGACCGCCATTGGAGTCCCGTATATCTTAAGGTAGTAGGTGTTCGGCAGCCAGTCTCCGTAATACCAAAGCCGGAAAAGCGTCTGGCCTCCGAGGAATATCACTGCGGCGAGAAGGAACATGCCTGCCGAAGCCCGCCGGCCGGTTTTCTGTTTTAGCATGAGGAAGAGCGGTATTGCGAGGAATAGCGCGGTGAAGTCTATCCGCACGAGTGTTCCCACGCCAAGTATGGCAAGCAGCCTGAAGCTCAATGCGTTCTTCTCAAGGCAGGACAATGCTTCAAGGACGGCAAGGCATAATACGAACAATATGGGCCCCGCGTCAGAGCCCTGCAATGCCCAGTTGTTTATAGGGTAGTAGAATGCAGTCAATGTCACCGCCCCTAAAGCTATCGTTTCCGAGCCTGCCGCCCTTTGCGCTATGCGGCGTATGAGATAAAGGCTTCCTACGACCAGCAAGAGCTCAGACAGCTGGACGAGCAGCGGCATCAGCCGGATTTCGACAGGGAGCATGTGGAGCGCCGCCATCCACAACACCCATAGGAAGTCCGAGTAGCCTTCGACGCGCTCGCCCCCGGCGTTCCAGACGAGTCCGCCGCCCTCGGCAAGGTTTCGGGCGTAGCGCATCGATATCATCGCGTCGTCGGTCAGGCAGTAGTATTTCACGCCGTCGACGACAAAGCTCGTGTTCTCGATGAACAGAAGGGCGTACCAGACGTATATTGCGATTATCAGGAGGAAAACTTCCGAAGAGCGGCCCTTCTTTTCCATCTTGCGCCGTCACCAGCCGAGCCCCACCCGAGCCCCCCCGGCATTCCGAGAGTACTTCCCGAACTCGGTATCGGCAAGCTGTTCGCCAGTGAACACCGGCCCGTCCCGGCAGACCGTGAAGCCTCCGAGGCCGCACTGTCCGCAGATGCCGACCGCGCATTTCATATGGCGTTCGACCGAGAGCTGGCAGGGTATTCCTGCCTTGGCCGCGATTCCGAGCGCTAGTTTCATCATGAGCTCCGGGCCGCAGGAGTAGAGCATGTCGAACTTCTTTTGCGCAATGAGTTCTTTCAGCACGTCGGTCGCGTAGGCCTTCCGGTTGTATGAGCCGTCGTCTGTCACAACGTGCAGGTCGGCATTGATTGCGGAAAGCCGTTTTTGGAACAGCAGCGATTTTTTGTCGCGAAAGCCGGCGATGACTGTGACGTCCTTTTTTTGCGATGCGGCCTGCCCGATTAAGGGCATGAGGGGCGCAAGGCCGACGCCGCCTGCGACGAAGCACACGCGCCTGCCTTTAAGCGTAAAGCCGTTGCCGTACGGGCCGCGTATGCCGGCTTCGTCTCCCTTGCCAAGCTTGAAAAGCCGGCCGGTGAAAGGGCCGACGTTCTTCACGGTTATTTGCATGCCGCCGCTTATGCCGCTCAGGCTGAAGGGCTTTTCCTCGACGCCCGGAAGCCAGAGCATGATGAACTGGCCGGGCTTTGCGTCAAGGCGGGCGTCCAGCGTGAAAGTCCTGACGAGGTCGTTCTCGCGCATGACGGACTTTATCGCAACCATCCGGGGCGCGTCCTTCATATCAGTCATTTTCCATGGGCGCATCCGACCATCTCGCCGACGGCCTTGATGCCCCTGCGTCTCATGAAGCTTGCGAGCTCGCGGTTAATCCTCCCGAACGCGCGGCCGCCGTCGTAATAAACCGCAGTCCCGACCTCGACCGCGCTCGCGCCTGCCATCATGTATTCCGCAACGTCTTTGCCGGTCGAAACCCCCCCGCAGCCGATAATCGGTATCGAAACGCTCTCATGGAGCTTGTAGACGCACGCGACTGCAAGAGGCTTGACTGCCGGCCCGCTCATACCGCCGAACAGGCCGCCGAGCACGGGACGCCGGGCGTCGACATTAATCACCATCCCGGGGCCGAAGGTGTTGACTGCGGTGATGGCGTCCGCGCCGGCTTTTTCGGCTGCGAGCGCGATTTCCACGATGTCGGAAACGTTTGGCGTCAATTTGACGATGACCGGCTTTTTGATTGCGGACTTTACTTTACTTACGACCCTTGCGACCAGCTTGGGGCTCTTCCCTATTATCTCGCCGAAGCATTCGCCCTTTCCGACATTAGGGCAGGAGACGTTCAGTTCAACCGCTCTGACGCAGGATGCCGACATCTCTTTTGCCACATGGGCGAACTCCTCCGGGCTTCCCGCATAGACGCTGCCGATGACAGGGACTTTGACTCCGGAAAGCCCCCCAAGCTCCTTGAGAAACTCGCTTATCCCGGGATTGCACAAGCCCATGGAATTCAACAATCCTCCGTGAACGGCAACGACAGTCGGGTTCGGATTGCCCTTCCTCGGCCGAAGGCCCACGCTCTTCGTCACGACCGCTCCCGCGCCGGAATCCGCCATCTTCTTCAGAAGGCCGGAAGAAACGTCGAGAATGCCAGAGGCGAGAATGACGGGATTATCCAGCCTGATGCCTGAAATCCGGGTTGAGAGGTCGAATGCTGGCATTGCGTTATTATATGAAAACGGGAGGTTAAAACGCCTGCTGTCAGCCGGCCTTTGGGAGACGCCGGATGTACTCCTCACGCTCGCGCATTGTCCCGACGACAAGACGCTGCCACGGCTTTCCGCCATGCTCCCGGACTTCCTCCAAAGCCCCGCTGACGATGACCGCGTCGCCCTTCACCGCCTGGCCGGCGTAGGCGTTGCGGTATGAGACGACCTCCCGGATTTGCGGGTGATTGCCTGATTTTATCTTGTATACCGCCGGAGAGTCGAATGCAAGAGCGTCGTCAGTAACCATTGCCTTTACAGTCAGCCTTCCGGCCAGCTGCCGGGAATGCTGCATCCTGCAACCGCCAATCTCCCGCCGTAATCTGACGCACATCAAATCGGCCTTCCGGCCGCGGAACATGAATGAATTATGCTTGTTGAGCATGCCTGCCCTGAATTCATCGTATTTGAAGATTCCGGGATATCCCTTGCTATGGTAAGCCTTCCTGATTATCGAATCGGAAAGCGGCGCTATCACGCCTTCCCCAAGAAGCCGGCCTGCGGCCAGCCGAACAAGCTTGAAATTATGCAGGCCGTATGTTACAATGTCAATGTCCGACGCCTTATTGCCTGCTCCGGCAGCGAGCGAGCCTGTAATGCCTAACTGCCTTAAGGACACGCCCGACTCTTGCGACAGCAGGCGGGCGAGGACGCACGCTTCAGGGACGGCGTTCCCTCCGCCGCGCCCGAAGGCCGCGGCAAGAGCGCCCCTCGGAGTCACAACATCGCGTATGCGGCCGCAGGGCACCGCCTGCAGCCGGATTCCGTAACGCCGCTCGTCCATCAGGTACTTTGGAAATTTGCGCTCCAGAAAGCGAAAAGATTCGGAAACGAATCTAACCTTGCGATAAGAGCCGCCCGAAGGGACGTAGCGCAGGAACGCGTTCACCCGGCCCGGCGGATGGCGGTAATCGGCCACGGCAAACCACAGATTCTCCTTTGTCAGTATCAGGTCCCTCGGCCTAAACGCTTTCATCTAGCATTTAATTATGAAGTTGCATATCTATAACATTCATCGGGGTGATTTGATGAAGCCTAGGATTCTGGTTGCGGACAAGTTGCACGGGGACGCGGTCAAAGAGCTGAAAAAGTTTGCAGAAGTCGACACGGACTTCGAGATAACACCCGAAGACCTTGTCAAGAACATACACGCGTATGACGGCATCGTCGTGCGAAGCCGGAGCAAAGTCACAAAAGATGTGATAGAGGCCGGCAAAAAGCTTAAGGTCATCGCGCGCGCAGGCGTCGGATTGGACAACGTGGACGTCGAGGCTGCGAAGGCGAAAGGCATCCAAGTCTACAACGCGCCCGAGTCGCTGACAATTTCCGTCGCGGAACTGGCAATCGCGCTCATGCTTGACATATCCCGGAAAATATCCTACGCCGACCGCAAGATGCGCCACGGCTCATGGGAGAAGAAGGCATGCGTCGGCATGGAGCTTTACGGCAAGACGCTCGGCCTCGTCGGATTCGGCCGCATCGGGAGAGAAGTCGCGATGCGCGCGCGGGCGATGGGCATGCGCATCCTGGCCTCGGACCCTGCGATTACAATAGAGGACGTGCGCGAGTTCAACGCAGAGCTTGTGGACCTTGATGAACTGTTCAAGCACTCGGACGTCATATCACTGCACATCCCGGCTAACGAGAAGACAAAAGGCTTCATGAACAAGGAGCGGATAGCGAAGATGAAGAAGACGGCCGTGCTGATAAACACCGCCCGCGGCGCGGTGGTCGACGAGAAAGCGCTGATTGAAGCGCTGAAGACCGGCGCCATCAAGGGGGCGGCACTGGACGTGTACGAGAAGGAGCCGCTGGAGGCAAGCGAGCTGACAAGCCTGGACAACGTCGTATTGACGCCGCACATAGGCTCAGGGACGGACGACGCCCAGCGGACCGCGGGGATGATTGTCGCGGAGAAGATTAGAGCGCTGTACGGCGCGTAAATCCCGCACCCAGCCCGGGAGTCGCGGCTGGCCGGAGGGATGATTGAATCCCTTATCCGGAAGGAAGAATGATGGCGGAAGATACTGTAAAGCAGGGCATTGTCGGAACGCTGGCGAAAGAGGGCTTGATGGTAAGCCCCTACTGCCTCGACCTCATCATCGAGAGGAAGGTAGACGTCGCAGAACTCGCAAAGGATGCGAAAAAGGCCGGCGTATGGATGATAACAGACGAGTTTCTAAGGGGGTTCATCAAGCTTGACACCGAACTGAGCAAGGCCGCAAAGGAGCTTGCCGGCGTCGAGCAGGCCGAGAAGGCTGTCGAGGTCGTAAGCACCCGCAAGATTCTGGCAAAGGAGGTCGAATCAAGGCTCGTCATAGACGACGCGACGGACGTAACAGACAAGTCGACGTGCGACGGGACGATTGAGAACTTCGTCGAATACTTCAACCAGCGCTACCGGACGATACGCGACATACTGAGGGAGCGGCCCGAGTGCAGGACTGCGATGACTGTCGAGGCCGCAAAGAAGCATCCGGGTGAAAAACTGAGGGTCATCTGCATGGTGACTGAAAAGCGGGAGAGCAAGAAGGGCTACCGCTTCCTAGAGGTCGAGGACCCGACCGGAAGCCTGACCGGGCTGATAACCAAGGAAAAGGAGGAGGTCGTGCGCCTGTACACCAGGCTTCTCGCCGACGAGGTGATATGCCTTGAAGGCACTTTTCGGGACAACCTGTTCCTTGTGGACAGCATCACCCAGCCAGACATACCCTACAACTCGCAGCCTAGGAAGGCCGACGAGGAAGTTTACGCGGCCTTCCTTTCGGACGTCCATGTCGGAAGCTATCTCTTTATGGAGCGCGAGTTCTACAGATTCATCGAATGGCTTAACGGCAAGGGCCCTGAGACCGAGATTGCGGGGAAGGTGAAGTACGTCCTTATCGCCGGCGACCTGGTCGACGGCATCGGAGTCTATCCCAGCCAGGAGAAGGAGTTGACGATTCCTGACATTTACAAGCAGTACGACTTCTTTGCGAAGCTTCTGGAGGACATCCCAAGCTACATAGAAATCGTGCTGGGCATGGGCAACCACGACGCCGTCCGCGGGGCCGAGCCGCAGCCGAGGCTGGACCGGGAGATAGGCGGCGCCCTGTACGACCTTCCGAACGTGCATGTCGTCGGCAATCCCGTCTATTTGTCGATGCACGGCGTGAGGACGCTGATGTACCACGGGACGTCGCTTGACACGATTATCGGCAACCTTTCGGACTGCTCCTACGGCGCACCGGAAAAGGCGATGATGCAGTACCTAATAAGGCGAAACCTCGTGCCGTCATACGGCGGGGACAAGAAGAGCGGCGACATGATAGCCCCCGAAAGCAAAGACTACCTCGCCATAAAGGAAGTCCCGGACATATTCCACTGCGGCCACGTGCACACCAACGGCTATGCGACCTACAAGGGCGTCAAGATAATAAACTCGGGCACCTGGCAGGCGAAGACGAAATACCAGGAACAGCTCGGCCACCAGCCGACGCCCTGCAGGGTCCCGGTTATAAACCTCCAGAACCACGAGGTCTCTATACAATACTTCAAAAATGATTGACAGGGAAAACGAACTCTACTTCGGGGACATGAAACTGCGCATAGAGGAGGAATACGCAATCGCCCGCAGCGTCCGCGCCATGAACCTCGACCCGTCAAACGAAGTGGACGCCATACCAGCGGGCGACCTCGCGGCAAGGGTGGAAGGACTTGTCGGCCCGAAGGGCATCGCCGTGAAAATCCGCAGCATCGGGAAGGGCAACATAAGGGAGATTATCGACAGCATCCTTGACGTCCGGCCGTCCCTCCGGGTGGATGAGATGGAAGCTCAGATAGACCAGGCCTTGAGGACTTCGCTTGCGATACTGACCGAAGGCGTCGTGGCCGCGCCCATCGAGGGCATATCGCACGTGAAGATAAAGGACAATCCCGACAACAGCAAATACCTCAGCGTCTACTTTTCAGGGCCCATACGGAGCGCGGGCGGTAGCGCGCAGGGGCAGGCGGTGCTGTGCGCCGACTACATACGCCGGAGATTCGGACTCCAGGGCTATAGGCCGACCGACGACGAGGTCGAGCGCTATGTCGAGGAGATCAAGATTTACCACGAGCGTGCGGCGCGCCTGCAGTACCAGCCGTCGGACAACGACATCAGGACTATCGTGCGGAACATGAACGTCTGCGTTGACGGCGACCCGACAGAGGAAATCGAGGTCTCGCTCCACCGCGACCTTGCTAGGGTGGAGACGAACCGTGTTCGCGGCGGGATGTGCCTCGTCATAGCAGAAGGAGTCGCCCAGAAGGCGCGAAAAATCCTGAGGTTCTCAGAGAAGCTGACCGTGGACGCAAGCTGGCTGGACACCCTCGGCAAGGAAAAGAGGGCCGACGACGACAGCAAGACGCTTAAGAAGTTCATGGAGGAAATCGTGGGCGGACGGCCGATATTCTCCTCGCCGTCCGCGAAAGGGGGCTTTAGGCTGCGCTACGGCCGGAGCCGGTCGTGCGGGATAATGGCCAAGGCCATACACCCTGCGGTCATGGTATTGCTCAATGATTTCATAGCGGCCGGGACGCAGGTGAAGGTCGAATACCCGGGAAAGGGCTGCGTCATAACTCCGTGCGAGACGATAGAGCCGCCGGTGGTGAAGCTGAAGGACGGGAGCGTTCTTTCCGTCGGGACTGTCGAACAGGCGAAAGAGATAATGGCCGACGTTGCCGAGATACTGTTTTTAGGCGACATACTAGTGCCATACAACGACTTTTTGCAGACGAACACGCCGCTATTGCCTGCGGGCTACTGCGAGGAATGCTGGCTTAAGGACGCAAAGGCGGCCGGCCTCGCGTTCACGAAGCTGGAGGCGGATGGCGTTACGGCGAAACAAGCCGTCGAGCTCTCGCTTGAGAAAGGCATTCCACTGCACCCCAAGCATACGCACTACTGGAGCGACATCAACGTCGGAGAACTGAAGAAGCTGGCGGGCTGGCTGGCAGTCGGCAGACTGGAGGAGACAACGCTGACAATCCCAGACACCGACCGGGAGGCTAAAAGGGTTCTTGAGCTCATCGGCGCGCCTCACAGCGTCTTTGGAGACGCAGTCATCGTAAAGGACGCCATGACAGTTCTCATGCCGCTCGGCCTGCAGGAAGCGAGCATTGGAAAGGCGATGTTCGACTCGGCCGCAGGCGAGCTTTCAGACGAGGAGCCGGCATTAAGCCTGATAGAGAAGACGTCGCCGATAACCATCCGCAACAAGTCCGGAACCTACATCGGATGCCGCATGGGACGGCCGGAGAAGGCTAAGGAGAGGAGGATGCAGCCCGCAGTCCACGCCCTCTTTCCCGTGGGCGAAGCGGGCGGCCGCCTGAGGAGCGTGAACGAGGCCGCGCAGGAGAACAGCATAACCGTCGAATCCTCCAAATTTCTCTGCCCCCGCTGCGGCGAGAAGTCGATAAGGCCGCTGTGCCCGGCGTGCGGCGAGAAGGCTACGCCGTTGAAGTTTTGCACCTGCGGCTGGTCCGGGAACTCCGAGCGCTGCCGTAAATGCGGCAACCCGTCGAAAAACTACGCGAAACAGGACATAAACATACGAGAGCTATGGCTCAAGGCCGTCGGGAACGTCGGCCGCACCGCGGACGTGAAGGGCGTGCTGGGCATGATATCCGAGTACAAGATTCCAGAGCCGCTGGAGAAAGGCCTGCTGCGGGCCATACACGACGTCTACGTGTTCAAGGACGGGACGATAAGGTTCGACGCCACGAACGTCCCCCTCACACACTTCAAGCCGTGCGAAATCGGGACAAACATAGAGACGCTGAAAAAACTGGGCTACACGCGCGACCACAACGGCATCGAACTGACAGACGAGAACCAAGTGGTGGAAATGAGGGTGCAGGACGTGGTCATACCGGAAGCGGGTGGGGAATACCTCGTCAAGGTCTCGCAATTCATCGACGACCTGCTCGCAAAACTGTACAAGACAAAGCACAACTACGACATAACTGAAAAAGGGCAGCTGGTAGGAACGCTTATCATGGGACTCGCCCCGCACACGTCCGCAGGAGTCATCGGCCGCATCATCGGCTTCACCAAGGCTCACGTCTGCTTCGCCCACCCCTACTGGCATGCCGCAAAACGCCGGGACGCGGACGGCGACGAGGACGCCTTCATGCTCCTGCTCGACGGCCTGATAAACTTCTCAAGGAAATACCTTCCTGAAACCCGCGGCGGCCAGATGGACGCCCCGCTCGTCGTCATAACAAAACTGGACCCGAAGGAGGTCGACGACGAAGCCCACAAGATGGAAATCGTAAGGGAATACCCGGACGACTTCTACGCGAAGACGTGGGCCGGCGTAAACCCCTCCGAGGCGAAGGTGAAAATCGTCAGGGACGTCCTCGACGACAATCCCTACATGGACTTGGAGTACACCCACGAGTCCGAAAGCGTTGAGGGGCCGGTGCTGCAGAGCCGTTACACGACCTTGAAGACGATGAAGGAGAAGGTGGACGCGCAATTGCACGTCGCCGAGCAGATTCGGGCGGTGAACGAGAGGGAGGTTGCGGAACTGGTCCTGAACGCCCACTTCCTAAAGGACACGTACGGGAACCTTCGGACGTTCACGAGGCAGCACTTCCGCTGCGTGAAATGCAACGAGAGCTACAGGCGCGTGCCGCTGAACGGCAAATGCGGCAAATGCGGCGGAAAGCTGATACTCACGGTCAGCGAAGGGAACATCAGGAAGTACATCGAAGTGTCAAAGGACATCGCCGAGAAATACCATCTCTCGGACTACATCAAGCAAAGGTTGAGACTCATAGAGAAGGAACTCGAATCGCTCTTCACAAACGACCTTAACAAGCAGTCAAGCCTTGCGGAATACATGTGAAAAACCCATAGCAGCCCTCCAGGATTCTTTAATGCGCAAACCGCCCTCTTTCTAATGTCATGGCGGAACAGAAGGTCCTCAAGGTCATGAAGACGCACACCGACGGCAGGATGCTGGAAGAGCTGCCGGACGTGAAAGCGGCCGTGACCGGAGACACGCTGACACTGGAGTCAAAAGGCCTGCCGGGCGAGAAGGTGGTAGTAAGGCTGACCGGCGGAAGGCCGGCAGGCGAGTCGCTCAGCAGAAGGCAATTGGACGAAAGGCTGCCGAAACTCCTCGCCGGCACTGTGATACTGGGCGATAAGGAGCATGACAGGTACACCGTCCTAAAGACCGAGAGTCCGGATACTCCGGGCTCGATACGAAGCGTAAGCGAGGGGCACATCCATCCCATAATCCACACATATGTCGGGCCTTCCGAAATCGGCGAGCGGGTTGACGACTTGCTTGCCGCAAACAAGCCGGCTGACGCGCTGGCAGTGCTGGACGCGAACAGTGAAGGCATGCCATCCGACAGGGAAACTCAATACGGGCTTAACGTGATGTACGGCAGATGCCATCTGGACTTGGGTAACATCGATGCGGCAGAGGAGCGGTTCATGGCAGCCGTAAACCTTGACGCCAAAAAGGCGGACGGGCTTTACTGGATTGGCGAAGCGTTCTCAAAGAGAGGGAATGCCAACGCGGCCTTAAGCTTCATGCGGATGGCCCTTAACAGGGACACGCAGGACCCGGATATTTACCACATGGTAGGAATCTATCTCATGGAAAACCGGGATTACAAAAACTCGGAGAATGCGCTAAACAAGGCCATCGGTATCAACGGCGAGAATGCGGACTACCACGACGCCCTCGGAGACCTCTATCTCAGGTGGGATGCGCCAAAAAAGGCCATCGGCCCGTACAGCAGGGCCATTATGCTCGCGCCTAATGCGAGCATGTTCGCAAACCTCGGCGTGGCCTACCAGCAGACCGGCGCAGAGGGCAAGGCGGCGGATTGCTATGAGAGGGCGTTGTCGATGGAACCGAACATGCCGGAGGCGCATTACAACCTGAGCATGATTTACTTCGGAAGGGAGGACGGCGAAAAATCGCTTGCGCACGCGAGGAAGGCGCTGGAGCTCGCGCCGGACGACCTGGGATACATCTGGAACGTGGGCGTTAACCTCACATACCAGAAAAAATACGACGAAGCCATAACGCTCTACCAGCATGCGCGGGAAATCAGCCCCCAGACGGACTGGGTGCACAACGACCTTGGCATCCTGTATTTCCAGACCGGAAGGTTCGATGAATCGCTGGCGAGCGCCCAAAAGGCCGTCGAATGCGGGCCTGAGGATTTTAGCAACTGGGAAAACCTCGGGAAAAGCCTCTCTGCGAAAAGCATGTTCGAGGAGGCGAAGGACGCGTACGGGAAGGCGATGAAACTGTGCCAGGAGCCGGAAGACCTGGACAGGATATTCAAGGCTATGCGCAGAATCGTGGAAAGGCCGGGCAGATAGACCGGCGATGAGCGGCATTCGACCGGTGTTTTTTCTAAAGGAACGGCGAGTAAACAACGACGCACTCTTGATATTTTAAGGCGCAGGCTAATTACTTAACGATGGACAGCGAAGTCGTCAAGGCGATAAAGCTTGCAGTGCGCACTAAAAAGCAGGAGCTTGAATATTACAGAAAGGCGGTCGGCAAGACCAAGAACTTGAGCGGCCGCAAGGTCTTCTCCTACCTTGCAGAGGAGGAGGAAGGGCAGCTCAATGCGCTTAAAGAGCATCTCGCGAAAGCGGCGGGCGAAAGCTGGCTGCCGGACGAGAAGTCCTTCAGCAAAAGCGCATGCCGGCTGAGAAGGAGCAGGCCAAAGAGCGTAGTGCCTAAGGAAGTTTTGCCGGACGCAAGCGACCTTGACGCCCTCAGGCAGGCTATGGAGATAGAGAAGAAGACGATTGACACATACACCGATGCGGCCTGCGCGGCCGGCGACAAAAAGGCGATGAAGGTCTTTAACTACCTCATAGAGTCCGAGAAAGAGCACATGAAGGAGCTTGAAATCCAGTACGCCTTCCTGAAGAGCGAGGGCTTCTGGTACGACAACGAACTGACTCCAAGCTAAAAAAAACGGTGAGAGCATGCAAGAGAAAGATGTGACATGGACGCTGGCCGTCCTAAAGAGCGCGCGAACGCTGGAAAAGGAGGGATTCGAATTCTACACCAAGGCGGCCGGCGAGACGGCGGACGCTAACGGCAAGGCAATGTTCAAATACCTCGCAGGCGAGGAGGTGTGGCACTACGACACCGTCAACGACTTGATTAGGGGATTCGGCGGCCATCCCGACGCCATTGAGGACGCCCAATCAGAGCCTAGCGGAATCTTCGGCGAGACTGCAGGGGGGAAACGAGGCCGGAAGGCCGACGCCCTGGACGCGCTGAACATCGGCATTCGGGCCGAGGACAAGAGCATTGAGACTTATTCAAAGCTGTTCGAAGCGACCGGCGACAAGAACCTGAAGCGGGCGGTGAAAAGGCTGATAGACGAGGAGAGAAGGCACAAGGCGATACTCGAGGCGGAGATAGAGTTCGTCACAGACACCGGCGAATACCACGACTTCAAGACGATAACCATGTAGGCTGCATGAGGGCAATCGGCGTTGCACCGCCGTTTCTTGGACAGGCGTGTCACGTGGGGGGTTATTCTTTTGCATCCGTCTGGGCGGGCGGCGGATCATTATTTTTCTCGCGCCCATCCGTTTTTTTCACGTTTGTCGCTAATGGCTGCGGCCGGCTTTCGGCATTTATATATAACCTGCCACATAGTTGTATTAACAATCGTTAAGTGGATGCCGCAGCCATGCTGCAGCAAGCATACGACGAAGACCTGAAGGAGGCGAGATTATGGCAGACACCACATGCACGATACCCTTGGCCGGAGGCGAAATCGAGATAGTCATGTACGGACTGGAAGGAAGCGTCGGCATCGACCATGCAAAACTCGCCGCCGGCGAAGCAACCCGGCTCCAGGACATATTCAATCTCTACGACCCTAAAAGCGAACTCTCCATGCTCAACACCAAAAGGGGCAAAACAGTCTCGGACGAGCTGCGATACGTCCTCGCAAAAGCGCTGCAATACTCCCGAGAGACCGGCGGAGCCTACGACATAACACTCGGCCGCCAATACCTCGCCCGCAAACAGGGACGCCCACTGCCGAACGTCTCGTGCACGTACGAGGACATAACGATGGACGAAAATAACGTCTCACTCAACCACCCGGACATACTCATAGACCTTGGCAGCATCGCGAAAGGCTACATCGGCGACAGAATCGCCGAATACATGCAGGAATGCGGAATAGAAAGCGGATTCATAGACGCGCGCGGAGACATGCGAGCGTTCGGCAGCCGAACCGAAACCGTCGCAATACAGCACCCGAGAAAGAACGGCCGCATATACGACCCCATACTACTGCAAAACAACTCGGTGGCCACGTCCGGAGACTACGTCCAGTACACCGGGAGTTATGACAACTGCCACATCGTCGGAGAAAGCGACCTCGCCTCGGTCACGACAGTCGCTGAAAGACTCGCCGACGCGGACGCCATCGCAACCTGCGTATTCGTCCTGGGCAGCAGAGAAGCGGGGAAGTTCCTGTCAAAACATCCGGAAATAAAGGCGCTCACGGTAGACAAGAAAATGGGAATATCCGCTTACAACGGATTCCAAAGCCTGATAAAAGGGGAGGCGGCCAGTGAACACTAGAACGGCAATCATGGCGATAGCCCTAGCCGCAGCCCTAATCCTGCTGACGGCGCTCTCAATCCTCATAAGGGACACAAGCGTGATATGGCTCCAGACAAGGGCGCTGGGCCTCATATCCTACGCGCTGTTGTTTCTATCCCTGATGATAGGAGAATGGCACATTATTACCAAGGGAAAGGGCGGGCCGAACCTCATCAGAATACACCCCGCCGTCTCGGCCGGCGCACTACTCATCATACTAAGCCACGGCCTTTCGGCGGTCATAGACAACTATAAATGGGGCAGGGAGCTGTCGCTTCCAGAGTATCTTGGATTCTCCTTCTCGGACAAATGGCTTGCCAGCCTGTCATTCGGAACGCTCGCATTATACATGCTGGTCATGGTCGCGCTCGCGTCGTCCAAAAAAGGCATGCGCACCCTTGGGTTTTCCCGCTGGAAGATTGTCCACTACCTCGCCTACCCGGCCTTCGTTCTGGCATACGCGCATTCGGCCGCCCTTGGGACGGATATCAAGAATTCAGCGCTACACTACCTGCTGCAACCCCTCCTGGCCGGCTCGTTCATACTCGCGCTCGACCTCCTGGCGACGCGGATAGCCGGAACGTACATAACGCTCTCGGACCATGTGGAGGTAGGACTCGCGGCAATGTTCTTCATACTGCTCATAGCGTGCTCGACCGCCATTCTTTCGGACGCGAGGGATGCGGAATTCCGGATGGCGGAATTGCACGAGCAATCGATGCTCCAGCTGGAAGCAGCAAATACGGCCGGCATTGCGCCGGAACTAGATGAGGTGACGTATGGGCATACTGACTAAGGCGTTCTTCGCCTGCATGACAATCAGCGTTTCGCTAATGTACCTGCTGGGCACGCTGTACATCGACGAAACCTATTCAGAAAGGATTAAATCAATGGAGCTGCAGCTTGCCGCCTATGATTCCCGCTACCAAGAGCTGAACGCCCAAAAAAACACCCTTGAGGCGATAAGCAAAGCGCTCATGATGGACGTGGCAGCCCAAGAGACGCCCAAGACGCAGTCAACGGCAAAAAATACAAAGAGCACGACCAGCATACAAAAAGGGACTTCAAGCACAGTAAAGACGACCACGACACTGGAAACAACGACAACGACCGAAGAGACCACGACAACGACGACAATCATCAGCCCAAAGCCCAAACCAAGGGTGACGCGCGCATCATAAAAACAGGAGGTGAAAGCATGCAACAGCACATAAAAAGCCTGATGGCCCTAGCAACGGCAGGAATCGTGATGGCATACGCCGCAGGCCTGGGATTCTACATCGACAACCGGTATGAGACGTCAATAAACCTGCTTGAGAGGGACATGGCATTATACGACTTTAAAGGCAAGCAGCTTTCCGCCGAAAAGAACGGCATAGAGTCTGTGATGCGCTCGCTCGTCGAACAACTCGCAGCAAGCAGTGAGAATCCCGCATACACGCCGGCCGCTATTGAAAGCCAAGGACAGCCCGAAACAGCAGAAGAGCCCCCAGTCATCCAAGCCGTCAAGGAAGAATCCAAGCCGGAGGTGGTGATAACGCAGGTTAACGAGACCAAACCGGACACCGCCGTAGAAACCCCCGTGCGCGTCACAGGCGCATCCGGCGGCACGCCCTCAACTACAAATAGCCAAACTCTGACAAGATACACGCGCGCGTCAGGAGCGCCTTCGTCACAGGAGCAGTCATCCGGCGATTCGCATAAACTAGAGGACAGTAAAGAGGATGAAAAAGAAGGCCCAAAAGGGGTAGAGGGAGATATAGAAAAACGCGAGAGGGAGGGAGATGATAGAGACGAACACGAAGACGACTAAGCAGACACTGGTGAGGGAGATTTCCATGAGGAGATTAAGGGTTTAAGGGCGAACTCCAATTACATAGGGAGTAATATGGACGCCCCAGCAGCAGCGACCCCGGGAACGACATACGCCCCATACTCCGGCGTGCGCAATCCGAACACGCGCTCCATCATCAGCCTTGCCTTCCTTACGGCCCTCTCGCTCATGCTCCCGCCCGCCGGAATGCTATTGGTATCTGCCGCCGGCTGGGACTGGCGGATTCTCATCCCGGCAATCCTGCCGTCCCTCTTCCTTTTGGCAATACTCGCATTCACCTGGATTTCCGGCATGCTCGAAGCCAAGAAGACGGAAGAATTCCTCTCCAGCAGCCGGCCGAAAGTCCGCTGGACCTACACGCCTGAAGAGTGGAAAAGAATAATTGACGCCCAATGGGAGAACGAAAAAGACGACTGGAAACTGCAGCTCTTCGGCCTGACCTTCATCTTCTGGCTCGTCGGCTCGCTCGTCGGGATAATGGGCATCCTCGACGGCAGCGGCGACATAAACCCGCTCGCAGCGACGGCCGGCGGACTTATATTCGGCCTCGCGCTCGGAATCCCGATAGCCGTAGGCAGCCGGCTGGCCGTGCAATGGGAATATTCGCACACAAACCCCCAAACGGCGATAGGAACAGAGGAAATCTATTACAACAACCAGTACTTCAAGGCCGACGGAAAAGGATGCCTCATTTACAAGGCCGAGGTCGTGAAAGAGGGTGTGACGGCGAAACTCGTGATTGAGACGGCCTCCAGCTCGCTCAGCGAGAGGCACGGCACGCAGGAATGGGAAATCCCGATACCCGCGGCGATGGCAGGCGACATAGAGGCGATACTACTGCCCAGGATGAGGATTACCAAAAGAGAGGAGGATGAGACGATAGAAGAAACGCAAGAGGCCGAAGGAGAGCAAAGATTATAACAGCCGGCGAGCCTGATTACCCAATCCGCCCTCGATGACAATTTAATACAACGCCGGGATGATAGATAACACAAGATGACGCTCGTCAAATCCTGCCCGACTGCCGACGCCGGATGCCTCGGCTGTCAGAGCCACTTCCAGCAGCTAAGGCCGAACATTACCGAAGTATTGGCGTCAAAGCACTTCCTCCATGACGCGCCGGACTTTGACATCAGCCTCGTGACGGACTGCCGGCACCAGCATTTCACCATACTCCACCGGCTCGAGGAGACAATACAGGGCAACCACATATTCCGGGCCCTACACAACCACCAGCACATCGTCTACGCAGTTGACAAAAGGCACAGGCTGATATTCCTCCGCGCCTTCGACAACATGAAAGCCTATGAAAGATTCCTCGACGACAAAAAGAAGCTCGTCGAGATGATAGAGGCCGCATGACAGGCAAAAGTGGGAAGAATGGACTTTAAGATAAAAACAAAACCCGAAGGCAGACAGGAATGGCCGCAGACCCCGGCAGACCAGAACTTTAGGGACTACACGTACTACCAGCACCGCCATAAAAAAGGCTTCAACCTCGCGCCCGGAGAAGCACTGGAAATCGGGATAGCATGGCTCATCCTCTCGCTCGCATTCGGCATACTGTACTCCAACAACGACATCGACAGCTTCAAGCTCACCTTCCCCATAAGCCTCGCAACGGTCGGCCTGGGATTCATACTCCACGAGCTCGGCCACAAATACCTCGCCCAGCACTACGGCCTCGAGGCGATATTCAAGGCAAACTACCGGGGGCTCGTCTGGGCCGTGTTCCTGTCGCTCGCAGGCTTCATCCTCGTAACACCCGGCGGGGTATTCATACGCGGCCAGACGCTCACGAGACAGCAGCACGGGAAAATCGCGCTAACAGGCCCGCTGATGAACCTCCTTCTGGGCGTCGGATTCCTCGCAATCTACCTCAACCCATATCTGAACATCAGGATACTTTCCATAGCCAGCCTGCTCGGCTACAAAATCAACGCATGGATAAGCCTCTTCAACATGATACCAGCGCAAGGATTCGACGGGAAAAAGATTTTGGAATGGAATGTCATCGTCTACGCCCTGATGGCGGCACTCACGGGAGGGATGTACCTGCTATCGTACACGCTGAAAGGATAACCGATTGGCCAGGCCGGAATCCTGCAAGACGACTGAAAAATTAGTCACCCCTTGGCCGCCACGGCCTTGCCGGGAACGTACTCCAGTTCTATCCTAAGACCGGCCTTCTCGTTGAAACCGACCTGTTCGGCAGTCCCCTTCTTCCATGAATTGCGTTCGCCACGCCAAAGCTCCGGGCAGATGAAGTCCCCGATGCCAAGAACCGGATTAGACCATACAATCATCGTATCAGCCCGGTCCGACAGCAGTTTCATCTTCAGGGAATATCCGGCAGCCGGGTACGTTATTGCAAATTCCGTCCTAGGCCGGCCGTCGGGCCCGCTCTTCAGTCGGATTTGCCAGTCCCGGTTGATCCTGTCGCCGAATGCGCCCGGCCCGAGTATTGTGCCTTCAGCCGGCGCGTCCCATGCCGTGAGGTCGTCATATCTCAAGCCGTTCAGGCCTTCTATCTTCATGCCCTGCTCGAACGGCAGGTACAAATGCCAGCCCATGTCAACTGGGGCCTTCCTGCCTTCCGACAAACCGGTATAAGACAGGTCCCATACCAACTTCTTGTCAGTCGGAAGCTCCACGCCAAGCCTCCATAGGTAATTGAAAGGATAATGCTTCGCCATCTCGGTCGGCGGGGAGCCGGGAACGTTGGAAAGCTCGAGGACAGCCTCATCCCCACTGCGCTTGGAAGCCTGCGACCAATTCTCCTCCCGCAAGCCGCCATGCAAAGGCATCTTGACCGAAACGCCGTCGATAACATGCAATCCGTTCCTCTCCCTCGTCACAGGGTCATAGAGCATGCCGCACATCGGGCCTATGGGATGGCTTGCGCGCAGGCGGTTTTCCGGATTCGGATGTGAGAACAACAGTTCTCTCCCCTCCACCTTCCAGCTGCGCACGACAGCTCCTTGAGGATTAATCCCGGCAGTAGAACCGCCTTTTGATATCTGTATCGTCCCGCTGTCCAAAAGCAGCCGCGTCGCAGGCAATGTTATGGGAGGCGCCACAGGCTGCTGTAAAACACGCCTATCCCCCGGATGGCCCTCGGAAATCATGTTAAATAATAGATAGTAGTGTCAACTTAAAATGCTTTAAAGCTATCCAAACCGCGGAGGGGGCTTCGCCCCCTCCCCAGTTTTAGGTTAATCCTGACCCTCCCCCATGCAGGGTATTTGACCCTGCGATTCTCTTTATTTTTACTAGAAGTTCATATCACATAAACGAGAAAAAACATCTATGTAGAATTAGTTTTGTGGGGTCGAATACCCCCCCTTTCTTTCTTTTGGGGATTGAACACCTTTTTTTTCTTTAGCAAAGAAAGAAAAGGGGTCATGGGCCTGACCGGATTTGAACCGGTGGTCTTCGCCACGTCAAGGCGACGTCATAACCGAGCTAGACTACAGGCCCGTGTGAGGTTAATGATATGGAGGCAGTGTATTTAAGTTTTGGTTGGGGGAGAAGTTTTGTTGAGTTTTTCTGCCGGATTTTTTTGATGGGGCGGGATGATTCTTATGCAAGGGTCATTCTTAAAAAAAATATAGTGTTCAGTTGTTCCTTTTCTTGCTTCTTCCGAATCCGCATGATGCGCAGATTTTGTCGCGCGAGTGGTAGCTGTCGTTGCCGCAGCGCGGGCATTTAATGTGCGTGTGCCTTTTCCCGCGCTTTCCCATGCTTGGAGTTCCTTTGGACATTTTTTATGCGACGAATAGTATCATGTCGCCCCGCACGAACAGGCGGGGGAATTTCTTGGTGACCTCGCCTTCCTTGATTTCCGCGTCTTCCAGGACGAGGTTGATGTGTATGTCGAAGGCTTTGAGCTTGCCCTGGATTTCGATGCCGTTCTTCAGCTTGACCATTATCTGGTTTTCAAGCAGTTCGTTGAGTGCGTCAAGAGGTTTCATTTGTTTCACCGCAAAATTGCGTAAATTGGATAATACATTGGATGCGCTGTTTAAAAAGGGTTGCGGGGCTGCGGTATTTATCCGGCATCGCATTTAAGATATAGCATGGAGTCGGTGAGGCTTGACGTGTCGGGCGCGTATTTCGGCCGCCTGTCAAAGGGATCCGACCTTGTCGAGGAAGTGATGGCCATGACCGTGAAGAACGGCGTCACATCGGGTTTTTTCACCGCCATCGGGGCGGTCGAGGGCGCGGTTATCGGCTTTTACCGGCAGGATGCCAGGGAGTATGTGAAATCGGTTTTTGACGGGCCGCTGGAGCTCTCATCCTGCGCGGGGAATGTTATGTTAAAGGACGGTAAATTGTTCGTGCATGCCCATGCGTGCCTGTCCCGGAGGGACGGGAGCACGGTCGGCGGCCATCTGGTGTCGGCAAAGGTTTTTGCGGGGGAGATTTTCATTTTCAGTTTCGACAACCGGATGAATCGCTCCTTCGACGAGGATACGGGCTTGTATCTTGTCGACGTCCCGCGTTAGTATGCTCTTGTCAGCGCTTTCAGAACGAGTGCGAGTATGTCTCCGTAGTAGAGCGTCAGTATGAATGCGGCGAGTATTATTGGCGCGAATTCAACGCCCCATCGTACGCGCACGGTAGGCGGTATCTTGCCTTCGGATGCGAGCTGTTTTATGCGGTCCAATTGCTTCCTGCTGACGCCTTCGATTTCGCGCCTTGATGCGAGCCGCTCGCCCTGGTAAGCGATGTCCTCGGC
>JAQTQS010000072.1 GCA_028712125.1 Candidatus Altarchaeota archaeon
CGTAGGCCGCGGCGTCAACCCTCCTTGGGCCTGACGCGATGATGTCCGCATCCTTTTCCTGGATTTTAGCGTTGAATGATATTTTAACGCCAGCATCCTCGGCCTGCTTCTTAAGCCCGGCCTCGAGCGAGCGTTCCCCGCCGCGCTGGATGAAGTAGACCGGCTGCCTGAGGTTCAGTTCGAGGTCCCGGCCGGATGTGGAGAACAAAGCCTTCATGAAGACCAACTGGCGGAATTTCGGACAGAGATTCAGGCCTTTTAGATAGTCGGCCGGCGTGCACTCTCTGGCCTGAAAAGCCTGGAAGTTGGGCTGTATCTGCAATCCAGCGTCGCTGTTTTTCTCCAGCACCTCGGGCTGAAAGCCGTTCTTGGAAAGGTTTATCGCGGCTGACAGGCCACTGAGGCCTGAGCCCAGGATTCGGACGGTTTTGGCCATCCTACATCAGCATTTTTCTTGCGACCGGGAAGAGTTTCGGTATTTTCACCAGCACCTTCAGGAAGCCTGTGAATTCGCCGGACGTCATCGCCATAATAACATCGTCGTTAATCACGCCTGCAAGGCGTTCGAAGTCCTCGTCTTCGAGCTTTTCAAGGAAGCCGCGCAGGTCGTACAGCTTTTTCATCCTCGCGCCCTCCGTCTCCCGCCAGCGGCGTTCGTATTCAAAGAGGCGCTCCTTGGCGTACGTCCCTTCCCGCAGGGCCTTTACGGCGACTTCGGCCGCCATAATGGCAGCATCCATTGCGAGCGAGATGCCGCCGCCGTGTATCGGATTGACCTGCTGGGCCGCGTCGCCTACGAGCATTATTCCGTTTCCGACGAAAGTCTCGCACGAGCTGCTGACCGGTATTCCCCCGGCGTTTATCTCGATTGGGCTTGCGCCGGCGAAGATTTGAGGATGGTTTGCTATAAACCGGTCGAGGTGGTCGCGGGCGCGGTTGCCATCATCCGAAACCAGGCTGAGCACGCCGATACCGACGTTCGCTATGCCATGCCCCTTCGGGAATATCCAGACATAGCCCTTCGGCGCCACGCTGTCGCCGAAGAATATGTGAAGCATGTTGCCCTCGCATTTAACCCCCGCCATCTCGTACTGGAAGCCGGAGTGGTAGTCGGTCATACGGTTGACCGTGTTCAAGCCGGCGGAACGGCCGATTTTCGAGTCAACGCCGTCAGCGGCAATGACAATCTTCGCGCGGACGTTGAACGACTCCCCCATGTGCTCGGCCGAAACTCCGACGACCGAACCATTTTCCATGATGACCGACATGACACGCGTCTTCACCATGTAACGCGCGCCCTTGTCGATGGCCTGCGCAGCCAAGTGCTTTTCGAATATCTTGCGCTCAAGGATGTAGCCCAGGTACTTGTCGTTCTTGATGGCCACCTTGCGGCCTGCCGGCGAGTAGAGGATGGCGCCGTTAATCTCGTTGACGGCCCACAGGGGGTTCGGCTCTATCCCGGCGCTCTTCAAGCCGACGATGTTAAGCCCTTCTGCGCAGCGCTTTGGAGTCCCTATCTCCTGCTTTTTCTCGAGGACTATGACTTTGACGCCGTTTTCCGCAAGCCTGCGGGCGGTGATGCTGCCGGCCGGGCCGGCGCCGACTATGACGACATCGTAATCCAAGTCCTTCATTTGTCCTTCACCCGTTTTATTGCCCCGACCGGGCAGAATTTGGCGCATATCTGGCATTCCGTGCATTTGCCGCTGATTGTGAGGACAGTCTCCTGGAGCTCCATCGCGTCCACGGGGCAGGCGCCGACGCACCCGCCGCAGTAGCAGCAAGTATCCCTGTTAACCTGCATCATAACAGGATAGCTATTAGTTTGGTAATAAAAAAACATGTAGTGATAAAAAAAACGTTTAGAATGGGCAGTGATACATCCGCCGAATTGAGGGGCGTCTTACGGGATGACGATTTTTTTTATCGAGCAGTCCACGCCGTCGACCAGCCTGACCACTAGCCTGGCTTTGCTGGCCTTGGTATCGCCGGCGAGGAATCGCATTGACCTGACAAGGCGGTCGAGGCTCGGCTGGAGAGCGTCGCCCATTTCAAGGTGGATTTCCTCCACCCGTTCGGCGTTATGCCTTTCGGCTTCGTCTAGGGCGTCTTTCAGCATGTCAGATGCCATGATTACAGTCCCGTCGGCTACGCTTATTCCTGGCATGAGTATTAATGAACGGTTCCTATTTATAAACGTATATGATTCTTGGGAACGGCAGCATCGGGCGGCTGGTGGCAGAACACGCGATGATAGAGGGGTACAGCGATTCATGCCTCGAGAGCGCCGGTTATGACCTGCGTGTCGGCAGGGCGTACCATATAATGTCCGATTCTTTTGTCGGCGAAAGCGAGCGAAAGACGCCTGAAGTGAAAGAAATAAATTCGCAAAAAATAACCCTAAAACCAAACGAGTACATGCTAATCGAAACACACGAAAAAGTCAACATGCCATCCGACATAATGGCCCGCATACTGCCGCGCTCGACCATATTCCGCTGCGGCTGCACGCTCGTAACCGCAGTAGTAGACCCCGGCTACCACGGGACATTGACCATGGGCCTGAAAAACCTCTCAGACAGGGAATTCACTATTGAAAAAATGGCCAGAATCGCGCAAATCGTCTTTGAGGAAGTCAAAGACGCGAGCAAGAAATACGAAGGGAAATACCAGGGAGGAAAAGTAGTCTAGCAGGAATTCTTGCAGTCAAGATGGCAGAAATCAACGCATGCCTTAAATGCGGCAGCCGGAACATATCCGGATTAAAACAACTGGCATATTGGGCGAAAGGTTCCGGCCCGATGATGGGCATCTACACCTGCCAGGACTGCGGATACGAAGGACACCCATTCGTTTTGGACTCGTTGAGGGACTATAAAAAATTACTGGAACTCAAAAAGGAGGAACAAAACGCCAGAATAAAAAAAGGATAGTAACAAGAAAACTTGACAGGCAATGTGAGTATAGCAGTCAATAATTCTCTTTGAAATAAAATCTAGAGCTCTATCGTCTCCCCTATTTCAGGCGCGTGGACTTTGTAGCCTTCCTCGGAGAGTTTCGCTTCCAGCGCGGCCGTCGCCTCAGGGCTTCCGTGCATCAGGATGATTTCCGACGGGTCGGCCTTGTCTGCTATCTCCAGCAGGCCTTTCTGGTCTGCGTGGGCCGAGAAGTCGAACTGCCGGACGCTGGCCGAAACCGGCAGTCTGCCCTTGGTGTCAGGGTCGATTATGTGGCCTTTCTCCAGGAGGAGGCGGCCGTTAGTGCCTTCAACCTGGTAGCCGGTCAGTAGGATGCTGTTCTTCCGGTCGCCGGCGAGGGAGCGCATGTACTGGATTACCGGCCCGCCGTTGAGCATGCCGGCCGTCGTCAGTATCACGCAGGGCTCGTTTGTCAACTCCCTGCGCTGGTGGTCGTGCTCGATCCATGTGGAATGGTTGGCGGCCCTGCGCAGTTCAAGTGCGTCGCGGACGAAGCCGCCGTTCGCGATGGTAATCTTTGTTGCGAGCTTTGCCATGCCGTCGAGGTATATGGGCGCGTCGAGTTTTTCGAGAACCATTAGTATTTCCTGGCTTCTGCCGACCGCGAACACCGGCAGGAGCGCGACGCCTCCCGCGTCCAGCGTGTTGTTGATGGCGGCAAGCAGTGCCTTTTCAGACGAGTCTCGCAGGGGGTGGAGGCGGTCGCCGTAGGTGGATTCCATCACGAGTATGTCGGCTTCCGGGACGTCGGCGCCGGCCAGAAGCCTCGTGTCCTTGTCGTTTATGTCGCCTGTGTAGAGCAATTTCCTGCCTTCAAGCTCGAGCAGCGGGCTTGCGCTTCCCGGTATGTGGCCGGCATCATAAAGCTGCATGCTTATGCCGGAGTGTATGTTGCGCGGCTGGCGGTAGCCCATTGCGATGCGGCCGGTGATTGATTTTTGTATGTCCTTTGGATTATACGGCAGGGGGTAGCCCTGCTGTTCCGTCACCTTAATGTTGTCTTCCTGGAGTACCTGGCTCAGCTGGAACGTCAGCTCGGTCGCGTAGATGGGCAGGCTTTGTTTTTTGTACAGTGCCGGGGCCATGCCCGAGTGGTCCAGGTGGGCGTGGGATAGCGTGAGGGAGTCCGCGTAGTCCGGGAGGGTGGGGTATTTAGGCGGCTCCGAGACTAATACCCCCAAATCGAATACCATGACATTGTCCTTTGACTCCAGCTTTAGAGCGCTCCTCCCGACCTCCTGCGCGCCGCCAAGAAAAGTGAATTTTATTTAGACCACCTAAGTGTTATTCATATCCTTCCAATGATATAAAATGGATGCGGACGCAAAAGACATCGCAAGGGAGGCTCTGGAACTGCTGGAGCGCTCGGTGAAAGCCTGCTGTAGTGATAAGAAGGCTGGATTGATTTTCTCGGCCGGGATTGATTCCACTCTGGTCGGCTTTCTCGCCAGCAGGAATTGCAAAGTAACGGCGTATACGACAGGCATCGCCGGCTCGCACGACCTGGACTACGCCGGGAAGGCCGAATCCGAACTGCCTTTCACATTAAGGAAAATCGAAGTCTCGGAAGAGGAAATCGAACGCGACCTCCCCAAACTCGTCTCTATAACAAAAAGCGCAAGCCCGCTCGACATCAGCGTCGCAATACCATTTTACTACGCCTCAAGGCAGGCAGGACGAGACAAGCAAAAGACCGTATTATGCGGCCAGGGCGCCGACGAACTCTTCGGCGGATACAACCGCTATATCGAACTCATCAGCAAAGGGACTTACGAGCAGCTTGAGGAATTGATGGAAAAAGACCTCAAGGAACTGCCAAAATCAAACCTCGCCCGCGACCGGGCCATATGCAAGGCCAACGGCGTAACGCTGGAAATACCATTCCTCGGAAGCGGATTTTCGGAATACGCGCGGAAAATCCCGATACAGCTTAAAGTCAAAGAGATTACCGAATTTGAAAAACCGGAATACGACTGCGTAGACGAGATAAACGGCATGCGATTCATAAGAAAATACATCCTACGCAAAATGGCAGAACAAGCAGGCCTGCCCAATGCGATTATCCAGCGCGAGAAGAAGGCTGCCCAGTACGGCAGCGGAAGCCAGAAGACGCTCGAAAAGCTGGCAAGGAAAACCGGATTCAAACAGAAAGCGGCAGCGGCCGGAAGGAAGGATTACACACAGATGTACCTGGAAAGCATGAGGGAAAAACGCTAGACGTATGTCCTGGCCCCGGCAGAAACTTATAAAAGCGGGGAGAGATGTCCGCAAGACTTCCTTATCCCAAACTTACTTAATTATGGTATCTTATTCCTAAATAATCAAATCCAATGAGAAATGATGGCAACACTATTTTTGGAGTTCTGGTATAAAGGAGTACTTATAGGGGAAATATGGAAGAATTGGGATACTATGCTCGATTTATTAGGTTTTGAAAAAACAAAAGACGTTTCAGCAATTAGTTGGGATTATGTAAAGCTGAATAACAATAAGATATTTTTCGCAGTCACTGAACGCATGGAAAACCATACCGCAGTTGAATTCTACTCTCGCTCAGCAGAAACATCTGTCTTTGAGTCAATATTGAAGAGAGTATATGAATTGACCCATTATCCACTACCAGACGAATCATGTTTGGTTAATGGTTGTGATGGAGAATGTTCTGGTCCCTTACTGACTCTGACCCTGTCAAAGTATAGGGATAAACTCGGGGAATTGTTTGAAGGAATTAAATCTAATGTCAGAGAAGATGATAAAAAACTTTTTACACCCCAGATAAGAGTTATACGCTCTTCTGTATATCCGAATCTTGAGGAACTTCAGGAACTCTCAAAAAAATATTCCTACAATTCAAAAATAATAAAAGATACACTATGGATTGACTGCTATTGGTCAAAATTCTCAAAAACGTGGAAGATATAACCTCGTAAAAGCAGGTTGGAGATTTTTACTTTTGTGTAAATCGATAAGTGAGATTCTAACTTACTCTTAGTATCAGGCTACTGTATACATGCGGTATCGGAGCAAAGCGGAGATACCGCTTTTTTCTTTCTTTTTCCCCAGGCTTTTTCTTTCTTTTGCCCGCAGGCATAAAAGAAAGAAAAAGGCTGTGAGCCGGACGGGATTCGGACCCGCGACCACCCGGTTTCTTTGAACCCTTTTTTCTCGCTTCGCTCGAAAAAAGTGTTTCATCCCAAAATGCCATTTTGCTGTTGCAAAATGGCATCGGCCCCATAGGGGCCATTTCTTTCTTTGCCCTCGCAGGGCGAAAGAAAGGAAAAGGGGCTCTTAAAAGCCGGGTGCTCTACCAAACTGAGCTACCGGCCCGTTTTTTCGGGTTGTTTGGTGGTGTTCTTTATTATAGGTTTTTTTGTTTTAAAAAGGGGGGAGGGGTGTGTTTTTGTGGTGTATTAATAGGGGTTTGGGGAGTAATTAGTATTGTTATGGATGCTCCTAAGAGGTTTCGGGATAGTAGGATTGATGGTGCTGACCGGCGGATGCAGGTGTTGAGGTCGCATACCGTTGATATTACTAATCGTGCGAGGCTTGATTTGGTTAAGAGTTTGGATCAGATTGGGTCTAATAAGAATAGGTTTTTGCATCATGGTATTTCTCAGGTGTCTGCGATGTTCGGGAAGTCGTCGCAGTTGCAGGGGGGTAAGTCGCTTTTGGGGGGTAGTGTGAGGAATGAGAGGGCTGCGGGGAAGGTTAAGAGTGT
>JAQTQS010000010.1 GCA_028712125.1 Candidatus Altarchaeota archaeon
CCTTCAACGTCGACGCTGAACTGGTCGAACAGGCGAACAATTACACGTCGGATTTGGGGGAGGCCGCGAGGATTGCGAAGACGGGCGGGAATATTGCGCTTGCGAAAGTAAACCTTACGCCCATGCGACCCATTAAGGTCATGCTCGCGCAGAAGGCTGAAGGCATCGCTGAGATACTGGGCGAGCTTGGCACCGCGGCATTCGAGCTGAAGTACGACGGCGCCCGGGTGCAGATACACAAGGACGGCGCGCACGTCGAGCTTTACACCAGACGGCTTGAGAACGTAACCAAACAGTTCCCTGAAATCCTCAAGTCGAGCGTTGAAAACATCCGCGCAAACCAGGCGATACTCGAAGGCGAAATAGTCGCAATCAAGAGCGTGGAAGACAGAAAGCCCAGGCCGTTCCAGGACCTCTCAAGGAGGATTAAGAGAAAGTACGACATACACGATATGGTGAAGAAGATCCCTGTTGAAGTCAATTTGTTCGACGTGCTCTACCTCGACGGCCATAGCATGCTTGAAAAATCCTTCGCCGAGCGAAGGAAGCTGCTGGAGGGGGCGGTCGAGGCGACGGAATCATTCAGGCTCTCGGAACAGCTGGTCACAGGCAGCGAAGAAGACGCCGACGACTTCTACGAGCGCTCGCTCGCCATGGGCCACGAGGGCGTCATGGTCAAAAAGCTTGACTCGCCCTACAAGCCCGGCTCGCGCGTCGGCTACATGTACAAGATAAAGCCGGTCATGGAGTCGCTTGATTTGATAGTCACCGGCGCAACATGGGGCGAGGGGAGGAGAGCGCACTGGCTGGCGTCACTATTGCTTTCGGCCTACGACCCTGCGAAAGGCGAATTCCTTGAAATCGGCCGGCTCGGCACCGGGCTTACGGACGAGCAGTTTAAGGAGATGACCGAACTGCTCAAGCCGCTGATAGTCGCGGAAAAAGGCCAGGAGGTCATATTGAAGCCGAAGATTGTGGTCGAAGTCGCCTACGAGGAGATACAGAAAAGCCCGACCTACACATCGGGCTACGCCCTCAGGTTCCCGAGGCTCGTAAGGATTCGGAACGACAAGGGGGCTCTGGATGCGGACACGACCGAGCGCATCGAGGAGATGACGAGAAGGTAGACGACCATGGACGCCGCAAACCTGATGCAGATTCTGACCGCAATGGCATCGCCGTCGGCCGTGACGACGCTCCAGTTCTACGGCCTGGTGTTCCTGCTCGGCTCGTTCACCGTCGCTTCATTGAGCGACATCAAGCGGATGGCCGCCCAAAAGGAGTTCGCGGAAGTCTGGGTGGCTTTCGCGCTTTTAGCTTTCTGCTATGACTTCATACGCCTCGGCGAGACGGAGATTGTGGTATTCGCCGCAAAGTGGGTGATGATAATGTTGTTCGCCGTCCTCTCATGGAAATACTTCGGGATGATCCTGTCGCTGTCGGAGATGGACCTCGCGGCAGCATGCGCCGCCATGTCGCTCCTAAACCCGATGTACATCGCGGCCTACTACCTGCTGCTCGTGCTCTTCAAGATAATGCTGCGACCCATCCTCGGGAGGTTCGGCGACGGCATTGGGATGCCATTCCTGCCGGTCGTATTGATTGCGACCGGGATAATGCTCTTCGCGGCAAGGGCATCTGACATAATAACGCTTATTACTGGCATGAAAGGCTGAAAGCAGGCATGGCCTGCAACGCCTTAATTAAAGAAGTTCCAATAATCTACAGATGAACCAGAAATTCCCCGGAGTCTACATGGTGGACGGCCAGATAGCCACCGAGAATTCCGTTCCCGGCTACCGCGTCTACGATGAAAAGCTGCTCAAGCAGCAGAATCGGGAATACCGGCTGTGGGACCCGTTCAGGAGCAAGCTCGCCGCTGCCATACTAAAAGGCCTGCGGACTCTTCCCATAAACAGGGACTCCAACGTGCTGTACCTCGGCGCTTCCACCGGGACGACTGCAAGCCACATTGCTGACATCACAAAGCGTTACGTCTACTGCGTGGAAGTAAGCCAGCGCATGATGCGCGAGCTACTGCCGGTATGCAGGAACAAGAACAACATGCTCCCAATACTCGGCGACGCCAAACACCCGGAATCATACGCGCCGATGATAGGCCCGGTCGACGTCGTCTACCAGGACGTGGCGCAGAAGAACCAGGCCGAGATACTGCTCAGGAACATGGACTACTACAAGGCCAAGTACGCGCTGCTCTCGATAAAGGCACGGAGCATCAGCAGCGTGAAAGACCCCCGGCAGGTCTTCAGGGAGGAGCTCGGCCTCCTCAGGCAGCGCTACGACGTGGTCGAGACGATAGATCTAAAGCCCTACGACAAAGACCACGTTATGGCCAGCGTCAGGGCCAGGAAATGAACCTGATTGAAATACTGAAAGACTCGCTGGCACTGCTGAAAAAAGAGCCGAAGGCGTTCGTCCCGAAAATAGTGACGACATTCCTGTTCAGCATATACCTGCTGTGGATTGCAAAGTTCACATTAGACGTTTATACCCTCATCGAAGAACCCACGCTGGAGGGAATACTGGCCTTTGAATCCCAGATACTCCTATTGTTCGCCTTCATGCTAGCAATATTGTTTGCAGACTTGCTGTCATACGCCATGTACCCTGCCATCGTTTCGGCCCACCAGTCCGGCCTGCCGATAAGCCTGACAGGCTCGCTCAAGGATGCACTGCGGGCGTGGAAAATACTCCTCATAATAGAGGCAATGATACTCGCCATGGCGGCTGCGATAGGAACGCTGGTGCTGGTGCTTATTTCCATATCATCAATAGCGGTAACCCTGGCGGCAGGCGCAGTGGCGTTCATGGCAATAATGGCAATAGTCGTGCTCATCTTCTTCGTAGTACCCGCCGAGGTTGTCAAGCGCAATGGCGTAGTGTCGAGCTTTCGCGAGAGCATGGAGATTGGCGTTCGGCACGCGCCAGAGGTTCTGAAACTTAACCTGTTATTCCTCTTGCTCGGACTCGCAAGCCTTGCAATCAGCATGCTGGCCGAGTTTAGGGGATTGACGGCGGGCCTTGCGATAATCACATTCATAGCCGCGCGGCTTGCGGAAGCTTTGATATACGCATACATCTGTGTGGTAAATCCTTATGTCTACCTGCGCGTTTCGCGGCGTACGTGAGTCTTTTTTTAGCCTGTGCGGGAATACTTAACTGCCATGAAGGTGTTTTCCTACAAAAAGGATGTAACAGATGTTTCGGCCCTGATTTCGCGTTCTAAGGTTGACGTTTCGGCCGCGTCTGGCGTTGCGTCCGGGATTCTCAACGATATGAAGGCGCGGGGCGATGCGGCCTTGTTCGAGTATACCAAGAAGTTCGACAATGTGAATCTCACAAGCAAGAACGTTAGAGTTTCTCCTGAAGAGATTTCGGCGGCCGCAAGGCGCGTTAACCCGGAGCTCCTCAGGGCATTAAGGCATGCGCGCAATAATATCTCAAAGTTCCACTCCCGCCAGCTGAAGAACATCAACCGGCGCTGGAGCATTGCTATCGAGCAGGGTGTTGAAGTCGGAGAGAAAATCCTTCCCATAGACTCCGCCGGATGCTACGTCCCCGGCGGCCGGGCGTCCTATCCCTCCACTGTTTTGATGACGAGCATACCGGCCAAGGTCGCGGGAGTCAAGAGGGTGGTCGTTGCAAGCCCGCCTGAAATACCCGACAGCATACTTGCGGCCTGCCATGTCTGCAATGTGGATGAAGTCTACCGGATGGGCGGCGCGCAGGCGATTGCCGCATTGGCCTACGGCACAAAGTCCGTAAAGCCGGTGAGCAAGATTGTAGGGCCTGGCAACAAGTACGTGCTCGCGGCCAAGAACCTGGTCTACGGGACGGTGGATATAGACATGCCGGCCGGTCCTTCGGAAGTCCTGATAATAGCAGACGATACCACCAACCCAGATTATGCAGCCGCCGACCTGTTGGCGCAGGCAGAGCACGACCCGGACGCCCAGTGCGTGATAGTGTCCAATTCAAGGGCTTTGCTCGATTCCGTCAGCATTGAATTAGAGCGGCGGAAGAAGGGCGAAAGCCGGCCAGTCTCAGGCAATATCCACGGCGTCCTTGTAAAGACGATGGCAGAAGCAGTCGAGTTCGCTAATGAATATGCTGCCGAGCATTTGGAGATTATGGCAAGGAATGCAGCTTCCATAGAGAAGAAGATAACTAACGCCGGCGCGATATTCATCGGGCCTTATGCGCCGGTCCCTCTAGGCGACTATGCGTCCGGGGCGAATCACGTCCTGCCGACCGGCGGCGCGGCGAAATTCGCATCCCCCTTAAGCGTTCGGGACTTCCTAAAAGCCTGCAGCGTGCAGAACATCTCAAAAGCCGGCCTCAAGAAGTTAGGCACTACGGCCATGACCCTCGCACAGGCCGAAGGACTGTTACGCCACAGGAAAAGCATCGAAGAACGGTTTCCATAGCTGTGCGCATTACTCCTCCTCCCAATCGCAAAAGGCAGTTCGCCGTTCTCCTAGCTTGTCCGGGCAGTAATCCGCGCCCAATCCCAATCAAAATCGGAAAGACAGCCCGCACTTTCTGATTAAACTCCTATCCGCCGGCCGGCTCCTGAAAAAGCCAAAAAGATATGACCGGTCATATACCCATCCATGGCCCATCTTTTTAAACCGGCAGCAAACATGTAATAAACGGGGAAGGTTGGATGAAACGATTAATCAAATATCTCCTGGCTGGTGGGATATTAGGGGCGGTATGGGGTGCGATTTCATATTTTGCACAAATTTTTACGGGTATTGCCGGGTACTTACCTAATTACTTACTGCCTATAAAATTATTTTTATACTTACTAACCTATCTCCTTGGCGCACCTTTGTTAATACCAATTCTTGTAATCAATGACTTGTTATGCCATTGTGACACTTTTATATCACTTTTCTTTCCAATTCCTGTGGGCATTTTACTTGGCTTTATATCCTCTATCCTGTGTTACCTGGTAGTTGGGGGAAGAGGTGGTGAAAAAAGAAGTTAGTTAATACAATAGTGGCGACTCCAGTCCTATTCCCGTAGGAGCTGGAGTCTAAGCCTGTGCCAATGAAATCCAAATTCCGTGGAGGAACCTGCAATGAACACAAGCCTAGTTAATAAATGGGGTGGACTAAATAAAAGAATATTTCTTTGTTTTTTGACCGGTCTCCTATTTGTTGCAAACGTGTGTGCTGTTCCAGAAAATGTTGTAGTTAAATTAACCGGACCTGACGTCATCCGCGCTGGAAATACAATAAATGTAAGAATGAGCATCATTAATCCTAGCAACAGCCATAACCTAACCCTTCTCCAAGTGGATGTTACCGATTCCAATGGAAAGTTAGTGTCTTCTGAAAATATTGGGCATGTCCTAAGCCCTCTGGGCAAATACCTGAACAAAACAATATTCGACAGCTGCATTAACTCCGGATTTGATGAGTTCGAATGTTCTATGGCCAGCATTGATACATGGACTGTAACTCCCTCAAACAATAACCTTTTTTCGATGGACTTCTCTCTACCCATAACAAAACTTGTATCTAATCCCACCTACTTGGACAACATTTCCGCAACTTTCCTGATTAAACTGTCCTCTGGCAATCAAATCTTTAACGTCTCCAAAGAATGGGATGTTTTATACCTAATAAAACCTCAAGAGCTGTCAGAGCAAAGAAGAATACTACTTGAAGCCACAGGCGTGGATAGCGGAAACTGGTACAAAGGAGACCAGCACGTACACTCTAGATATTCGTGTGGGAGTCCTCTCATGTTTAATCATGTTGATTGCCGTTTTGATCCAAATCGTATCCCTACAATACAGACTATGTCTAACTCAGCAAGCCAGTCAGGTTTTGGCTGGGTGCATTTTTCAGACCACGCGCCTTTTGTGTCCGAAGATGAGTTCCAAAGCGCATCAAACGAATGCTATGTCTACGACAATTTTGTTTGTTTGTACGGGCAGGAAATTACGTTTACCTCCTCCTGTAGCCAGTATGGGTACACAAGTGGGTTAGAGGAATATCTATCCATCGGTGCTGATTCCTATGTTGATGGCGGTTGTTTAGGTGAGGCGGATTGTGGTTTGTGCTCATGTATTAATGCTAGTGAAGGCATACCCCTTACTTCAAGCGCGGGGGGCTTTGGTGTCATCGCACATCCCTACGACCCTAATGCAGTAGATATTAATATATCTGGTCATCCGATTACATTTCCTGGCAAGCATTGGGATGATTGGACTGTAAATGGATTTACTGGTATTGAAATTATCAACGGTAATGTATTCAATAAAAAAAGTCAGGTTGATTTGAGCGTAAATAATCCCTCAAGCGCTCGAGATTCGTGGGTTGAGTTTCTTCTGTCTGAAACAAATCCCAGCGATGGCTTTACAGTGGCTTTGGCAGACAGCGACGCGCACAATACCGGCGACTTTGGAACGGGTTTAAACGGTGTCGGTTTTACTGTGTGCCGGATGGATTCCTTAAGCCGGGAGAATGTTCTGGATGCCTTGCGCAAGGGCAGGTGTTTTGTCTCCAACGACAATGACGGCATGGATGGTTTTATAGAGTTGTATGCCGGCAACGTCAGCAACGTCGGCATGGCGGGCGATGTTTTGCAGTCTAGCGGCGTAGTGAACATAACCGTTTTGCATAATGTGGCGCATGACTGCGAGCTTGTTTTGGTGAAGGGTTTGGTGGGCAGTCATGAGGAGCCGCATGGTTTTGGCCTGGTTCAGGGGCAGGATGGTTCCCCCCATGACTTTAATGACATAATCACGCAGGACACCTACTATCGCGTGGAGTGCGTCAGTCCGGATGGTGGCTGGCGCACATACACGAATCCCGTATGGATCATGTACGCCGCCCAACCACAGTTGAAATTGGTGTCCTACACAGTCAGCGATAGCGGTGGCGATGGGCTCATTAACGACGGCGATAGCGTCAGCCTTAAATCTTTGTTGAAGAATTCGGGCAGTCAGACTGCCGGCGGAGTCACCGTTCGACTGTCGTCCGCTAGCGGTTGCGTTAGTTTCAGCGACGGCATCGAGAGTTACGGCGACATTCCTGCTGGGGAAAGCGTGGACACGCCGGGCGACTTTGATTTCGACGTGGACTGTGGTGTTGGCACGGTAATGCCGTTCACTTTGGACATAAACGACAGTCGCGGACGTCAGTGGACTGGGAATTTCAACCTCACAGTGGAGGGAATATCCGACTTTGTGTTCAGTAATCCGACAGACGACGGCGACGAGAGCTCCGACCATAGTTATGAAGTGAGTGTGGACATATCCTCCATCATGGCCTCCGGTTTGTCCAAGGCGGCGTTTTCGGAGTCTGATTTGCCGCTGGAGGGCGAGAAGAATCTGTCTGTGTCAAACTGGTTCAGCAACTTCCAAATCGTTGTTTACAACAAGTCCGCGGACGAAAAAGAGGCTTATGAGGATGGGATGTCAGTAAAAGCCGGCGAATGCGATGAATACATCTACTCCGGCAGCGCGGATGTGATTGTAGACGGCGGCGTGGCAACCATCGGCGTAGACGCCGATACAACCTGCGCTGAGTCAGTCGTCTATCTCCTGGTTAACGTCTACCCATCAGGCGGCGGAAGCAGAGTAGACCAGTTCATCTCACCGCTTTTCCTCATAAAGGGAACGGCAGCTGATTTTGTGAGCGTGGACTGGGATGCCCCCGGAACCGGCACCTACGACTTTGAGGTACGCCTCTATGACGACACCAGCACGATGGAGGACGTAAGGGTGGCAGACCCCGGTTCTAGTAAATATGACCCTGACTTGAACGACGTTTTTATCGACGTCGACAGCAATGAGTACTTCTATAACGTTTACTCAAGCGTTTCAGAAGGCAGGGTTGACCTCTTTTGGGATGTGGACACCACCGCCGATTTCGCCGACGTGTACGTAAAAGTCAGGGTGAAGGACGCCGGCACCGGCACACTAGTGGAAGAACAGACCGACGGCACATACAGGATTAATGGCACCCAGTGGGAGTGGCGTAAATTCACATGGACTGCACCCCAAAGCGGGGTATACGACATCTACCTTAGGCTGTATGACAGCACCGGCATCCTGGAAGACACTGTCGGTCCGTCGGACTACTCCGGCTTGGACGATGTTGTCATGTCAATCCCGGTCGAGATTGAGAGCGTGAAAGTATACTGGAAGTTTGACGACCCGTCAGTTGACGCATCCAACAAAAACGGGGTTAAGACTATGAGCGGGCCTTCGGGGAGTACTTCCGGCACTTGGGATGCGTCAATAAGCTCGCCCGGGGAAAGTGAGGAGGGTAAGGTTATTTACTGGCGCATTTACGCTGAGGGAAACGATGGCAGCACGCACAGTTGGAGTTTGACGCCGTCTTATGCTGGCGGGGAGATACTGGACGAAGACACGCAAGGGCCCATCTTCAAGTCTTATCGCGATAGCGGCGATTCGGAGCCGGGGTCTTATAGCTTCAGGATTAAGCTGTATGATGCGAGTGGCATATTGGATGATGGCACTTATCCGCTGGTGTACTACCGTTGGGATGATGATGTTATAGACGAGTTTGGTTATTCCGGTTATGCAGACGCCGATTTCGACTACGCCGAAGCGGGGGGCGACTGGTACAAGGCGTCGATAAACGTGCCTGAGTCCAAGCGTGGCAGTACGTTGTATTGGCGTGCGCTTGCCGGGGACAAAGATAACTCTCCTGCTTTCACGTGGGGTTCGGTGCAGTTGGGTGGGGTAATACCTACGACTACTACGACTACGAGCACTACTACAACTACTACGACCACAACTTCGAGCACTAGTACAACTACTGCAACCACAACTTCGACAGTCATTACGACTTCGTCTACCGTTATTACCACATCAACCAGTACGACTTTGCCTGTTGTTCTCTTGTGCGTCGGCAGTCATCCGCCGGTTGAGGGCGACTGGTTTGTCGGCGAGCCGACGTCGTGCACTTTCGAGTCGATATTTTTAAGTTCGAATGGGGGCGTTGTCGTCGAAGACGGCAATGTCCTAGTCTTGGATGGCAGTGTAGTCTATCAGAGTAATCCTTCGCTGGTGCTCGGCGACGAGAGCGTGTTGGATGTGTCGAATTCGTCAATAGTCTTTGAGGTGGTTTGAATGATGACAGGAAACGTGTGTAAATGGCTTGCGGTGTTTTGTGTTGTTTTTTGCGTTAGCGTTGTTGCGCAGGTGGATGCCTATTCCTCCAGTATATGGATTAATCCCGATGACAGCCGGTTGTCCAGTTCCATGAGCAGTTCAAGCTCCAGCGCTGCTTCCACAACAAGTTCCAGCTCCAGTTCCAGCAGCAGTAGCAGCCCTACATTTGCATCCATTCCTGCGTTTACTGCATTAAGTGACACGGCCGTTACGACCACTCTGGCGGACATGAAAGTGGGCCGGACTTCGTTGGCCAGGAATGGCATGGTTTTTGAGAGTTTCAGGTATTCGGATGTGGAGTTTAGCGTCCAGAATGCCAGCACTTGCTCTCCTGAGTGTGTTTTCGAGGTTTATGTGAACTTTAAGGGTGTTTCAAGGGCTTCCAAGCCTAGGGTGCGTATTGAGACGAGCCTGCCGTTCTCCTATCGCTTGTACGACGGTAACGGCAATTACGTCAATGGGAAGTCTTTTACCGTGAAGAATGGTGAAAGCAAATATTTGATGAAGTTCACACCCTCCGGGCGCATTGTGAAATTCAACGTCTATTTCGTGATAGACGAGACGTACAGGGTTACCGTGGACCCGTACATAGCGTCCGCAAGCCAGAGTGATTATCCCCTGGTCGGCAAGAGCGAGTACAGGACGCAGGATGTGCCCGGCTGGTGGATGGACGTCTCCTCCCTAACAGGGCGTAAGATTAACAACGGCGCGTCCCCCGGCGGGGCATCGCCTGTCTGGGGCAATATGGCCGCCGTCACGGGCTGGAGCACCGGCATTCAGGTGTCCCGTATCAGCGACGCAGGAAGCATATGCACCATACCCGGCTCGTTCGGCTACAGGGAGACGCAGTACTCCTTCACAAGGGACGGCTATCTGGTCGTGTTAAACTCAAGCAACAACCGCCTGCTGACATACGACTTCTCCGGGGCCACTCCCCTGTGCGCATTGGCCTGCAGCGGCGCATTGGACGCTCCAAGAAGCGAAGCCAACCCTGTCGTGCTAGGCGAAGACGTTTTTGTGGCAGATAATGCCGGGGCGTTGTACAGTTTCAACTACAAGACATGCGTTCGGAACTGGAAGAAGGCTAACGTCGCGGACTCGGCGATGAGGGAATTCCCGGCCGATGATGTTTCCGGGGTCGTTGTTACGAGAAGGACAAACCGTTGGATTAAGCAGTCGAGTTCCAGCGGGCTGAACACCTGCAACTTTTCAGCATTGAATTCCAATGGCCTGTCTTACAACGGCTACATCTTCAACAACAGCTTTTTCACCGTCAACAAGACCCACCTGGCCAAGTACCGGCTGTCGGACTGCGGTATAGCATGGGTTTTCAGCATGGGCGGCACCTCTGAGCCCACGAGCCTGTACGCCTTTCAGGAAGACTCGGCCTGGGTGTTCGTAAACACGACGCCGTATAACAGCGCAGGCAGCTACCAGCCGGTAAAGAGGATTATGGTAACGACATCCAAGCCTTCAACGTTGTTGAGCACTACAAACCACCACTGCTCGTCCTTCTACTACTCAGGCGGGGCGGAAGACAGCAAGGCCGGGATTTTCGTAGACCAGAATAACGTCTACATCGGCTGTGCAAGCGGGTTCAACAGCGGACAGGGTACGGTAGAGATACTGGACAAGGCTGGCAATTATGTCAAGTCGATACCCATGTCAAACTCAAGGAATGCCTATCCCGAGGTCTTCCTGAACCCGATCAGCAACAGGCCGGTGCTGGGCTTTCAGGAATTCGGCGGGTTCATGATGTACGAGAGCGCGCAGGGGACGCTTGTAACGACGCAGGCGACGATGTCAACCTCGTCATCCACGACGACAACTGCCGTAGCCACGACGACAACGCCGACTACTACGACTATCGCAACGACGACAACGCAGGCGACCACGACAACGCAGCCGACTACGACAACGCTTGCGACAACGACAACACAAGCCACTACAACAACACAAGCCACTACGACAACGCAGGCCACTACGACAACGCAAGCAACAACGACCTCCCAGGCCACTACAACGACCACCCTGGCGGCCAGCACTACAACGCTTCCGAACAGCTACATCAAGTCCAGCTCAGGGAACATAAACATAGCGCCCAAAGGCAATTTGATCCTTAACGTGAGCAGGATACAGTTGAAGACTCCGGGCGGAAGCTGGGCGTGCTGCGGGCCTAATGACGCTTTTGTATGGTCTTGCGCACCCGGCGCATGCGCCTGAGATTGGGCTTTTAACACGGCTGGATTGGGCGTAAAAGCATGGCCTGTAGAAAGGCAGGCCATCGCTTAAAGGCATGCTTAGAATCCAGCAGCCCAGCGATGATTGCGCGCCGGCATTGCGGATAGTAGGGCCGTAGCTAAAATTATCCCGGCAATTTAGATACTGCCTTTATCAGCCGTTCGTTCTCCTCGCTCGTGCCGACGGTTATCCGCACGTAATCCCCGTTAAAGCCCTTGAATTTGCCGAACTTCCTGATTATAATCCTCTCCCTCAGCATCCTGTTGAAAAAAACGCCAGAAGACATCGGGGAAACGTCCATCAAAAGGAAATTGGCCTGCGAGGGGACTACTTTGAAGCGCGAGCCAAGAATCTTGGCCAGACGCTCCCTGTCTTTGACAATCTTCCTCACGCAAGAGCGCATGTAAGGCAAGTCCTTCAAGGCGGCAAGCGCGGCAAACTCGGCCAGCGAGGCGATGCTGAACGGCGGCTTGAGGCTGTTGACATAAGAAACCGTCTCCGGACTTCCGACCATATAGCCGACCCGAAGGCCGCCTATGCCGAACGCCTTTGAAAGCGTCCTCAAGACCAGCAGGTTCTCGTACTTTTTTGTCAGCTTGACATGCGACTGGCCTGAGAACTCAAAGTAAGCCTCGTCCAGGACGACGATTTTGCCCTCGTCAAGCAGCCTGACCAAATCAGCCTCCTCCACGACCCTCCCGGTCGGATTGTTCGGGCTTCCGATGAAAAACAGGTTAGCCCTCTTCGCCTTCAATATGAAATCCTCGACATCCCAAGAAAAATCCGGCCGCAAACCGATGTCGAAAAACTCCATCCCGAGCATCCGGGGGAAAATCCTGTAGCTGGAATAACTGGGGTAAAAGGAGGCGACTGGGCCCTGAAACGTCTTCAGGACGAGCTCCATCAATTCGTCAGACCCGTTGCCTGTCATCACACAGTCCTCGCTCACGCCCGCATACCTGGCGGCAAGATTCCTGACTTCGGAGTCCAAAAACGGGTAGACATGCGACCTGCCCGCATTACCCCTGACGGCCTTCACGACCTTCGGCGACGGCCCGTAATTGTTCTCGTTGGACGCAAGCTTGATAAAGCCCTCCCGGTACTCCCCGGGAACATACTTCTCCAGGCCGAAGACGTGCGGCTTGACGAAATCCTTGACGCTCATGAAAAACACCAATAAACAATTGGAAACCATCCGAAATAAAAGAACTACCTCTCCCGCAGCCTCTCCAGCAGCTCCCAGCTGTTGCCCTTAACGACCCTGATTGCATCAGCCCTCGAAAGGCCCGCCTTCAAGGCGACATCCAAAGCCTGCTCTTGGGTGATTAAATCGCCGGGCTCGTGGGCGTCGGTATCGACGACCAGCATTGCTTTCGCCCTAGATGCAACCCTGGCGACGTTCCTGTTCCCCTTGGAATGCCCCTTGCGCGAAGTCAGCTCGAGGAACACGCCGTTCTCCCTCGCAATGGCGGCATCCTCCGCAGTCAGGCCGTTGCCGGGGTGCGCGAGGATGTCCACGTCCGCGCACGAGACGCCCTCGCGGTTCGTGCCCGCCTCCACAGGCTCCACCGGCGACTCGCCGTGCAAAATCACGATATCCGCGCCAAGACGCCTAGCCTTCGCCGCAAGGCCCGCAATCCTGTCGACCGGTATGTGCGTCAATTCGACGCCGCAGAAAACCTCGATATCCCAGCTGACATTCCCCTTAAGGGCCCTCTGCTGCCTCAGGACGTGCTCGATGTTCGTGAAGTCCACATGATCCGTAATCGCCAGCGCCCCGTCGCCCAATACGAACGCCCTCCGGACCAGTTCCATGGGGCACAGCACGCCGTCGCTGTAGAAAGTATGCGCGTGAAACTCGCAACGCCTACCCAAGTCCATAATTTATCTTTAAACGTCCATCAATAAAACATGGAGATAACGTTCCTCGGCACAAGCGGCTGCGTGCCCACAGAAACAAGAAACCTCTCAAGCCTCATCATAAGCCACCTAAATTCGCCCTACCTCTTCGACTGCGGCGAAGGAACCCAGCGCCAAATGCGCATCGCAGGCATAAACTTCATGAAAATAGACCACATCTTTTTAACGCACTTGCACGCCGACCACTTCCTCGGCCTCGGCGGCATGATACAAAGCATGGACTTCATGGAAAGAACGCGCGAACTAAACATCTACGGACCCCGCGGAACCCAGGAGACCATAAACACCCTCCTATCCGCAGGCACCTTCATACTAGACCACCTCACAATCAAAATACACGAAATAACACCAGGCCCTGTCATGGAATCCGAAAACCACGCCGTAACATGCGCAAAGACCCTACACACCGCAAACAGCATCGCATACTTATTCGAGGAAAAGCCCCACAGAAAATTCCTAAAACAAAAAGCGCTTGACCTCGGCGTGCCCGAAGGCCGCCTATTCTCGGACTTGCAGCAGGGCAAGAGCGTCACAGTCAAAGGAAAGACCATAACAGCCGACCAAGTACTAGACAACCCGATAATGGGCCGTAAAATCATCTACACCGGCGACACCAAACCCTGCAACAACGTCATAAACCTCGCCCAAGACGCAGACGTCCTCATACACGACGGCACCTTCAGCAACGACGAAAAAGAACTAATAGAAGAAGCAGCCCACAGCACAAACACACAAGCCGCAGAAATCGCAGTAAAGGCCAACGTGAAAAAACTATTCCTAACCCACATAAGCCAGAGATACCCGAAACCCGAAGACCTCCAAAAGATACTCGACGACGCACGAAAAATATTCCCCGAAACATACATAGCAGAAGACCTGATGAAAGTGCAGGTCGAAAAACACTGGTAGAATAAAGCAAACAAATACCCTCCACTAAAAACAAAGTTTTAATCCGAACATACCATATATTCTACCACACCAAAGGGACCGTGGGGTAGTTTGGCTATCCTTCCAGCTTTGGGAGCCTGTAAAACACCCACAACCTCAAGAAAGGGACCGTGGGGTAGCTTGGTATCCTTCCAGCTTCGGGAAGCAAAACCAAAAGCTCAAAACAGCTGGTGACCTGAGTTCAAATCTCAGCGGTCCCAAACAGCCTTTTTTCTTTCTTTTCCAAAGAAAGAAAAAAGCCTTGGGAAAAAAGAAAGAAAGGGTGTCCTGTAGAGGAGACATCATGAAGTCCTAGGGGCAGAATGATTTACCTTTCATCATCCGGGAATCTGGAAGAGACGCTAGTTAAGATTAAGGAAAGAATTAATTTTCCAGACGGTAGTACTGAGTATTCGAAAGATAGTTTTAGCAAAGGGTACTACGAATTCAAATACCAGAATCGGACGGTGTATCTCTATCAGAATCTACGTGAAATCAAAGACATCCGTGGGAAAAAGTATCCCTATCGTATCTCCGTTACAGGATTCAGTTCAGAGGATAGTAGATTAGACTCAACTCAGGTTGAAAACTTGATTAGAGAGAAATTCCAAAAAGAGATTCTGAAAGCCATAGATTATGAGGATTATAACACTTCATATTTTCATGAAGTAGGGAAGATGGGGAAGATATTGTTTGAAGAAGTAAACCGACAATTAATCGATGATTTACGGGAATACGGGATAAACGAAAAAGGAGTTTATGTAGACTGGACAAATCCTTGCCAAGAAGGCCATTGCACTAGTTTTCTTGGGGGCGATTTGGAAAATTATTCCATTGTCTATGTTATAAACACAGACGGGCAGATAATTGCGAATGGCTGGATGGATTTCATACACGGCGGAGGTGACAATCCTCTGTTCGTTTTTTGGGACTATCTTCATTTATATAAAAATGGAGAACGAGTAGACGTGAAATCCAAACCCGGCATTCCAAAACACATTTGGGAGAAACTTCCAGAAAAAACCAAACGACTATTAACAAAAAAAGGCGAATACGATTCAATGTGGCATAATGACCCCTTAGTTCAAAAATATGTAGAAAATGAGTAGAGGCAAAAGACCAACAAGCTCAAAACAGCTGGTGACCTGAGTTCCCTAGATGACGATGGAACCTCTAAAAGAATTTTCACTGATTGCGCCGTGCGGTATGAATTGCGGCGTCTGCATGGCATATCTGAGAGAAAAGAACAAATGCCAAGGCTGCAGAATCGACGACTCAAAAAAATCCATTACGCGAGCCAATTGTAAAATCAAGAATTGCGTATTTTTTAAAAGAAGCAAGACGGGATTCTGCTATGGGTGTGATGACTTTCCTTGCGACAGACTAAAACACCTAGACAAACGATACAGGACAAAATACCATATGAGCATGATTGAGAACCTTGGAAACATCAGGAAATTTGGCCTGAAAAGATTTCTCGTAAACGAAAAAGACCGGTGGACTTGCCCTGAATGCGGAGGCACTATATGCGTCCATAAAGGAAGCTGTCAAAGCTGTGGAAAAAATATCTTCGACTATGATAGTATCTTTATGAAAAAAGAATAAAAGAGCCATTTCTACCCAAAAGGGAGCAACTTCTTCCAAAAAGGAGCAGAACAATAAAAAAGAGCACAGTCGCCTTTATGCCGCGGTATTTATGTTCATACTGCTTACTTTTGTTACAGGTGTGCATGTCATGTTGCGGGAAGCTAGGCCTGTGGGGTTTAAATCTGAGGGCTTGCGTTTTGGCGAGCTGCCGTTTCCGGCCGAGCTTGCGGGAAAGGAGCCGTCGGTGTTGGTCGGGCTTGCCGGTCGTCGTTCTCGTTCGCTGCGTGATGGCGGTGCTGTCATGTCGTCTGTCAGCCTTGCGGGTGCCGGCGTCTATGCGGCCTTGAGGGCGTATTCGCATTTCGCGGATCCTAAGCGTTGTGAGCGTTATGTGGCCGATGTTGGGAAGGGCGTTAGGAGCCCGCTTGATTTGCCTGCCTATGGCCAGAGTGTGGTTGCGTGCGGGAACCGGTGTATCGCAATGGTCGCTGCGAAGCATTTGGGGAGGTATGTCCCGGAGGATGAGGTTTACCGTTCTGCGCGGGTTGGGCTCGGCGTGGAGCAGCAACGGATGGTTGAAGACAGCAGTAGAGAGTCATCGCGCTTCGGTAGACTGGGCGTTTCACTTCCGGTCGTCAGGCTCGGTTTGTTCAACCCGGCGGAGGACAGGATTGCGATGGAGCGCCTCGGGCTCGGTTATGAGGAGACGAGGGATGGGGACGTCTCATGGCTGAGGAAAAAGCTTTCTGAAGGCAAGAATCCTGTCGTGAGCTTGGATGGCGCCAGCCTTTTGCCGTTCGTCGGGCGCGTTTCCTCTCTCACATCACACCGGTTCAGCCCCCATGCGATAGTCGTTACCAAGGTTGATGACACGCACGTATGCTACAACGACTCAGGTTTTACCATAGGGCTGAAAAGGAAAGCGCTCCACGAAGACTTCATGGCTGCATGGAAGACTAGTCCCATCAAAGGCAGGTATGCTTTCTGCGACACCGCGCCGTATAGAAGCATGTCTTCATAGGGCGGCAAAGGCCGTATGGCTTTTGGTTTTTATTTCCTGTATTCAAGTTGTATAAGGGTTTTTTTGAGATGGCTGTGGGAGGGGGTGTTCGGGGTTTGGTTTTTCTGTTGTTTGTTTTTATGGTTTTGCTGCCGGGTGCCGGCGCTTCGGGTTTCGTGGGTAACGGTCTCGTTCCGCTTGATTGTTCGGGTTCTACGGTTCATTATTGCGACGATGCGATTAGTGTCTATGCCATTGACGCCGTTTCGTTGCTTGATGTTCCGGTTTCCAGCAGGAATGTTTCTTTGGTCGTGGATTGGACGGGGTGGCATTATACCGACCCTAATCATTGGGCTTTTTTCCTGGACGATGGTTTGAATCCTGTCGGGACGTGCGTTTCCTTTTTGGATGATTCGAACGTTAACACTACTTATTCGATGTCGTGCTCTGTCAATATTCCCTATGATGTTGCGGCGGGCTTGCATAACCTGACGGTCACGGCAAACGATGCGTATGGGTATTGTACTCCCGGCGAGGACAATGTGGATGCGCAGTACACGATTGAGATGAACGTTACCGACCCGCCTGTCATCCTGCGGGGCGTGCAGTGCCTGGAGAACGGGACATTCTGGGAAGATTGTTCCAGCATTGCGTACGGCGATGTCCTGACCGGCGTCCGGGTGAACTGCTCTTCGCTTAACTCCACGATAGTTTCGGCGTCATTCAGCCTGGAGAACATGCCGGATTTAAATTACTTCTTCCAGGATTCGTCCAACACGAGTTTTGGCGGCGGAATGGCCGTCTATGACAATACGGACATACCAGTCCGGGATTCCGGGGAATGGAACCTGACAGTGGTCTGCGCCGATTCGGCCGGTGATTCGACTTTGGGTTCGGTCTCGTGGACTGTTCCGTGGGGCAGGCTTGAAGGCTATCTCATAAGCCCGAGCAGTTCGATCAATACGACCCGGTACCGGTTCTTCAACTTCAGTTCCGGGGTTTTGTGCTTAGGCGGGGAGTGCGGGGATGTGAACGCGACACTCGACCCTGAGGGACAGGGCGGCTGGCAGGCCTGTTCCGGGAACGATACGGCTGATGAGCTGCCGGTGATGAAGCCCGACGCCAAAGAATTGAAGGAGATGCTTGAAAGCTACAATAAGGCCAAAAAAATATCGGCCAGTCCCGAGTCGGTCAAGAGAATCCAGTCGGTCGGCGGCTCTTCCTTCAGCCTGCTAAGCCACCTGAACTACAATCCCGTGGAGCGCAATCAGGGCCGTTGCGGGAACTGCTGGCTTTGGGCTTGTACGGGTGTTACGGAAGTCGCTCTTGACGTTCAGAACGGCATATTCGACCGCCTGTCGACCCAGTACATGAACTCCTATGAGACTGTCTTGTTCCCCTCCCAGTCCTGCTGTCAGGGGGGTTTGATGCGGGATTACGTGAAATTCTTCAACATAACCCGAAAGGCGGTGCCTTGGTCTAATTTGAACGCCTATTACCAGGACGGCGACGGGTCGTGCGACACGGACTATACTACTATTTCCACTACGCCGAACTATCACATATCCAATATCGAGGAGTTGTCCATCCCGACGCTGAATGTGAGCAGCGACACCGCCATCGCAAACATTAAGAACGTCCTCCTTCAGGATAAGGCGGTATACTTCGCTTTCTACCTTCCGGAAGACTCTTCATGGGCCGACTTCAGGGACTTTTGGCTGAACCGGGACGAGAGCGCGGTCTATAACATGGACAAGTTCTGCGGCATCCCCTATGCGGGCGGAGGCGGTCATGCGGTGCTTCTCGTGGGCTACAACGACACCGACCCCGGCAACCGTTATTGGGTCATACTCAACAGCTGGAGCGCGAATGCCGGGCGGCCGAATGGCTTGTTCCGGATTAACATGAGCATGGACTACAACTGTTCGAGCCCGTTTCCCATAGTCATTTGGGAGACGTTGAACGTCAGCTTTGATTTCACAGACAACAAGGGCGTGGTACCGGTGAACGAAGGGACGCCGTTCTACACCATATCAAGCAACCCGCAGCACTGCGGCCGCATGGGGCCTGGCGACTCCTGCAACCAGTCTTGGCTGGTGAACGTGACGGGGTATCCGGATACGACCTGGAATTTCTTCACGATTTACGCTCCCGACGACTACTCCTCCTTTATCCAGACGGCGAATACGAATCCGGTGAACGTTACGATAACGACCACCTACCTTCCGCAATGCCATATGAGCAGGTGTGATTTAGAGCATCCCTGCTATAGCGGCTTTGGCGACTGCGACGGAAATTCCGGCTGCGTCGACAGCACCTGTACCGCCAACGTCGGCCTGGAGTACGGCTGCCAGCGGTGGGTGGACGTGTGCGTATACACCGGCGTGCCCAGTTCCAGTTCCAGTTCCAGCAGCTCAGTTCGGAGCTCTACGACCAGCAGGGCGACTTACTCCTCATCCAGCTCGTCCTCGACCAGCCGCATGGCAAGCACGAGCAGCAGCGTCATCTCCAGCAGCTCATCCTCCAGCAGCAGCTCATCGACCAGCAGGGCGCCGACGACAACCATCATCAACTGCGGCGCGAACAGCTGCACTCCTTCTGCGCCGTGCCCGCCGGGCTACGGCGACTGCGACAGCAATGCCGGCTGCGTCAACAGCACATGCACCGCCAATGTGGGCCTGGAGTACGGCTGCCAGCGGTGGGTTGACGTGTGCGCGTGACCGGACACGGGTCCTGCTGTGTTTTATCGCCTGTGGTATAATGTGTTATTAAAATGGTACTGGTCGACCGGCTGATGGGCGTTTTTAGAAGCCGTGAGTTCATGATTTTCTTTGTCCTGCTCTTCATATACCTCGCAAACCCGAACGCGATAAGTTTCAATGATGTGGCCGCAACCCGCCTTCTGCCGATTTCAATCATACGCGAGCGCAATCTCGACCTAAATGAGTTCGGGTTCCTATATGAAAATCAGCCCGTTCTTCCATACTTCCTGGGAAACGTCAGCGGGAGGATTGTCTCGTACTACCCGGTGTTCACGGCCGTGCTGGCCGTGCCCGTCTATATCCTGCCTGTGGCATTGGGGCTTGACCCGCAGTCCACTGACGTTTTCATCCTCAGCAGGCTCAGCGCGGCGCTGATGACCATTCTTTCGGCATTGTTCCTCTACTGGACTATAAGGAGAATGTCCGGCGACAGGATAGCGTCGGTCATAACGCTTGTATACTCGATTGGCACTGCGAACTGGTTTGTAAGCGGCCAGGATTTATGGCAGCACGGGCCCGGCGTGTTGTTCATCGCCGTTACCCTCTACCTTTTTGAAAGAGGGAAGAGTGAGGTGAAATACGTTAAATACGCCGGATTTGCGTTGTCATGGCTTGTGGCCGTGCGCCCGCCGAATCTCTTGATTGCGCTGGTATTGTCGGCCTACGTCTTCATGGAATACCGCAGGGAGTTCTGGAAGTTCTTGTTGTGCGCGATGCCGGTTGCTGTAATGCTGCTTGCCTACAGTTCGGCATACCTGCATTCAGCGTTCCTCTTGGGGCAATTACGGCAGCCGACTGAAATCGGGACCATGCCGCTGCTCGACGGGCTCATGGCATTGCTGTTTTCCCCCAACAGGGGGCTGTTTGTTTTTTCACCGGCGCTGATACTCTCGATTGCCGGGATTGCGTACGAGTATCTTGGGAAAAAGGGAAGCATGCAGATGAGATACTACTCGATAGCCGTGGCAGCGGCAGTGCTGTTGTGGAGCACGTACTGGGGGTGGCACGGCGGCGCATGCTACGGACCCCGCGTTCTAATCGAGACCCTGCCCTTCCTGTGCGTTTTCCTCGTCGTTCCCGTGGAAAAGATGCTCACGGACTGGAAGCTTAAGGCGGTCCTTGCGGCATTGATAGCGCTCTCCGTATTCATCAATTTTATAGGCGTTGCGGCATGGGACGGCAGCTGGGAGGCATCGCACGGCCTGGATTACGGCCGGTATCTGACCCATGACGTCTCCAGAGCGGATATGGAATACGTCCTTAAGGTGATGTGGGATGCGCAGGATGTTTCATGGATTTATTACTCTAAAAAGTTTTTCGCCCATATCCTCAGAGCAATTACTTTTTAACCTTACTGAGAAAGTATATTCATAATGGAAAAGAGTTTTGCGTTTTTGCTGTTGCTTGTCATCTGCTCCGGCTGCCTGGGGGGAAAAACCGAATCCATTACGACCACCACGCTCCAAGCAAAGCCGGATTCTGCTGGAATATCGTCACCGCCGCCTACCGACGCCCAGATTCAGGAGGTCGAGATGCCGGACTCGGAGATTGCGGCAGACAGTTGCGTCGAGGCGTGCATGCGCGAGCTTGCCGGCGGGAAGGACATGAGGAACGGACCGTGCCTAAGCGAACAGGTAATCCCTGACTGGGTGTGCGATGTCGCGCACAGCCCGCGGGAGGACGTCGACAATTTGCCTTCCAACCAGTGCGAGGCGTTCGGCGACGGGTTTGCCGCCCACTTCGTCGAAGTCAGCCCGGACTGCGAGATTCTGAGAGTCTATTGATCCTAGCGGGCTGCTATGTAGTTCGACGCGTTCTTCTGCCAGTCGTCGGCCGTCTTGAGCGCGCCCGACCTGCTTAACGCGGGGAGGAAGTAGCGCGTGTATATGCTGCGCTGGTATTCCTGCACCCTCTCAAGGGTCTTGAGGTAGTTCTCCCAGTCCCGGGCGTTCTTCAACCCGCCTGCGAGTATGAGGGAGGGCAGGGAGTTGTGCTTGTAGTTCGCTGATTCCACGGGCGATACCAACTTGACGGCCGTGTTGTAACCCCGTGCCGCCGCCGCCCAGTCTTCCGGCGTCTTAAGGCTGTTGGTGCGTACGAGCGCCGGGAGTATGAAGCGCGTGTAGGTCGCGCGGTCGCTTGGTGCAATCAGTTCGAGCGAAGCCCGATAGAGCCTCCATGTTTCCGCAGCCATGCGCCTGCATACGGACGCGAGCTCCGGGAGCGCCTGGTGGGTGTAATTGTTGCGTTCGTATTTTGGTATGAGTTCGAGAACCCGGAAGTAGCTTTCCCAGTCGAGGCTGTTTTTCAGTATGCCTGTCGCGATTAATGCCGGCAGCGAGTGCTGGGTGTATTTGCAGCGGTCGTTTTCCGGGATGTATTCGAGGGACTTGAGGTATATGCTCCAGTCGCCATTGGTGTGTAAACCGCCAGAGCGCCGCAATGCGGGCAGCGAGTACTGCGCGTAATACCTGCGGTCGTGCTCCGATATCAGATTGCGCCTGCACATGACATCCTGCTGTATGTCCTCTGTCGTCCTGCACTCCAATGGAAAACGCGCATCAAAAGACCCTTCAGAAATTCCGTCCGAAAAACCGTCAACGCCGCTAGTCATGGTAATCTATCCCAATCGAAGGGTAAAAACCTGTCGTTTCCTGCTTTTTTAGGCCTGCGTCCAATATCCATACAGAGGTGTCTCTAATATGGTCTTTTCGATGTTATGCATTGGCTTGGCGGTGATAGCGGGTTTGGTGTTCGTCCCACTCTTGTTCATAATAGGAGTCTACAACGGCCTTATCCGGCTTAGGAACGAGGTCGACAACAGTTTCGCCCAGATAGACGTCCAGTTGAAGCGTCGTAATGATTTGATACCGAACCTTGTTGAAACCGTCAAGGGTTATGCTACGCACGAGCGCGGCGTTTTTGAGAACGTCACGAAAGCACGGGCTGCGATGATGAGCGCAGGCACCGTGAAAGAGAAGGCGGACGCCTCAAACATCCTCTCAGGCACCTTAAAGAGCCTGTTCGCAGTGGCCGAGAACTATCCGCAATTAAAGGCCAACGAGAATTTCATGCAACTGCAGGAGGAGCTGTCCGGGACCGAGAACAAGATAGCGTACTCGCGCCAGCACTACAACGACATGGTCATGGAGTACAACGTCCGCATACAAGTCTTCCCGAACAACGTCATAGCAGGCCCGCTGGGCTTCGGCAAGAAGGAGCTTTTCGCAACGCCTGAAGCCGAGCGCGAAGTCCCGAAAGTGAAATTCTAAGCCCGCAATGAGGACCATGTTCGAGCAGGTGAGGGCCAACAAGAGCCGGTCCTACCTGCTGATGGGGTTTTTCATCGTAATGATCGGGGTGTTAGGGGCGGTTATCGGCCTTCTCTGGGAAAACACCTACCTCGGGGTGGGTTTTGCCGTCATAATATCCATCGTGTACACGATTTTCACCTACTACGCCGGCGACCAGCTCATACTGTCAATGACCGGCGCAAGGGAGGCGACAAAAAAGGAGTTCCCATTCCTTGTGAACACTGTCGAAGGGCTTGCGTTAGCGGCCGGAATCCCGGCGCCCAAGCCCTATGTCATAGACGATTCGGCGTTGAACGCGTACGCCACGGGCCGCGACCCGAACCATGCGTCAATCACGGTCACCACCGGCCTCCTGAAGGCGATGGACCGGCAGGAATTGGAAGGCGTCGTCGCGCACGAGATGAGCCACATCCAGAACTACGACATACGGCTGATGATGCTGGCGGCCGTGCTCGTAGGCCTTGTTACCCTGCTTTCGGACTTCATATTCCGCAGCGTCTGGTACGGCGGCCGCGGGCGCGACCGGGACCGGGGGGGAGGCCAGATACAGATAGTGCTCTTCCTCCTTGCGATACTGTTCGCATTCCTCGCGCCAATCATAGGCCAGCTCATCAAGCTTGCCGTCAGCAGGCAGCGGGAGTACCTTGCGGACGCGAGCGCCGTCGTGCTGACGCGCTATCCTGCAGGCCTTGCGGGCGCATTGGAGAAGATTGCAAAGGACCCGGACCCGCTGGTGGACAACGCAAACAAGGCGACCGCCCACCTGTTCATATCGACGCCTTTCAGGAAAGACGCCGGCATAATAGCCCCCTTCTTCTCAACCCACCCGCCGATAGAAGACCGCATCAAAAGGCTCAAGGGGATGTAGAGTCCGGCCTGCCTACAAGGTAAATGGTCGTAAGGCTGAGCACCAGAATCGCGAAAAGGCCCGCCGCCATCACATATGCGATATTCCGCTGCACTTTTGCAACGCGTTCGTCAATCTCGGCTTTTTCCTGTGCCACATACACATCCCAGCATCCTCTCATCAGGTGGTTCTCCATTCCTACCGGGTAATGCCCTGCGGTATACTCCGCCCCGCCCGGGCCGGAATAAGACGATATCCCTGAGGCGCATCTGCTCTCGGCCATCACAGTCATTGGCAATTCCTTCCTGCCCAGTATCCTTGTCTTGTCCGGGTGGGCGAGTATCGTCCCGCGCTCGTCGAGTATGAAGGCATAGCCTGTCTGCCCGACAGTGACGCCGTCGGTTATCTGCCAGATGTGGCTCATGTCCACCTGTCCGGCAACCACTCCGACAATCTCGTCCTCATCCCCCCTGACTGGGGCGAAGAACTGGATTACCGTCCGTTTCGGGTCCAGGATGATATGGGGGTCTGACATGACGGTGCTGCCGTTCAGCGCATCCCTAAACCACTGGCTGGCCTTGAATTCGCCGCGGTAGTTGAATGACGTGGAAGTCACGACATTACCGTCTACGTCTATTAATGAGATGTCGTCAAACTCGCGGTAAGTCTCCTGTACCCTCGTCATAAGCGCCCTCTTCTCATCCCGGCTGGCGTTGGAGGTCGCAGTCAGCTGTTTTGATAGGGCTTGCATGTCGAGCGAGCGCTCCTCCAGCAGCCGGTTGATTTCATCGGAGACCTCGATTGCTATATTTTCCAGGCTTTCACCGGTAAGCTCCTCGATGCCTGAAGTAGTCTGCCTTTCATAGACTACGTAAATCCCAAGGTATACCAGCCCCATCATCAAGAATATGGAAGCAACCTCCCTCTTTATCTCGCGTTTGCTCATTCTTGATTTATCTCGCTCCAGATTTCGTTGTAAATGCTGTTCGCGTTTCCAATGTCCTCGAACCGCTCGCACTTGTCCAGCACTTCATTCGGCGGGTAAATCCTGACGTCGCCTGCGAATGATTCGTTCATGTAATCCTCAGCGTTGGCGATTGGGCTTGCAAAACCCGAGTAAACGGCGTTCCGGGCGCTGTTTTCCGGCCGGGTCATGAAGTCGATGAACAATTCCGCAGTGTACTTGTGCGGCGAGTCGCGCGGTATGGCGAAACGGTCCACCCACAAGGAGCCTCCCTCCGGGGGGATGACATACTCCAGGTTCATGCCCGATTCGTTATCCACTATGATAATCGCGTCTCCGCTGTACATCTGGGCCGCCCATAAATCGCCTGACAGCATCATTTCCTGTAACACGCCCGGGTCGATGTACCCCTTTATATACGTTTTTTGCTCGACGAGCTTGGCGCGCGCTTCTGCAAGCTGGTTCGGGTCTGTTGAAGAAAGCGAGTATCCAAGCATCTTGAGCGCAGCCCCGATGACTTCACGCCGGTTGTTGAGCATGCCCAGCTTCCCGCGGTAATAGGGATTCCATAGAGTCTTCCATGTGACATTTTCCCTTATGTAGTCGCGGTTCACAATTATGCCCGTAGTCCCCCACAGATACGGGATGGAATACATGCTTGCCGGGTCGTGCATGGCAATTTCACTGCGGACCTTCCCGACATTCGGGATATTGCTCAAATCCAGTTCCGCAATCAGCTTGCTCTGGGCCATATAATCCGCGAGTTCGCCTGTCAGTACTACGATGTCATATCTGCCGGGGTCGGACTGCACCGAGGCGTACATCTCCTCCTCGTCGCTGAATGTCGTGATATGAACCTTGACGTTGAACTCCTTCTCGAAATCGGCGACCGCTTCAGGGTCGATATAATCCTCCCAGTTATACACCTCAAGGACCGGGGAGAGCGTCCTCTTCTCCTCGGTGGCGGCGAGACACCCCGCCGTCGCAAGAACGCATACCGCCAACAGCAACGCAGACGTAGTCCTCATAACTTGTTACTAATGACAATCCTCGATTAAAAACATCGCGCGCAAACTCGGCCGTCAATTTTTATATTCCCGCCTCTCATAGAGTAACATGTCCGCAGGAGCTGCTGAAATATGCTCTAAGCTCGTAGAAGAAGGAATCGTCGCGAGCGGCCAGGCCTCCTCCTGCATACAGGCCGTCGGGGAAACCATTTCCAAGGAAAACCTTTCGGCAATCGGCTCCAAGATAATAACAAACGTGACCTCCGCCGGCTCCGGCATGTTCGACAGCAACAGCATGACGCAGGACCTCGCGGATCTCGGCCAGAGGCTCGGCGGCGGCAGCCTGTCAGACCGGGCCACGATGATATTTACCACGCTGATAGACTACATGATTGACGCCCTCCAGCCAATATCCGCCATACTCGGCATCACGATAACAGCCTCAGAAAAGACATTGCTGACGCTCATACTCTCGGTCGTCATACTCGCCGCACTCTTCGAGCACACAGTAAAGCTCTTCGGCCGCTGGACCATCAACTCGGCCGTCGGACTGGTGACGCTTTTCACACTCCACTACCTGTTCAACCTGTCGATACCCTTGAACCTCTTCACGTTCCTCACAGTCGCCGTCTTCGGCATCCCCGGGCTCCTCGTGGTCATCGTAATGCACATAGGAGGCATGGTCTAGATGGAGATTATCGTTGCGGCCGCGATTGCGGCCATAGCCCTGGCAGTATTCGTCTTCATCTTCTCCAAGCTCATAAAAAGCATCCTCTCCCGGCTCCTCCTTTTCGTGCTAAACGGAATGGGAGGCCTGATACTGCTCCTGATACTCCGCTACGTGTTCGAAGTCCAGCTGCCAATAAACGCGTACACCGCGGCAATCGTGCTGATATTCGGAATACCGGGCCTCGCATGCCTGCTGATACTCCTCTACGGGGGCGTGATATAGAAATCGCCTGAACAGTATCGCTCACTACTTGAATATGTTCATCACGTCCTTCACGACGTCGGTCTTAGTGATGATTGTCAGCACGTCGTTGGTCTTAACCACCGTGTTGCCGGTGCCGATGATGACCTCCCCATGCCTGTAGATAACCGCGATAATCGACCCCTGCGGGAGCCCGATGTCCTTGATTCGCTTCCCGTTCAACGCCTCGGAAGAAATCCTCAGCTCGACAACCTCCGCAAGCCCGTTCGCAATCGACATCATGCTCTTGCTTGCGCCCTGCGTCAGCGCATTCTTGAAATAGCTAATCACAGCCGCAGTCGGACTGATAGCCGCCGTAATCTGCAGGCCGATATACAAGTCCTTCTTGCCCGGGTCGTTAACGCGGGCGACAATCCTCGGAACATTGAACTTCTTCAGAATCTGGCAGACCGTAAGGTTGGTGTTGTCATCCGGCGTCACGACCGCGGCCGCATCCGTCCGGTCAACCCCCGCATCCTTAAGAATCTCAGGGTCGCTCCCGTCCCCGTGGATAATCAACGCATCCATCGACTCGGCCAGCGACTTGGCGCGCTCCTCATCGTCCTCGACGATGACCACCTCCTGGCCCTCCCCGATAAGGTGGGTGGCCAGAGCCCTTCCGGTGCTTCCTCCGCCTACAATCAGTATGTACATCTTGGATAACCTTGGTTTAATTGTATAGACGCTATTCCATATAAATACACCCAAACGAATTTATTATCCCCGAAAAAGTGGACGAGAGAATGTCAAACACAAGATTGCTCATCGACGCCCTCACCTACATGAAGAACTTCCGCGGCCAGCTCTTCGTCGTCAAGATGGGCAGCGAAGTCACAAGCAAAAAAGAAGTCCTCGACGCGGTCGCGGCCGACCTGATACTCCTCGACTTCCTCGGCATCCACCCGGTCGTCGTCCACGGCGGCGGCATAGAAATCACCGAAGAGATGAACAAGCGCGGCAAAATACCGAAATTCGTCAAAGGCCTGCGCGTAACCGACAGGGAAACGATACAAATAGTCAAAACAGTCTTCAAGAAAATAAACGACCGCATAGTCGCGGCAATAGAGACCGCCGGAGGAAAGGCTGCGGGTCTTCCTAAAGAAGGAGAAATACTCTTCCAGTCCGAGAAAAAGAAAGCCGAAGTAGACATCGGCTACGTCGGCGACATCAAGAGAATACGCGAAAAAACAATACGCGCCTCAATAAAAAAAGGAAGCATCCCCGTCGTAAGCCCGGTCGGCCGCTCGCCGAAAGGCTACGACCTGAACATCAACGCAGACACCGCAGCATCGGAACTTGCAGCCGCGCTAAAGGCGCGCAAGATAATCTTCCTGACAGACGTTGCAGGAGTGCTCGACCAAGAGAAAAAACTCATAAAAACACTGACTACAAATCAAGCCCAGCAGCTCATAGACGACAAAATCGCCTCCGGCGGCATGATACCAAAACTCAAAGCCTGCAAGCGCGCCCTAGACAAAAACGTGACAAGCGCCCACATAATAAAAGCCGGAGGACACGCACTGCTCGAAGAAATACTGACGAAAGAAGGAACCGGGACGATGATAGCAAAGTGAGCATTCTACTCCTATAAAGAAAAAGTATTGGGCCGGGAGCGGAATTTGAATCCGCGTCGCCGGATGTCCGTGGCATTCGCCTGCGAAATATTTTTCTTTCTTTTTCGCTGGCGTTTTTCTTTCTTTTCGCAAAAGAAAGAAAAAGGCCACCACAGTCCAGCAGGATGAACCAAGCTACCCTATCCCGGCCATGGTTTGGAGTAAGATATGGGTGTTTTGGTTTTAAAATAGGCTAAGTTTTGTTTAGTATTATCTCCTTTTATCCTACTTGCCTTTCTGGTT
>JAQTQS010000011.1 GCA_028712125.1 Candidatus Altarchaeota archaeon
GGACCAGCTCGGCGCGGTTCTCGGGCCGCTGGCCGCGTATCTGCTTCTGCCGTACTTCACGGCCAGCATGGGCGAGGAGCAGGCTTATAGGACGGTCTTCTGGATTTCATTTTTGCCGGCGATTCTTGCAGTCATTGTATTGTTCTTCGTCAGGGAGAAAGCCCTTGCGACGGCTGCCGCATCAGGAAAAAAGCAGGCCTTGACGGCGGCCTTGGGCGGCGACTACAAGAGGTTCCTTATGGTCACGCTGGTGTTCGCGTTCGGCGTTTTCAGCTATTCTTTCCTAATACTCCGGGCGCAGGAGGTAGGAGTCGCAGTCACCATGATACCGCTGCTTTACCTTTGCTTCAACGTCTCATACATGGCGTTCGCAATGCCGTTCGGCAGAAGCTCTGACAAATTCGGCAGGATGAGGATACTCGCAGTCGGCTATCTTCTATTCATCATCATGTGCGCCGGCCTGATTAAGGCAACGACGGCGTTCCACATCTGGCTGCTGTTCATGCTATACGGAGTCTTCATGGCCATCATGGAGACGGTCCAGCGGGCGTATATCACGGACGTCGTCAGCCCGGAAGTCAGGGGAACTGCACTCGGACTGCACCAGGGCGCATCGGGAATAGCGGCGCTGCCCGCCAACCTGATTGCAGGCCTCTTGTGGAGCGTCTACGGCTCGGCGGCGGCGTTCACATACGCAATACTCGTATCTACGGTCGCGATTATTCTTCTGTTTGCGCTAGTCAGGGAGAAGAGGAAGGCTTAAGCTAACTGAAAAAAGGAAACATGCCGGGAAGCTATACAGAGGAACAGTAACTAGGCAATTTATCTATTGGATACCATTTATACTTTTGACAGCAAATGAAAAAAAGTTACGTTATCATTGCTTTGATTATCGGGATATCAGCTATTGTTTTCATACTCTGGCAGTTAGGTTTTTTTAACCGCTCATCTGTTGGCTGTGAGTGCGGCTTATGGTTTACAGGCATTAAACCGAGACATGATGCAAAGTTAACGGCCAATGGAGATTTTAATGGGACTTTTGAGGCCCAATATTTTAAGAATGCTGACATTAGTGAACCGTTAAAATTGGTTAATATAACTGTCTACAATTTAAAGGAAGGGGAAGATTATCATGATTTAGGCTGCTGTAATAGAGGCGTTACTTCAAAAAAGTGCACGATTGAAACGGAATTGCCATTGATTTTTTATTGGAATGATACGTTTCAAATAATTGCCAAGGACTGCACTGTAAGAGAGCATAATATAAGTGATTATTATGATTTATTTGTTGAGTTGAGATATGAAATGGTAGGGAATAATCATACAAGGTATGTCATGGGTTGGATTCAAAACCATTATGAGTGAAAAACTAGCCCACAAATTTACATTCTTGAGTAGTCAGGGATAATAGGAAGGCCTGATTTATTTGCCTATGCGCACAGTAGTTAAATGATGGCATCCGAGGAGAAAGTAACCTTTAACATCGACAAGACCCAGGACTTTTCCGGCTGGTACAACGAAATCGTCGAGAAGGCCGAGCTTGCGGATTTGCGCTACAACGTCAAGGGCTTTGTCGTATTCAGGCCCTGGAGCGTCATCGCGATGAAGCGGATGTACGGCATCTGGGAGCAGGCGCTTGAAAGGAGAGGCCATCAGCCGGCATGGTTTCCGGCACTGATTCCTGAAAGCAACTTCACGACCGAGAAAGAGCATGTGGAGGGCTTCGCGCCTGAGGTTTTCTGGGTTACCGAGCACGGGAGCGGCGAGAAGTTTGAAGAAAGGCTTGGCATGCGGCCTACGAGCGAGACCGCGATGTACCGGATGTACGCGCTCTGGGTGCGTTCATACAAGGATTTGCCGCTGAAGGTATACCAGAGCTGCCAGGTATGGCGGCATGAGACTAAGGCGACTAAACCTTTCATCCGCAGCAGGGAATTCCACTGGATTGAGGCCCACAACGTGTTCGCGACCGAAAAGGACGCGGAACAGCAGGTATTGGAGGACATGGAGATAACCCAGGAGTGCCTGTTCGGCCAATTGGGCGTGCCGTTCATGTTCTTCGAAAGGCCCCAGTGGGACAAGTTCGCGGGCGCAATCAAGACTTTCGCGGCAGACTGCCTCATGCCGGACGGGAAAGTGCTCCAGCTGCCGTCGACCCACTTCCTCGGCCAGAACTTCGCCAAGGCCTTTAACGTGAAATACACCAATGAGAACGGCTGCGAGCAGTACGGCTGGCAGACGTGCTACGGGCCTGCGATAAGCAGGATATTCGCCGGCGTCATAGCGACGCACGGAGATAAGAAGGGCCTCGTCTTCCCGTTCGACATCGCGCCCAAGCAGATAGTGATAATACCAATAAACCCTGACATCAATCCCGAGGTCGGGAAGAAGGCCGCAGAGCTTGAGAAAAAGCTTTCTGCCGATTACAGGGTGGCGACGGACTACTCTGACAAACGGCCCGGAGAGAAGTACTACTACTGGGAGATGAAGGGCGTCCCAATCAGGCTGGAGGTCGGGCCGAAGGACCTGCAGAAACAGTCCGTAGTCCTTGTGAGGAGGGATACCGGGGAGAAGAAGTTCGTCAAGGAAGCGGACTTATCGCATGCAATACAGGAGCTAGGCAACAATATAACTGAAAGCCTGAAGGAAAAAGCGCTCGCCAGCTTCAACCAGATGACGGCCGAAGCGGGGACGATGGAAGACGCCAAGCAGGCGCTCGACCAGGGCAAGATAGTCAAAACAAGCTTTTGCTCTCTGGACCTTACGGCCGCGCATTGCGCCGAAATCGTGGAAAAAGAGCTAGGGGCGCGGGTTCGCGGAAAACGGGCCGATAAAAAGGAACATCCGGACGGGCCGTGCATAGCCTGCGGGGAAAAAGCGGGCGTGGTAGTGTATATCGCGCGACAGTATTGATTTGTAGTGCCTAACTACTGTTATTAAAAAACTCAAACATACTCGAACTTCTGCTTTTTCTCTTCCACAGGCCGCTTGAAATTGAACTTGCTCGCGCGCTCTGACGGCATCTTTATGTGGTCTACGGTGCACAGCAGGAAGGGTATGTCGAGCATGGCGCCGGCTATTATGCTCTCCCCGACGTCCAGGCCGTCCAGCTCCGATATTATCGCGTCGTTGATGGACTCGAAGCTGTTCCTGATGTGCGTCTTGTCGTTCGGATTCGTTATGTGCATGTAAATCCCGGTGTTGCACTGGGACAGTATCTCCTCGTCAATCTTGCTCGGCTTCTGGCTTATGACGCACAACCCGACGCCGAACTTTCGGCCTTCAGACGCTATGCGCTGGAGCTGCCTCTTGCACGAGTGGGTCAGGCCCGCGCCCGCGTAGTTGTGGGCTTCCTCGACGACAAACAGCAGCGGATAGCCGATGCTCGTGCCCTCCATCCTGTTCACGGCATTGATACGGCCTTCCAGAATCTCCTTTGCGACATAGGATATCACAGCCCTGCGGACGCCCTGGCTTGCGAGCGACGTGTCGATGAGCGTAATCTTCCCCGGCTCGACGAGCTTTGAGATGTCGGTGCCGCACTTGTCGAACACATTCCTGAACATCCGGCCGAGCGTTATGAGCTTGCGCTTCAAGGCCTGTATCGTGCCTTCGTGTATGGTCTGGGTGTCAAGGCGGCCGGCCTCGGCGATGATGTCGTCCATCACGTACTCCCCGCTCAGCTTGTCCAAGACTATGCCGAGAGCGGACTCCTGAGGCTCGGTCAGGTAGATGAAATGGTTGAAGTCGTCAGGCTCTAACTGGGAAACTGGAATCTTCAGCTCAGGAAAGCCCTGCCTCCTGTGCTGGACCGTATGCACGTCAAGCTGCAAAGGCGTCTCAGCCGACAAGGCCGAAAGCAATTTCTGGTACTCGCCATGGGTGTCGACGACGACTACAGGCAGACCCAGCCTTGAGAACTCTTTTATTATGCAGGCTGTCGTATAGCTCTTGCCCGCGCCGGTTGACGCGAGAACCGCGATATGCCGGTCGTACTCCCCGGCATTAAGAAACGCCCTGGCCTTCGTGCCGTAAACAAGCCCGATGCTGATGGAATCGCCTGCCGAGAGAATCTGCTCCAGCTCCTCCTTTCCCGCTAGAGAGACCGCCTCATAAGGCGCAATCGGCCTCTTGAGCTTCTTAAGCCGTTTGCCAGAAAGCCTGCCGAAGACCTGGACTTCTGCGAGAAGGCGCTGCTTGCTGCCGATTTTCTCGTCCTCCTGGTAAAGCATGCCTGCGACGATGCCGTATGAGTCGCCGATGCGAAGGATGCTCCCGACCTCGACGTCCGGATTTTTCACGAGAACGGACACGTTCCTCCCTTCGCTTGCAATGACCATGCCGGCGGCATCCATAGTGCTATGTCTTAAGATTACCGGCTAAAAAGATTTAAGCAGCCATGTGAAATACTATTGCATGAAGTCCCGGCTCATGGAAGTCTACATCCTCCAGGCCCTGTACGCCCTGCCGATAACGCTGGGATGGTCGTTCGTACTGCTCTACGCGTTCAACGTCGGATTCTCATACAGGGAGATAGGGCTGTTTTACATCATACACTACCTCACGGTCATTTTCGTGATAAAAAACCTGGGCACCCACAGGACGTTTAGCCTCATAACGGCATCCTTCATCTGCATGATGGCCGGATTCCTCGTGCTTTCCGAGACGCCGAGCCCGGCAAGGTTCTACCTAACGGCAATCATCGTGGGAACTACGGCCGCCCTCTTCTGGATTCCCTACAACATAACCTACTTCGGGCTTGCAGACAAGAACGCGACCGCGATAAGAAGCGGCCTATTGTTCCTCGTGTTCCCGGCCGTCAACACCATAATCCCCATGATATCCGGTGTAGTAATAGACAGCTTAGGATTCCGCATCCTTTTCCTGGCAGCGATGGCCGCGGCATTGATACCGCTATGGTATGCGCGAAGGATACGGGACGGAAGCATTCTAAGGCTGGACGCGTCGAAGACTATAAAAACCGCCGCCGGCGTTCGAACCTTGATGGCAATCGAAGGCTTCTGGCAGGGCGCGGCATGGATGAGCCTGCCATTAATCACCTTCACATACATGCAGTCCGGCAGCAAGTACGGCTTCTTCCTCGCTTACATGGGGATAGCAGGGGCTATATCAGTGCTAACGCTATGCAACATGTCGGACAGGACCGGCAACAGGATGCGCTTCATCATGCCCTCGGCGATACTGGCAGGTCTTGCAACAATAGGAGCAGGGCTTTCCGACACATTCCTGCAGTGGATGACGGCAAACGGCCTGCTCAGCCTCTTCATGGCCATGACCGCGCCGTTCACGCTGTCGGTCATCGTCGACCGGATAAAGCATCCGGCAGACAGCATGGTCTCACGCGAATTATTCCTCAACGCGGGACGCCTCGCCGGAGTCGCGACGGCAACGGCATCGGCCGAGCTCTCAGGCAGCCTGCGCCCGGCCCTTGTCATCGCAGGCGTTGTATTCCTGCTGTACACGCTCGTCCTGAAGAGCAAGAAATTATACCCAAAGTCGATGCCTGACAAAATCGTGCTGTCAGACGAAGCATACGACTACAAGGAAGTGTGAAAATACCGCAAAAGAAACGAGGCAGTCGAGGTATTTAAAGATGCCGTCCAACAGTACATAGACATGACGACCCGCTTCTACAAGATAAAGCCGGAAATCCGCATCCTTGGGCTCGACGACGGCCCGTTCAAGCGCGGCGACAGAAGCGTCCTCGTCGTCGGCGCAGTCTTCCGCGGCGGCAGCGTCTTAGACGGCGTCGTATCAACCAAAGTCCGGGTTGACGGGCTTGACGCGACGCGAAAGATTAGCGAACTAGCGAAAAAAACCAGGTTCAAGGACCTGCGGGTGATAATGCTCGACGGCCTTGCCTTCGGAGGATTCAACATGATAGACATACGCGAAGTCAATGAGAGGACCGGACTTCCGGTGATAGCAGTCACCCGAGACATGCCGGACTTCAAGGACATCGACAACGCCCTAAACCACCTATCCCACAAAAACAGGCGCTGGCAATGCATAGTCAAAGCCGGAACGCCGACACGCGCCGAAACGAAGAACGGCAGGGCAGTATACATCCAGCACGCAGGCCTGCGTGCCGAGGACGCGTCAGCCATCGTCAAGCTGTCAGCCACAAGAAGCAACATTCCGGAGCCCATCCGCGCCGCACACCTTATCGCCCAGGGAATCGTGCTCGGCGAAAGCAAAGGCAAAGCATAACGATTTATACGCACACTCAGATAGTTAACCATGCTCGACAAAAAAGACTTCGCAGGAATAAAAAAAGAACTGGACCAAAATCACGAGCTCTCGGAATCGCTGTACCGGCAATCGCGCGACCTTGTCGGAACCACAAAGAAGCTCATATTCGCCCTCCACCGGGGCAGCCTCGGAGACGCCGAGAAACTCGTCCCGGACATGGAAAAACTCAAGAAGAAAATGGAAGACGGCGTAAAAAAATCAGGCTCATTCAAAAGCCACAACGCCTACACCATAGCAATGCAGGAATACACCGAAGCCGCCGCCTACCTCCATTTCGTGAAAAACAATAAGATACCGACAAGAAGCCAGCTCAAAGTGCCCGCCGAGGAATACGTCTCAGGCCTCTGCGATCTATCAGGCGAACTAGTGCGAAAAGCCGTCGACCTGTCGATAAAGGGCGACAGCAAAGGCGTGGGGGCGATAAAGAACTTTGCAGAAGACTTCTACGGCATGCTCCTCGAGCTTAACCCCTACGGCGAACTCAGGAAGAAGGCCGACCAGGCCCGCTGGAACCTCAACAAGCTGGAAGACCTGGTCTACGAGGGAACGCTCAGGCGCAGGTGAATGTGCCTAAGCCGAATTCTTGCAATCCTTTGCGAAGCTGGTAATCTTAGTCCCGGCACCCTCAAAGCCGGTTATGAATATGGAGTCCCCGGTGCCGGCGCATATGAACTGCGGCACCCAGATGTCCGAAAGCGAGGAATAATAGCACGACAAAAGCTTCGTGTCTGAATCCGAAGGAAACCCCATATTGACGTACCTGATGTTATAGCCCTTGCTCTTGACAGAGCCGACGGTCGGCAGCAAAGGCTTGCAGCAGCTGTCAGTATAAAGAAATATCACAGTACCCGCCGACACGCTGTATTTCCCGGCGCACACCGCCTTCGCGCCCTGCGGCCTTGTTGTCGTAGTGGTGGTAGTTGAGGCTTCTGCCGAGGTGGTAGTCATCCGCGTGGAAGCGACGGTAGGCGAAGTCGAAATCCCGCCTTCAGACGGCCTTGTGGCCGCCTCGTCAATGTCGCATATCTCGTTGGAGTTCAGGTCTTTGCAGCAGTCTCCGCCGACCTGTATGTAGGGCGATCTGCAGAGCGGCTGTTTGACGGTAGTCGTCGGACGATACTCCCGCGTCGTTGTGCCATCCTTGCCATCGCCCTTCCAAAAGGGGCAGCAGAGGCATCCGGACGATAAAATAACCAGTATGAGGAGAGACGCCACCGCCAGCCTGCCAGCAAATCCCGCCATAGAGCTAATCCGACCCTGAGATGTCAATCACCATGTCAAACAAGGGCAAAAGAGCGTGCAGGGATACATTGCCGCCGTGGGGTATCGTGAGGAGAACAAGCTTTGCGCGAATCTCAAGCGCAATCTTCTCTAGGCGGGACACGAGGGACGCGACGACCTTAGGATGGTGGTAGAGCGACATCGTCCTAATCGTGTCGACCACGATGAACTTCGGATGGCTGACGCCCCTGATGAAACGCTCTATCTCGCCGGACAGCACGCCGGCATCGGAGATGCGCTCCGGGCTCGCGACGTGCAGAACACGACTGTGCTTCTGGCCGTGCCTTGGATGCGCGCTCGTGGAAATGCAGTCCACGTAGTACATCTTTGACGTGTCGATGCCGTGCTTCTCCAGCATGTGCTCGATGGCGGTATGCGGCTTGCTGAGGCTGATGTACACCCCGTGATGGCCCATTGCCAGCAGTTCTTTCAGCACCGAGAGCCGTACGGCGCTCAAGAGTTCCGGCTGGGATACTATCATCAGGCTGTTCTTCACGCCCAGTTTGGCGCACGCATTACGCACCCTCCCGACCGCGGCAGCATCCGCGCTTACCTCCATTTTCCAATCTCCACAATCTGGTCGGCGAACATCTTGACATCCTTCATCAGGATGGAATTCTCATCGGTCTTCAGGACCGTGAAAAAGGAGTCGCAGCCGACAATCTTGAGCTTGGCCATCAGGAAATGCACGAATTTCGCGATAACCGTCTCGCTCTCATGGACTGAAAGCGTCGAGAGCGAATCGAAGATGAAACAGTCGGCATGGTTGACATTGAAGAAATTGGCGACTGCAAGGCTTATCTCGGTCAAAGCCCCGGGAGACGAGATATAGGTGACGTTGCTCATGGGCTCAGGCACCCTGGCGGTCTTCGTGATTGCGTCCATGAAATAAAAACGCGTCAAGTCGACGCCGGCGGCCGTGAGCATCTGCATCACAGACTTGCAAGGACGGTTCAATGAGACGTAGCACAACGTCTTGTACTTTTCGGAAAGGCTTTTCGCCAAATCCACAAGGTTCTTGGAATAATTATCTTCAGGGACAACCAATACCAGTATGTTTCCAGTGCTGTCAGCCAATTTAAGTGAAGATGAATCGATTAGAATATGTGAACCGAATCATATAAATATCCGATGCTTCCGGCCCTGTAATGAACCCGTAACGATCCGGATTACACATTCCAGCATGCGCATTAATGAATGAAAAGAGGGCGTTTTGTATGCATATCGCCTTTACTCGAGAGACAGTGGAACCTGCGTCGGATAGACCACAATCCCGGTCTCCAGTATGTCCATCGGGCGTATGCTCGGGTTGACTGAAGACCCGCGCATCTTGATTACGCGGAAGCAGCGCTCCTGCCTATCCTTGTGCTGGAGCCAGAACAGGACTACAAGCCCGTCAGCAAGGAAATGCTCGTCGGTATACATGATGTTGGGCGTGGACTCATGCTGCTCTGCCACCATCAGGGTGGTGCACCCCATCTCCTTCACCATGTTTATGAAGTTCAGGAGGTTGATGCGGCGTGACATGTCATCCTTGAAAAGGTACTTGAAGAGAGTCACAGAGTCGAGGACGACACGTTTCGCGTTCGTTCGCTTGATGGTTTCAACGAGAGTCTCCCTCTTTGCATCGCCCTTAAGCGCACGCTCCTTCTCCTTCCGCTTCTCCTTCTCCTCGTCGGAGTAAATTGGCTGCGCGACGATGGACAGCTTCCCCTCCTTCTCGTACTTCTCGAAGTCCCATCCAAAGTCACGGGCGTATTCCCTAATCTTCTCCGGCACATCCTCGACAGTGACATATACGCCGGCCTCGCCGTACATGGCCGCGCCGTTGTAGAGGTACTGCATCGCAAAGTTGCTTTTCCCTATTCCCGGAGAGCCGGAAATGATTATTACATTGCCCTTTACGAAGCCTCCGTTTAATATTTCATCAACGCCAGGTATGCCGGTTTTGACTCTTTCCATTTTGGGGGTTTTTATGCTGTAGGAGGATTATTTAAGGCTTAGGTAGTCGCCCCACATCTTCTTGAAACGCCTTGTCCTGCCGTCTTCGGTCATGCGCGTCAGGTAGAAGACCACTAGTATCACGAACAGACCGATTGCGAGGTAGTAGAGTGTGTAGCTCTTGGGCTCTTCGAGCACGTTAAGGACTGTCGTCTTAACGTCCGTGCGCTTTCCACTGTAGACTACTATGCCCTCGATGGAGTATCTTCCGGACTTGGCGGGTGTGAAGTAGCTGGTCAGGGATACTTCCTGGCCGATGGGCACTGTCATGGAGTCGCCTTCAAAGGTCCCGACAAGTTCCTTTGTGCCGTAGGTCGGGTCTATGAGGTAGGCTTCGCCCTTGATTTTTGCGCTGTCGATGAAGACTTCGCCTTCGTTGGTGAAGGTCGCCTCGATTTTGACGGTTTCTTGGGGTTTGACCCATATTTTATTGAGTGACAGTTGCGCGATGCTTCCGCGTATGGCGAGCGTTCCGGGGGCGAGTATCTGGAAGAACAGTGTCTGCTCGTCGCCGAAGTTTGACGTCATCTTCGCGTAGTATGCGCCGGTTTCCATGCCCTTTGTAGGCATCTTTATTGTGAACTGCTTTGTGGTTGTGGGCATTATCTGCGTCTCGGAGTAGTCCATCGTCTTTCCGATTTCCTTGCGCTCGCTGTTGAGTATTTCGAAGTGCAGTTTAGGCGTGGTGATGACGTTCCCTGTGTTCTCGACGTTCACGACGAATTCTACGGGGTAGTTCTGCTCTGTGTCTTTAACGGATACGGACTTGACTTCGTAGCCTTCCACCTGCTCCCCTGTGACCGCGAGCTGTACTTTCACGATTATACCCGGCATGAACCTTGCACCGGACTGGCCGGAGTTGTCAGCCCCTTCAAGGAGCGTCGAGATGATTATTGTTCCCTCGTACTGGCCGTTGCGGGCTGTGTTGGGCACGGCTATTTTAACAGTCACCAACTTTGCTGATTTTTTAGGGACGGTTATCTGGCCTGTTGGGTCGAAGGTTATCCAGTCTTTTGTGTCACCTGCTGCTTCTAGTTTTATGGTCAGGTCTTCGTTTCCGGCCGTGCTTATGCCGAGGGTTTTTTCACCGTATCCGCCGCGGACCATGTTGTTGAAGGCTATTGTTCCGGGGGAGACGCCGATGGCTGATGCGTTGGTCAGCATCAGCAGGATTCCTACCATTGATACAGTCAGGATTAGTTTTTTGTTGTTTTTCATTTTTTCTTTTTTGTCTTAGCGGCTTTTTATGTGAGTGATCCTGCTATTGCGGCTTCCTGGATTGTTATCGAACATGTCCCGTTTATCCCTGTGGGAACGGTTACTGCCCAGTATATGGTGCGGTTTTCAACGGTTCCGGGTGTTCCCACTTGGCGGTTTCTGAACCATGCCCCTTCGACTGTGGCTGCGGCGTCCGCGAGTGCCGCTCCGCTTGGGGCGCCGAGCGATACGTTATACATGATGTTGCCTACTGGCACATCGGCTGGTGAGGGCACGCAATCCATTACAGTGCCTACGGAGTCTACTTGCAGGGTCTGGTTTACGTTTCCGGTGTTGTTGGCGCGTGTGAAGTTGCCTGCGTTGAATGATGTCGTTGTGCCGAGCTGCAGGCTTCCTAATATGACTGAGTTTCGGGTCAGGTCGAGTGCCAAGAGTTCATCGAGCTTGCCGCCGCTCCGTGTCATGTTGCTTGTGTTCCATGAAAAGGATGACGTGTCGCGGGCGGTTAAGTTACCCGTCCAAATTACATTGCCGTCTGCGTAGTATTTCATGAAGAACGTGCAGTTGCAGTCCACTGTCATGCCGGTGCCTCCGGATAGTGTGCAGGTGGTGTTGACGTACCTGACATTATAGTTTGGTGCGGCAAACTGCAACGCGGAGGCTTTGAATAGCGTTCCGTTGCACCCGGCGACATCCTGCCATCCGTTAAGGTCCGTTATCTCTGCAAAGCACCAAGCATTGTAATCTTGTCCTTCCTGCAGAGGGTTTATGGTGTCGCAGGTTACTTGTGTTATGAAGGGAGCGACGTTCGCGACCGTGAAGTTCATAACCGCTGACTCTTGCGCTTGCGTTTCCGTTGGCAGCGTCAGCGACAGTGCCAGTATCAACACCATAACCGAAGCTGCTATTCCCATCAAGAGGTATTTATCTTTCATTTTTATGGTTCCAAGATATTTTTATATTATTTTTTTATCAATAAAATTTTTATACAATATGTATTTGGTTAGAACCATATAAAAAGCTTCTTGTTTTCATGCATGCTGCGATTTGTAAAATAATCCGCGAGCATCCTCTTTGTCATATTGCCGGGTGATACTTTTAACATTTTGAGGAATTGGGCCTAGTTAGGACATGACATTGTCTTTAGGCTTATTTTTTCATATTGCCAATATATGTTGGTCGATTTGATATGAGTACGGCTTTAAGGAACGTCATTCTTGTTTTTTTTATCGCCTTTTTATGCTGTTACCCGGTCTTTGGCAGTGTGAGCTTCTCCCCGGACGACTTCCGGTACGTAAGACAGGTCGAAAACCTGATGTCGGGCGGTCTGAACGCCCATAGCATCTGCGTATTAAACAATTCATGGAGCAGCCTGTGGTGGTATCAGCCGAATGATGATGTCTTGTTCTTCCGCCCCATTGTTATAATATCGTATGTTTTTGATTACGCGCTGTGGGGCTTCAACGCCCGCGGCTATGCCCTTACAACCGTCGCTGCCCATATATTGTGCTCAATATTGGTTTATTTCCTGTTCGTCCGGCTTCTAGGGGACGAGAATATTGCGCTGGTTGGAAGCCTTCTTTTTGCCGTGCACCCGGTCCACGGCGAGGCCATATGGTATATACCCGGCAGGACGGATTCCTTGGCCGCCTTTTTCTGGCTTCTGGCGTTTGTCCTTTACATAAAGCATAGAGAGCGGAGATGGTTTTTCGCTCTTTCCCTGGCCGCTTTCTTCGTATCACTTTTGGCTAAGGAGAATTCGGCAACTCTTTTGCCGGTGCTATTTGCTTATGACATTGTTTTTTCAGGGCAAACGAAGGCATCTTTGGGCCGTCCGGCGTGGGGGCGTTATGCGTGTTATGCCGCGGTTTTCGTTTTTTATTGTTTTTTGAGGTTTATCGCGGTCGGGGATTTTTTGTTCGGCGGCGTCGTGTATCCTTATTTTTACACCCCGTCCATGCCGGGCTTCGCTTTGCATCTCTTGGCCATGGTCTTGTTGTATCTGTTTAATCTGGTTTCGGGCCTTCATACGGTTCCTTTTTTCACTGATGACTTGCGTTTTATGCGTGTTCTGCTTTCGGATTATGCGCCCCATTTGTTTTTTATGGCCCTGTTTTTGCTTTGCCTTGCTGTGGTTTTCCGGGGGGTTAGTGCGCTCTCCAGGCGGCTGGTCTTTATGGCGGCTTTGGGTTTTATCACTTATCTTCCTGCGTCTGTCATGTACATGAGCGAGCGGTTTTTATACCTTCCGTCGGTCGGTTTTGCAGGGATGCTGGCGCTCGCCTTTGGCGCGTTTGGGTCTTTGCGCATTCCCCATGCGAACGCCGTTGCCAAAATTCTGCTGGCCCTGCTGATTTTGCATTACTCTGTTACTTTAATTGACGAGAACGCGGTTTTTTCCAGGCATACGTGCCCAGAGTTCATGATTTCGCGTTTTCGCCTTGCGGTCGACGATGCCGCTCTGCAGGAGGGTAGTAACGTTTTCATCCTGAATTACGTCGACGACTATACCTGTTCCGTGTTCCTAGAGGATATGCTGCGTTCGGCCTATCCGGGCCGTGTTTTTTCAGTGCGTATTCTGACTGCGAGCAGGGATAGGGGCGGTTTTTCGGCCAGTTGGATTAACGGCAGTGCGATTGAAGTGGTCTCTGAGCCGCTTTTCAGGGAGAACCGGCCTGATTTCAGGAGCAGGTCTTTGGCTGCTGGCGACGTGGTGGAGATGGATTTGTTTTCGGTCAGTGTCCTTGAGGCGTCTGGTGGTGGTGTGACTAGAATGCTGTTCACTTTTAGGGAACCGTTCGGCAGGAGGATATTGCTGGTTTTGGGTGGTGATTTAAGCAGGTTCTCGATGATGTCGCCGTGGGTTTAGGGATAGCCGTTTGTTTGGTTTTGATTATTGCCTTTTTTACTGTTGCACTTAATGTCATATATGGGGGAGCGCTCCAACACAATTTTCTATTATAGGGTGGTTTTCTGGTGCGTCTGCATTCTGCTGACTCTGTTCGTATTTTTATCGTTCATTCAAACGCCGGGTTTAAATTCGAATCCCATTGCAATGTTTGCTGATTACGTTGACGGCTCTGCCAGCAAGCCTTTTGCGTATAGGATTCTGGTCCCGCTAGTTGTGCGGGCGGTGGCGGCGGTACTTGCGCAGGGAGTTGGAATCTCGGTTTTGGATTCCTTGCAGAGCGAATGCGTTTTGCGGGATTTTTTTGTTTACGTGTCCTGGGAGGAGGATTTATTGGTTGAGTACCTGGTGGCGTGTTTGCTGGCGTATCTGTCTTTGGTCGGGTTTGTCCTTGCGTTGCGGTATCTTGTGAGGAGCGTCTTTGAGCTGCCGGCTTTTTTCGTTGATGGCGTGACTATTTTCTCTATCTGCATGCTTCCGATTTTTTTCTGCTATGGAAGCTATCTGTATGATTTTCCAGCGCTTTTCTTCTTCACGTTACTGCTTGCACTGATGGTGAACGGCAGATGGCTTTGGTTTATATTCGTGTTTGTCGCATCCTGTCTGAACAAGGAGACGACGATTCTTGTTACGCTGCTTTTCTTTGCGCATTTTTTCGGAGGGAAGAGGATGGGAAGAGCTTTGTTTAATAAGCTTCTCGCATTCCAGATATTGGCGTTTTCGACTGTGAAGGCTGCATTGTTTCTGGTGTTTGCAGGCAACGAGGGGCATTTTGTCTGGTTTGAGCTGAACCGTAACATTGGCGTTTTGGGTGCCGTTATCCCACGGCTGGTTCTTTATGCGCTGCCTGCGGCTTTTTTTGTTTTTTACCGCTGGCAGGCTAAGCCTTCGTTTCTAAAGAACGGTCTTTGGGTCATCGCTGCCCTGTTGTATCTTAATCTAGCTTTCGGGTTTATTGACGAGCTTAGGGATTACTACGAGCTGTATCCGGTCGTGATACTGTCGGCATGCCACACTTTATTATTGTTATTTGGTATCAGGGTGAGGCTGAACGCCATGAACGAGAGGTTGGTTGCGTGAATATTTTTGGAATGGGCATCATGTGCCTTGGGGCGCGGTGCCGGATTTTTGTCAGAATGCGCTGGTCTTTTTCGGCTTGTCTTACAGGCATTGTCTTACCGGCGTCTTGTGCGCGAGTATAGCAGGTAGAGTATTACTATTACGACCAGCCCGATTACTCCATAGAGCAGGATGTTGCTTGCGCCGCCCTGGCTGCTTACGCCGGATGCCGTGAGGGTGGCTTCGCGGGTTTCGGTTTGCTTGCTCTGGTAGTTGATGAGGCATTTGAACTGGTATTCGCCTCCTCCTGACGGCACGGTGAAGTAGGATGCGAGTTCTCCGACTGCGCCGGGTTCGACGCGAAGCTCCTTGCTTTCTAGGTTGTCCACTATCTTTCCTCCGCTCAGGACTTCGCAGGACGACTGGGCGTCGAGCACCTTATCGCAGGTGTTTTGCAGGTAGGCGGTCACCCTGACCTTGTCTCCGGGAGATGCCGTCTTTGGTATTATCAGCTCGGTGAATTCGCCGCTAAGCGATATGGCGCCGACTGCCACGATGTTGAAGTCGATTTCCTTTTTTGGCAGTGTCCTGTCGCGCAGGTATGCAGTCGCACGAAGCCAGTAGCGCCCGATTTTCATGCCTTCGGAATCTATGCTGCCTTCTATTGTCTGCTTTGTTGATGGGAGTATTGCGGTTTTCGGCACCTCTTCGGTGAAGAACGTCCTGCTCTTGTCCGCGTTGAGGACTTCGATGGTTATGTTTGGGGTCACCTGGACGTTGCCCTTGTTGTTGACTATGATTGCGTACTTAATCGGCTCGTCTTTTTCAGTGTCTCCGACCGTGAAGCCTTGTATTTCGTAGTCTATTAGCTCCTGTCCGGAAACGATTATTTTTATCGGGACTGAGAGGCCGGGCATGACTTTTGCGCCTGAGCTTCCGCTTGTGAAGTCTTCAAGGTTTAATGTTGATAGCTGTAGTGTTGCGTTGTATGTGCCGGTGCTGACTGATGGCGGCAGCATTACCTTTATTTTGAATAATAGCGTCCCCCTCTTTGGGAGCGTAGCATTCACGAGGGCTGGCTCGATTGTAATCCATGATTTTGCCTGGCCGTCGAGGTTTGCGATTATCACGAGGTCGTTGTCTCCGGCGTTGGACAGGCCCAGCGTCTGTTCGCCGTAGCCGCCGCGCATCATGTTGTCGAACGTCGCGCTGCCGGGGGATATGCCGATTGCGAGTGCGTCTTGCGAGAGGATTAATGCTATTGTTATTATTGCAGCCGAGATTGCAGTTTTTTTGTTCATTCTTTTTTTAATTATTTGCGGGTGGCTATAAATACTCTACTAGCATCCGTTTTTAGAGCAGACTGTTATGCGGTGGTTTACGGTTTCAACCGGGTTTTCGGTGTCGTATGTCGCGTTGTGCAGCGTGATTCGCATGGTCTCCCTTATGCTTCGGGGCGCTCTCTCCGTGACAGTGATTTCATTGGCTATGCCGACCATGTCTATCTCGGGGTTTGTGGCGTTTAGCAGGTAGCGTTTGACGGTTTTTTCGTCGCCTCCCGGGCTTTTGTAGGTGAATATCAGGGGGTATTGCGCCATGTTTTCAGGCCGTAGTTCGGTGAATATCTTGTTGGAGTATTCGAAGCCGATGAGCGTGGTGTTGTAGTTCCCGGGTTTTAGCGTGACGTGGATGTTGAACGGCCTGCCTTCCGGGAGCGTGTCTTCGGCCAGGCCGAGTCTTCGGAGTATTGCGGTCTTCATGTCCTGGCGGTAGGGTATTTCCCCTAGTTTGACGAGTTGTCCTGCTTTTATTTTGAATGCGTATTCTTCCGGGATTTCGCGGGTGTAGTCCACGTATATTTTTTCTTTGGGTATTGTGAGGATGTAGGCGACCGCGGCGGCCAGGAGGACTGCTAGGAGGAGTAGCGCTGCTATTGTTTTTTTGTTGAGTTCCATTGTGGTGTTTGTTTCGGTTTTGGCGGGTTGGTTTGTTGGTTAGTTGTTGGTAGTTTGTGTTATTTAAGTGGCGGGTGTGGGGTTTTTGTATTTTGGCCTTTTTTGTTTTTGGCTTGGCAGGTGTGGTTTTATAGGTAGTTTAATTAGTATGTTTATATATAAAGGGATAATGGTAGCGGTGGCTGGTTTTTGACTAGGTGGCTGTGTATGGACAGTATTGGCTGCCGGTGCAGATGTAGGGTGCTGGTTTTATTAGCGTGTGCCTTGTGCTTGAATGCCTGGTCTGCTGCTGCCGATTGGCGCGAGTTTCATGGCGACCCGGGGCATACGGGGGTCAGCCGGTCGTTTTCCATGCTCCCGTCGATGGATATCTCCGTTGCTTGGAATTTTACTGCAGGAGGAGCCATATTGTCATCGCCGGTATCCGCCGACGCTGACGGAGACGGGAAGGAGGAGATATTCTTCGGATGTGATGACGGGAGGCTCTATGCCTTGAGCCACAACGGCAGTCTGTTGTGGAGTTTTCAGACCGGCGGTCCTGTCCGGTCTGCGCCGTTTGTGGGACTGCTGCATGGAAATACGACATTGCAGGTGCTCGTCGGGTCTGAGGACGGGAGCGTTTATGCGCTGGAGCATGACGGGACTCTTTTGTGGAGCTTTAAGACTGGCGGGGGCGTTATTGCGTCGCCCATGCTAGGTAACATAACCTATGGCCCGCGGCCGGGCGTCATCTTTGGTTCTAGGGACGGATTTTTGTATGTGTTGCATGATGACGGCACGCTGTTTTGGAAGTATTGGTTTGGCGGGCCTATTGTGTATACTCCGTCTTTTGTGGATTTTGACAGTAACGCCTTTGGGGATGTCGTGTTTAGTACGGAGGACTTGGTTGTGGTCTTGTCTTTCATTCCTTTTAAGATTATCTTGAGTTCTGCGGAGTATCAGGTCACGACGGCGCCAGTTGTTGAGGGGGGCCATATTTTTGTAGGGACTGAGGAGGGTAGAGTGTATGACCTTACCCGTACTATGGTGGGCGTTAATGAAGACGTTATTTCCAGCAAGCATAGCAGGCTTTATTGGATGAATCATTCTAGGGAGCTGGAGGTGCTTGAAGGTATTGCTATTCTGAATTGCAGCGAGTCTGTTTTTTCGACGCCTGCTGTCGGTGATATCGACCGTAATGACGACAACGGGGATGAGGTTGCCATCGGATGCGATGACGGCAATCTATATGTCCTCGGGCACGATGGTAATGACACCCGGCTTTTCAGGGTGACTACCAGCAGGCCGGTCAAGAGTTCGCCCGTGATTGCGGCATTCAGTTGGAATGTTTCGGATGTGAGCATTGTCTTTGGCAATGACGAGGGCATGCTTTATATCGTGAACTATTCGGGTTATAGCTTGTGGTCGCACCATTTTGGTGGCAGGATTTTTGCCTCGCCGCTGGTGAGCGACGTTAACAGGGATGATTATGCTGAGATGGTCGCCGCTACGACCGACGGAGTCGTCTATGGCATGCAGAGCAGGACTTCTGTTTTGAAGTCGCAGGGTCTGGCTTATTATGCGACTGCCCTTGGTTTTATGGACAACCTGGATTTTGACAATGCGACGAATTACGGAGTGAAGGCCCTTGAGATTTTTGAGAGGGTTAATTATTCAAAGGGGGTGGACGAGGTCAATATGTTTTTTTTGGACGTTTCCGCAAAGGAGCATTGCATGAATGCCGGTTATTATTATGAGCTGAAGGACTATGGGCTTGCGGTTGAGGAGATTGAGATTGCTAACATGATTTATTTTGAGTCGAGAAAGTCAATGAAGAGCGAGTGCAACGACCTTCTGCCGATTGCAAGGTCGAGGTATTCTTTCGGGAAGGCCGAGGAGATGATTAGTTTGGAGCGTTTTGACGAAGCCCTTGTCTTTGCCGAGGATGCTAAGAACATGTCAACAGTTTCAATCGATTCTTCGATGGTTTCGCTTTCGATGATGCTCGTGGAGAGGGTTAATGGCTTGCAGGCCGCAAAGAAGATGCTGGGCGAAATTTTCTTGGATTATGAGCTTAACCGTACTTCAGGCGACATGATATTGGGCAATATGGACTTGGTGGAGAAGTCGTACAGGGATTCCAACGTCTCGCTTGGCGAGAGGGCTTATCGCATGGACGTGATACGAAGCGAGCTTTACATGCGCAACGTAACCATGCTCATCAACATGAGCCAGCCAGAGAAGGCGAACGACCTTGCCGTCAAGGTGCGTGACTTGTGCATGCAAAGGAACATCACCGATTGCGTGGCCATGGCGAACGCTATTATCAGGGAGACGAAGCTTTCGAGCGAGGCCAATACGTATCTTGCGCAGGCGAAGAAGTATTATACCGCCACCGACTTCATCAGCGCGAACGATTATGCCCTGAAGGCGAGGGATATTTTTTTGAAGACGGGTGATTCGGCAAGGCTTAAGGAAGCGGAGGACATTTTGAACCGTTCTACTGCGATGCTGGGCAAGAAGGCGGAAGGTCCAGCCTTTGACATTGGGAAGGAATTGTCCAATCCGGAGGTTCAGGCTCTGATAGTGCTGCTTCTTATCGTGGCTGTTATTATTGTCACGCAACCGAAGGCGCGGGTATGGTGGAGGGGCTTTGCCGGCAGGGGGTTGTCGGTTGCGACGCAGAGCGGCAAGAAGGGCGGCTTCGGCCGGGAGATTGTCCGTGAGAGGCCGCGTCCTAGCAGGAAGGCTAGGGCGCCCGCTGCGAGGCCGCCTGTTAAGGCTGGTGCGTCCGGTGCTGCGACTGGTTCGTCAGACGCCGGGGCTCTTGGGGGCGCGCCTGAGAAGCATTAGGATGCCTGCCGCGAGGATTAGTATGGCAGCGCCCACTGTTATGTAGGCGTATGGGAGAGTATCTGGCTGATTTTCGGCAGTAGGGGCGACTTGGGGGATTGTTGTTGTCGATTCCTCGGCTAACGTGGTTGGAATTTCAGTGGTTGGAATCGTAGTAATAACGGCCTGACTGCCAATGGTTACCTCTTGGCTGTATTCCGCGTATTGCACCCCTTTGGAGGTGATGAGCAACGCGAGGGTGTATGTGCCGGAGGGGATGTTTTTCGTGTCAAGGTCCATTGAAAACGCATGCTTGGAGTAGGGCCTGATGCTGTACTGGCTGTTGGACTGCGCAATGACGCCGCTTGGACTGTGCAGGCTAACGGCATAATCGAGAGTCAATACCCTGCTGCCGCCGTTGGATTCGTCAAAGTTGATTGTGATGCCGTTTTCTGTGGGGACGACCCGGGGCAGTGTGTTGTTGTACACTACTTCAGTAATGTTGGAGACGACGTCGAAGACCACGTCAACCGGTATCCTGAGGCCGATGTTGAGGCCCATGCCGCTTCCTTGGGATGTTTCGCCTATGATGAAATGGATTTTCCCGGTGTATGTCTTGTGGGTTGCGTTTCTTGGCACGCTTAGGATTAGGATGATTGGCGTGTCGGTGTAGGGGGCTAGCGTCACCGGATTCCTGTTGGGGATAATCCAGTCTTTCAGATTTTCATCCACATCGACTGTGCAAACGGTGTCCTTCTCGCTTCGGATGTAGAGCGAGACGTTTAGCATGACTTGGCTTCCGGGGGTGATGGATTTATAGTCGAGCTGTGACTTGCTGACGTCAAAGCTGATGGCGCACGACGTAACGGACATTAACATGATTATTAGCGCTGTTATTGCTGGACTTGTGGTTTTCATTTTTTAGCTGGCTATGGGAGTAAGGGATAGCGATGACGTGCACGAGCCGCCTATGCCTGACGGCACTTGGAGCATGAAGTAAGCGGACTTGCTGTTGGGACCGGCTTCGGTGGCGTTGAGGAGGTTGAAGTCCGTCTTGAGGTAGGAGCACGGGTCAGTATCGGCGTTGGTTGTGAGGGGGCACATGCTGGAGTATCCCCTGTTGGGTATGTTGTCGTAGCGGATGCTGCCTACGGCCGCGGTGCCAAGCGTGCAGTTGAAGTCGGTTCCGGAGACTTTTAGGTCGATAGGCTTGTTTGAGTAGCTGATGATGGAGATGTTCAAGGCGCTTGATTGGGCGCCTATGCCCAGGATGGTCCCCCCGGACGTGTTGAGGAAGACTGCCTGGCCGGATTGGCCTGCCCCCAACGCGGGAGTCACGTTGATGGATGTCGTGTAAGCCGGGTTTGTGAAGATGTCATCTGCCGAGAGCGACCGGTTGCTCATGCCGTAGTTGTCGGTAGCGTTAATCCATGCGTTCCACCCGCCGGGGTTGGCGGAGTATTTCAGGCGGAACCGGCAGTAGACTGTCCCGGTCGTCACTAAGCAGTCCGTATAGCAGCTGGTGTTGGTATAGTGGGTGGTGTTGGCGTCGGCAGCGCCTTCGCTGGAGAGGCCGTGGTGCCAGACCTTGCCCCATGCGTAGTTGATGCTGGCGCACCCTTCAAGGTCTTCGACGTCGGCCTGGCATAATACTTCCGCGTAGTTGTCGCCGGGATTCGGCTGGGAGACGTATGTTAGCGGGTCTGGAGAGCAGTCCACCGTTCCGACAGACGGGCCGCGGTTTGCCTGTAGCGTGAAGTTGGCGTCGGTTGTGTTGCAGTTGTTGTCCTCGTCGCAGGCGAGCGCGCTCCACACCCATGTGCCGTTCCCGACGCTGATGTTTGTGAACGAGCGGGTTCCGTTGCCGGTCGTCGTGTTGACCTGGATTCTCTTCCATACGCTGTTGTTCCATGTGGCGTAGAGCGTGACGTTTTGGGCCAGGTTGTCATCGTCGGTGGCGTTGACGGTGAATGTGACCTTGTTTGAGGTTATGGAGTCGTCTGCTGGTGTTAGGAGGATGACCTTTGGTAAGTGCGGAATGGTTGTGGTGGTCGCAACCAGGGCATAGCTGCTGCTGCTGCTGCTCGAGCTGCTGCTGCTGCTGCTTGACGACACAACCACCACCGTCCTATCTTCATAATTAACGTTCCCCGCACGGTCCTGCGCATACGCCCTGAATGTGTAGCTGCCATCGGCTAAATTCGTGAAGTTGGATGCCAAATAGCGGCTGCTCTGGTTCGCGTACAATGCGGCTATCTCACCTGCCGTCAGGCTGCGGTTGTAGAGCATGACATCGTCTATGACTCCGGCTACTCCCTTTCCTATCGTGAAGTTGAAGTTGGTGAGCGTCAATGGTATGTAATAGTTCAGGTTGTAGACGTTTCTCGAGTCGACGTACATTGTTAGCGTGCCGTTGTAGGCGAGGGCTAAGTTGTGCCATCCTCCGCCGGGATTGTATGCCATATCTTGGCTGTACAATACTGAACCGACCGACCCGTCGGACAGCGAAACCGCCTTGTAATTGCCAACTTTGCCGGCCAGCACCCCCTTCACGAATGGTGTCGGCACCAATGCGTCATTCCCGCCGTTGGCGGCCTGACCGTATCCGTTCCAGCCCCAGCAGTACATTGTGCCATTATACAGGACGCCGCATGTGTGGTAGTACCCGGGGTTGATTATCTTGTAGTTGTAGCCGCCGGATATGTTGGTCGGAGTGTACTTGCTTGTTGTAACGCCGTCGCCGACCCCAATCTGGAAGTTGTTGTTATAGCCCCAGCAGTAGGTGGTGCCGTTCGTGAGTATGCCGCACGTGTGGGAATACCCGGTGTATATTGAGGAATAGTTATATTTGCCGGAGATGTTTGTCGGAGTGGGCCGGTTCGTGTTGGTCCCGTCGCCAAGCTGGTAGACGTTGTTATAGCCCCAGCAGTAGGCCGTGCTGTTCGTCAGCACGCCGCATGAGTAGGAACCTCCGAGGGATATTGACGAGAAGTTATAGTTGCCGGATACGTTGGTCGGAGTGTATTTGCTCGTAGTAACGCCGTCGCCGACACCGCACTGGTAGTAGTTGTTATAGCCCCAGCAGTAGGTCGTGCCGTTCGCGAGGATTCCGCAATTGTGGTAGGTTCCTGCTGAGATTGTCGAATAGAGGTAGTTGCCGGATATGTTGGTCGGAGTGCGCCTGTCAGTGACGGTGCCGTCGCCCACTTGGTAGTAATTGTTGCGCCCCCAGCAGTAGCCGGTGCCGTTCACAAGGACCCCGCACGTGTGGGAATACCCCACCGAGATTATGGAGTAGTTATAGCCGCCAGATATGTTCGTCGGAGTGTACCTCGCAGTTGTAGAACCGTCGCCAAGCTGGTAGTAGCCGTTATAGCCCCAGCAGTAGCCGGTGCCGTTCACGAGTACTCCGCACGTGTGGTAATACGTGACAGAAATTGATGAGAAGTTATAGCCGCCTGAAACGGCCGACGGCATGTTGCTGTTCGTACGGCTTCCGTCGCCAAGCTGGCCGTAGAGGTTGTAGCCCCAGCAGTAGGCGCTGCCGTTCGCGATGATGCCGCAGGAGTGGTAGAATCCTATGGAGATGTTTGTGAAGTTATAGCCGCTGATTATCATCATCGGAACGTACTTGAATGAATGAGTGCCGTCGCCAATCTGGCCGTAGGGATTAAAGCCCCAGCAGTAGGCGCTGCCGTTCGCGATGATACCGCATGTGTGCCACCCTCCGCCGGCAAGTGCGGTGAAGTTGTAGTATTTCGGAATCTTGGTCGGAATGCCCTTGCTGCCGGTGTCGTTGTCGCCAAGCTCGCCGTAGAAGTCGTAACCCCAGCAGTATGTGGTCTTGTTTTCCAATATGCCGCAATTGTGGTAGTCTCCGGCGTAAACCGAAGAGAATCTATAGCCGGATATGTTGTACGGCTTGTACCGGTTCGTCGTTGTGGCCTCGCCAAGCTGGCCGTAGTTGTTATACCCCCAGCAGAAGGCAGTGCTGTTCGTCAGCACGCCGCACGTGTGGTATAATCCTAGGGAGATTGACGAGAAGTTAAGGTCGTAGGAGATGTTGGTCGGAGTGGTCCTGTTTTGGACAGTGCCGTCGCCAAGCTGGCCGTAGCCGTTATAGCCCCAGCAGTAGGCAGTGCTGTTCGTCAGCACGCCGCACGTGTGGTAATAGCCGGCTGAGATTGTTGAGAAATTATAGCTGCCGGAAACGTTCGTCGGAGTGTACCTAGTCGTGGTGGTGCTGTCGCCTATCTGTTTGTACGCGTTATACCCCCAGCAGTAGGCTGTGCTGTTCGTCAGCACGCCGCAAGTGTGGTATAATCCCAGGGCTAATGACGAATAGTTATAGCCGCCTGAAATGTTGGTCGGGGTGTACCGGGTCGTTGCAGTGCCGTCGCCAAGCTGGTAGTTGTTGTTGCGGCCCCAGCAGTAGGCCGTGCTGTTCACGAGTATGCCGCACGTGTGGAAGTCCCCGACATAGATGGACGAGAAATTTAAATTTCCGGAAACGCGCGTGGGTATGTCCTCATCAGTGGTGGTGCCGTCGCCAAGCTGGCCGTATGTGTTTTGGCCCCAGCAGTAGGCCGTGCCGGACGATACGACGGCGCATGTGTGGGAGGGCCCGGCGGAGATGCTTGTTATGTTCACAGGAGTCACATTAAACCACAATGACAGCGTAAAGTCACTGCCCGTCATGTTCAGGACGTTTCCAATGTTGATGCTGTCTCCTGTCCCGTCAAAGGCGGTTCCATTCCCAAAAAACCCGTAGTTATAGTTCGGCCATGCTTGGCTTACTGCCGTGCCGTTGTACCGTCTCATATAGTCGACCACCAGCGCCCCGTAGCCGGTCTGGTTGACGTCGTCCATCCTCCACCAGCTTATAAGGGAATTGTCGAAGTCTATGAAGGTTGTGATGTTGTTTGCCGCGTCGTTCGCGCTCACGTTGACGGTAAGGTAGGTGTTGAAAACGGAGCCTCCGCTGGAGGGCGTGGGCGGGACGTAACTCACGCTGGGCGGCGTGATGTCAACGCCGCCGGCGACCGTCACAGTACTCTGCTCAGTGTAGTTCACGTTGCCGGCCCTGTCCTGCGCGTATGCCCGGAAGGTGTGGCTGCTGGACGAGAGGTTGGTGAAGTTGACTATCAGGAAGCGGCTGCTCTGGTTCGCATACAACGCTAGTATCTCACCATCTGTCAGGCTGCGGTTGAACATCATAACGTCGTCTATGGTGCCGTTGAACAGGAAGTTGCCCGCTTGGTCCGTGTAGAACCTGCCTAACGCAGGACTGTTTGCAGAATACGTGATGCTCTTTGTTGTTGCCGTGCCTGACCCCTGCTTTACGCCGTCCAGGTATATTTGGAGCAGTGTGCCGTTGTAGGTGCACATTATGTGATGCCATGCGCCCAGCGAGAGGGCAGAGGACGTGTGAACGGACACACCCGTGCCGTCCCCTATGTAGCATGTGCCCCTGTCATCCCCCATCTCCTGCACGAATATGATGTAACCATTGTCCGCATCATGATTATACATTGTAAATACGCCATTGTAGTCCCCGCTGGATGTCCCCCCGATTTGGGGTAGCACCCACGCGCCCCAAGACAGGTTGGAAGACGGCTTCAATCCGTTGGACGAATTGATGTTGATTTCATCGTAGTGGCCGTCGAAGGCGAACCCCTTGCCGAAGTAACCCGATGTTTCATGGGCGGCGGCGACGACCGTTCCGTTGTTCCTGCCCATGTAGTCGAATATGTGAGTGCGGTTGTTCTCGTCCATCCTCCACCAGGAAATCAGGCTGTTGTCGAAGTCTATGAACGTGCTGATGCTGCTCAATGAGTCGTTGGCTGAGACGTTCACAGTGAAATAGTTGTCTGGCAAGCTGGCACCGTTCGCGGGAGTCGGGGACGTGAAGTTGATGAAGGGTTTCAGGCTGTCCTTGATGACCGTCCTTGTCTCGGTCGCGTTCACGTTCCCGGCGCGGTCCTGCGAGTAGGCGCGGAAAGTGTGGGCGCCGTTCGGGAGGTTGGTGAAGTTTGCCTCAAGGTAGCGGCTGCTCTGGTTCGCGTATAGGGCAAGGACTTCGCTGGGAGTGAGGCTGCGGTTGAATATCAAGACGTCGTCGATGGAGCCGTTGAAATACGACATGTCGAACATCGAGCCGATTGTCAAATCATCCGAGCCCGGTAAAATTGAGTTTCCGAGGAATCTTGTTGAGCCGTTAAGCACGCCGTTGGCATAACCGGAAACATTCTTGTTTACCGGGTCGATAACAGCCACCAAATGCGACCATTCATTGTCAAGAGGGGCATAGCCAACCTGGAATATGTTTTGGCCGCCGGTCTCGTTCTTATACCATATCCGCCAAGACCCACCTATATCGATTTCTAGTGTATATCCGGTGGAGAAGTATTTGTCGATTATTGTCCCGGCTACACCGGCAGGCATCAATGGTTTAACCCATACGCTGATGGTGATGGCTTGGGTAGTATTCAGGGCGGGGCTGTTTTTAACGCTGATGTAATCCCAGCTTCCGTCGAAATTATACGCTTTCCCAAGTATGCCTGAAGCCGTCTGAATAGCCCCCCCTACCGCAGTCCCATTGTGAAGGCCCGTGTAGTCCACCACCTTGGCTCCCGTGCCGGTGGAATTGACGTCGTCCATCCTCCACCAGCCTACGAGGGAATTGTTGAAATCTATGAACACAGAGACGTTGTTTTTGATGTCGCTGGCGGACACGTTCAGAGTTATGTCCATGTTAGTGACGCTGCTGTTTTCCAATGTAGGCTCGACGAAGAGGACGGATGGCGGGATGACGTCTGAAGTGCCGATATAAACCGTCCTCAGTTCGGTCTGGTTCACGTTCCCCGCACTGTCTTTTGCAAACGCCCGGTAGGTGTACGTACCATCGTTCAGGCCGTTTGTCGCGTTCTGGCTCTGGTTGACGTAGAGATACCACTGGGTAGTGTTGTATTTCTGCAGGTTGGATGCGTAGAGCTCGTAGATTTCCTGCGCGGAAAGCGCCCGGTTGTACACGCGCACTTCGTCAATGCTGCCGTTGAAAAAGCTCTGGGCACCAACATTGTCGGCTTGGGTATACGCGCCTATCCGGAAAGGATTGTCGGATTGGAAGTCTAGCCCATTCCATGTTGATATTGCCTGCCCGGCATTGTATAGTCCGTCGATATAAATCATGGCATTGCCGTCCCTGTCGTAGACAAACGTCAGGAAATGCCATGCATCATTAGCCACATTTATGTTCCCGCTCCTCTCAACATCGGTCCCCGCCCCACCATTGCCTTGCATGAAAATTGTCGGATATCCGCTGGAGAGGTTGACCCACGTCGCATAGCGGTAGTTCTGAGCTGCCGCCTTTGATTTGCTTACAATATCCTGATAACCCCCGGTATAACCAGTCTTAATCCATGCTGAGATTGTCATGTCGTTGGTGCCCATGTCCAAAACATCGCCCAAATCGATGTAATCGTTAATCCCGTCGAAGCTGTAGGCTCCGCCGTATTTCCCTGCCGTGACATAGGTGGCTCCGATGACGCCCCCCTTGTTCCCGTACTTGCTTAAATCGGCCGCCCTTGTGGCGTTTTCCCCGGCGATGCTCCGGTAGATGAGGATTGACGTATTGGTGTTATCAGCTCCATTTTCCGTGCGTCTGTTGACCCTAAAGTATAGCATGTCGCCGACCGTCACGGCCGTGTCAACGTATATATTAGTCCGGGCGAATGCGTTCGCATAGTCGCCGGTGTACAGCTGGCCTGAGTTTTTCATTATCTTGAATGTTATCCCGTCGCAGCAGGCGGGGTCCCTGTCGGCTATTGTTGCGATGAGGTAGATGCTGCCGTTGAATGTGGCGTTCCAGGCCCTTACTGTGTCCCCGTAGGTGGCGCCGCCCGGATGGGCGGATTGGTTGTCCACAATCGCATACTCGTAGGAGGAATACGGATTGCCGACCGCCCACACGCTCTCGGCTGTGTATATGAGCGGAGTGTAGGTGTTCGAGCCTGCCGCGCTGCGGTAATAATACCAGTTGTTGACGCCCTGTGTTGTGGCATAGTCGGCGGACGAGTTCGCAATGGGCAATGTGTCGAAGCCCATCATGAGGACGAGCGAATCGTTGTATAATGTATAATTCGCCCCGTTCCAGTTCCACCTGACCTCGCTGAGGTTGCTCTCGGCGATGGACACGTTCACCGCGACTGAAGACTGAGGCTGCGACGCGCCGTTGGATGGCGTCGGGTCTGTGAAGTTGACAAGCGGCGGCGTAGTGTCACCGCCTAATATGACCGTCCTTTGCCCGGTGTTATTCACGTTCCCGTTCCGGTCCTGCGCGTAAGCTGTGAATGTGTGGTTGCCGTCGCCGAGGTTTTTGAATTCGGCTGCGAGGTAGCGGCTGCTCTGGTTCGCGTAGAGCGCCTTGATTTCGTCGTCTGAGAGCAGGCGGCTGAATATCATGACGTCGTCTATCCTTCCGTTCAGCGGGTTGACGTAGTTGTCCCCTATTGTGAGTTCGTAGGAGCTGTGCACTGGGTCGTAGGTGGATGTGTAGGTCAAGGGGGTTTCAGGGACTGAGTTTTTGAACCATTGGGTGTACCTGCCAGTCCTGTTCCGGGTTATTACCCAGTGCTCCCACACGCCGGCAGTCACCGTATTGGTGGTGACGTCGGGAGTATAGGGAGCGGCATCTAAACCGGAGCTCCCGAAATAGAAGTTTATCAGGCCGGTTGTTTCGACTGTGAAAGTGCCGTCTCCGCCGTACGCCTTGCCCAGCGGGTTCTGCCGGGCGGGGCTGGCGTAGCTGCTGACGTTCATCCACCATGAGATTGTCATGTCAGTAGAGGCGTAGTCCACGCTGGAGTTTACATTTATTTTATAGGTTTCCGAGAAGCCGG
>JAQTQS010000012.1 GCA_028712125.1 Candidatus Altarchaeota archaeon
AAAGTGCCCAAACTACAAACCCATATACTTCAAGTGCCCAAACTACAAATGGACTTGATAGTAATAACATATGCATAGCATATAATGAATACACTGGAGACATTGAAGTCGGAAATCCAGATTCCCCTGCTATTGGTCTAGGAACGCCTTCAGGAGGGGTAAAATATACTATCGTATACGCTCCAGAGGCTAATAGCCTACACGACCTAGAAGGGATTGCATTGGTCACAGACATTGACTGTAGTACTCTAACAAAATACACTTCAATAGGTGGCGGGATAATAACTCCTAAAATGGATAGTGGGTTTGACAGGTCAAAAAATATGTATTTTGTAGTGGTGGCGGCACCTGATTTTTCAAGCCCTTACTTTTTTTCTTTTTCTGCATCTATTTCTGATACAAAAATCTATAATAAACGTAAACTTAGCAAGGATGAAAAAGAACTATATGAGAAGTACCTCAATCAATATCAATCGCTTATAAATCAATATACTCAACTACAAAATATGCGGAGTAAAAGTCAGGTGGATACACGAAGCGAAGAAGAAAGACAAGGTACTCCGTCATGGCGCCCTTGGTACTTGGGCGGGACTAGAGATAAGACCGTAAAAGCTTAATATTTTAACATTAAAAATGGGACATAACATCCAAAAAAAATTTATCAGACTTTGTGCAGTTATTTTCCTTGGAGCTATGGTATCATTTCTTGTTTTAGCAATATTGTATTTAGGGTATCATAGAATTTTTGCATTAAATCCTGGGAAGGGGGTAGTACCCACTGGGGAAAGCTTCAGAATTAATATAACAGAGTATGGCTTGTCAAGACAGTTATACCTAGATACTGGAAGTTACCCTCTGAAAGATAATAAAACTACACTTGAATCTACACTCCTTGATTTTGGATATGGTTATGTCAAATTATACTTCAGAAATAATATAACTAATCCTCCTAAAGAACCTTCTTCGAAAGTATTCAGTACAACTGATCCAAAATTTCGTGTCAATTATTCTCAACGATTTATACTACTGCCAGGTCAGACAGTAGCCTTAGATGATGAAAACATAACAGTTACATTGTTTATATGCGCAATAGATAATCATATTGGTGATTGAATGGAAAAAACGATTAAAATCTTGCTTGTGATAGGCGAGGTATTTATAGTGTTTAACATAATGATAGTGGTACTAGTCACTATAATAATGATGTGGCAACTTGGGATAATATAAACATTTGAGGTGGTGTAAGTGATCAAAAATATTTTGAAAGTTGGTGGGTTGTTTTTTGTTTTGTGTTTTTTGTTGTTTTACACTGTTAGCGTTGTTGCGGAGGATGTTGTTACGTCGTCTAGTACGGCGTCTTCGGAGCCGGGTTTGTCTACTTTGGATTCGGTTTTTTCAGGTATTTTGTCTACTATAAATTCTATCATCAGCCCGGATGTTTCCGTTTCTGATGGTGTTTCGTCGTCTTTGGCTTCTGTTTCCACCACCGTTGAAGCCGAGGTTTCCACCACTGAAGCTGTTGTTTCGTCTACTTTGGAGCCCACCACCACATTAGCGGTGTCATCCACTTTAGATGATGTTTCCACCACCCTGACCGAGTCCTCTCCTACTTTAGCTTCTACGACTGTTGGTGTTTCGTCTACTTTGGAACCCACCACTACTCTACTCGAAGCATCCGCCTTAGCGTCTGTTTCCACCACTGTTGTTGAATCTACGTTGTCTGGCACTTCTATTACTAGCCCGGCCGTGTTTGAGGCTGTTGATGCTGCGGTGGTTCATGAGGGGCGGCCTTTTGTGGGCGCTAGGTCGGCTGTTGATGGCGGTAAGGATTTTGAGTTTTTTGTTCAGAATTATACTTTGTGCGATCCGTATTGTGTTTTTGATGTTTGGATCCCCAAGCGGGATGTTTTTGATGCCCCTCTGGAGCTCGCTATTAACGTTTCCGGCATTGATGATTGGGCTCTTGAAGAGGAGCAGACTGTTCGTTGGACTGTTGATGTTTACGGCAAGCCGGACACGGTTGATGATGTGTGTGAGACTGGGTGGGTTCCGGCCACGCCGGATGTTCCTAATGCGCCTTTCTATCTTTGCGGCGTCAGGTCGGCGAATTGTCTTCTGGTTGATGGGAATGTATGCCGGCGGTGGAATGATGTTGTCGTTGGCGTTGAGGAGAAGAGCGGCAGAGGGTGGCGTGCTATCGGGAAGGATTTTAGCACTCAATTGGATGTCGACGGAAAGTATCGCATTAAGTTCCTCCCCGCCCAGAAGAGCGGCAAGATTGACATCCTAGTGGATTTAAACAAGAAGAATCTGTTTAACATCGACCCGTATTATGACAGCGGGAGCAGTGATAACGTTAGTTGGAAGCAGGCGTTCAAGTGGTTCAACCGGTCGGGACAGTATGAGCAATCGGTGGCTTTGGGCAATTTCGGGCGTAATTGGACTGCTGCGTGTTCTTACGACCCCGGTGAGTTTAACCCTGTTGTTGACGTCATAGACGGCGTGACGTACATGGTTGTGTACTCCGGCAGTAATCGTTTCACCGTCTACAGGATTAACGAGACCGCCACCCAGGTTTGCACCCGGACTGTGGACGTTGCAACGCACGAAAGCCCGATAGCGGCAGGTAGAGTGTTCTATCATGGTTACTTGACTCCGAATTATCCGAGGACGTCATGGTATGTCAACAACTGCTCGCTGGCGTGGAATGTGAGTTTCACCGCCTATGCTTATACTATCCCCATGGTTTTGAATGACGTTCTGGTGTGGTGCGCGGGCAGCATGGGCAAGTGCACGCTCCAGAATGCGGAAACCGGCGCTTTCCTGAGCAGCAACGCCTCAATAAACGACATCTCCTACTATGAAGACAGTCCGACCAGCGATGGAACTTGGATTGTGGCTCCCTCATGGACAGGGAACACGTTCAGCAGCTTCAACAGGACCGGTTACAACCGTATAAGCGACAAAAACCCCGGTCTGAACTGCGGTTCCCACTACAACCAGCTGTCTTGGATGGCTCTGGATCAAGGCAAAAACAACGGAAACGGCGTTATTTACGGCGAATGCACGGACGCCGATAATACCGCAATAAGGACCATGTTTGGACTTAACTGGACCACCCTTGATTTAGTGGCAAATTGGACTGATTTCAACACCGCAAATTGGGGCGTTGACGACCAGGGGTATGCCATAACCGGGGACTACTTGGCAAGCTATAGGACCGGGACTACGGACGTGTTTTACCTGTTCAACCGCAGCAATAATCTTAAGCACATATGCAACGTAAGCATACCGACAGCCAAGGACCAGGATAGTCATTCAACGTCCGTTACCGATGGGACGTATTTCTTCATTGCCGGTGGCGGGTGGCGGACGCTCGTTGTGTTAGATAAGACGTGCGGGATAGTGTACAACATATCAACCGGCAGCAATGCAGATTGCGACAACCAGCCCGTTATTGTAGACGGGAAAGTCTATCTTGTGTGCGGTGACAAGATTGCTGCTTTTTACGGATATGGGACAACCAGCACTTCAAGCAGCAGTAGTTCAAGTTCGAGCAGCAGCTCAAGCTCCAGCAGCAGTCTTGCAGGATCCGGCTCGCCGACAACCACTCTAGGGGGCTATATTCAAGCTAGTTCCGGCGATCTTACTTTAGCCCCCCAGGGCCGTCTTATCTTGAATGTTACGAAAATTAGGATTATGAGCCCTGATTACAGTTGGACTTGTTGCGGGCCGGATAATAGTGATGTGTGGTCTTGTTCGTCGGTGGGGTGTTGAAATGACGGGATTACATAGCAGGATGGGTGGGAGGAGGCTGGCGTTAGTTTTCATGGCAGTCTTGCTCTTGGCCTGCCTTGCGGCTGTCGGCCTTCAGGAGTCGAGTCTCATACAGTCTGATGCTGGCGACATAACGCTGGCGCCGAAAGGCAACCTAACCATAAACCTGACTAAAATACAGATGCGCAGCCCCGACGGCAGCTGGAGCTGCTGCGGTCCGAATGCTAGCGGCAACTGGTCGTGCACGGGAGGGGAATGCTGAAAACACTGGCTCCGGCAGCCTTGTTATAGCTTAAATTATCGCTTACAGTGTGCAACATCACGCAGTCATGTTTGTTCCTGTAAGCTGTTTGTTTGTTCCTATACAATATAGCCTCTTGATGGGACATGATTCTTTAAAAGATAAGAATAAGTAAAAACAATAGCCTTTCACCAGTCTGCCCTTTTTTCCGGTCATCTAATCGTGGTCTCGGCGGGAGCAAACCCTTTTCTTTCTTTTTTCAAAAGAAAGAAAAGCGTTTACGGAAAAGAAAGAAAATAGCGGGGTCTACGACCCCGCAGATACTACTTCTATTAATAGTTCAAGTATCCCTTTATTGATTTAACGCCTGCATCCGGGCAGCCTACACTTTCATTTTCTGGATATTCCCCATTTTTATATGGATAACCACATACTAAACACCCTATGATATCACTTCCAAAGCAAAAACTTATTCCATAGTTCGTGGCATTGGAACTAGAAGGGTAGGGATGATATGCATAATCTTCATTAAGAGTTGAGTGCAAATAATTCTCAGAAGGGTTTTTAGGTATTGATTCGAGGTAATGAGGTGTAAGCAATGTTAAATTGGCTGGATATACCCCCTGGTCGTTTTTGTAGTCCTCGAGAGCCAGTACGATTTTTGCCAAACCCTCTAATGCTTGCTCTTGTCTTGCTCTTTCAGGGTTAATATAGTACTTAACGATTAGGACTAATACCAACAAAACAATGACAAATGCAATTACCATCATCCTTTGATTTTTCATCCCTTATAATAATTATTACTACCTACTAAAACGTTTAATCTAGCGATATCACTCCATACGCAGTTATTTAGCTCTTGTTTAATTCCAAATTCCTATATTCTTTCTGTTATGAACGTCCTTACCCGTGATTTTCGGCACGGCTTTGTCAAGCTTATTGTGGAGTCTGCCGATGATTTGTGGTATCTAAGCCAGATTGTCAGGCCGAATGATGTGGTTAAGGCTAAGACTACGCGGAGGGTTAAGTCTAAGGACGGCCGTGAGGGCTCGGATGAGCGGCGGACGTTCACGCTTGCAGTAAGTGTTGAGAAGACTGATTTTCAGGCCGAGTCTGACAGTTTGCGGATTCTTGGGACTATTGTTGAGGGGCCTGAGGACGTCGTCGCTTTGGGCAGCCATCATTCTCTTGGGGTGCAGTTGGAGGATGTGTTGTCCATCCAAAAAGAGGTTTGGAGCGAGGCCGATCGTTCGATTCTGGACGATGCGGTGCGCTCTGCCCTGCGGCCGAAGGTTTTGGTTGTCGCTTTGGATGACGGCGATGCTGCGTTTGGCATGGTGGGGCAGTCGAGGGTTAAGTATTACGACTTTTCGGCGCAGGTTGGGGGCAAGTATGACGTGAGTTTGCGGGAGAAGCATAAGCAGGATTTCTACAAGCATGTTCTTGAGTTCATCACTAACCTTATGCAGAAGGAATCGGCTGCGGCTCTTATACTCGCGGGACCGGGGTTTGAGAAGGATAATTTCATGGCTTTTCTGCGTGAGAAGGACGGCGTGCTTGCCTCAAAGGCCGCGGTCGAGAACACGGGTTGCGGGGGCCAGAACGGCATCATGGAAGTCCTCAAGCGGCCGACCTTGAAGGGCGTCTTGGAGAATCTCGGGGCTGCCGAGGATGTGAACCTGGTCAACCGCCTGATGGAGCATATCGGCCGGGATGACGGCCTGGCTGCGTATGGCATGCCCGAGGTTGAGAAGGCGGTCTTGATTGGAGCTGTTGACTTGCTGTTGGTTTCGGACAAGACGCTTGCCAGCCGTCGTGGCATGATAGAGGGATTGATGCGTGATGTCAGGGTCGCCAAAGGCAGATTTCACCTTGTTAATGAGGAAGGTGAGGCCGGCCGGCAGCTTTCGGCGTTGGGCGGCGTTGCGGGAATACTCAGGTTCAAATTAAAATAGTCTGCTTAATGCGTATGATGCCAGAAGGGCATCATGCCCGTTGTGGGTGTATGAGACCTATAGCCTCACTAATAGAACCATTCCAGCTTGGCGTGGCGTCGTTTCATCTCCATCTCGCCCTTCCCTAGGTTCGTCATTAGTTTGGCGACGATGCCGTCGAAGAAAATCAATACTGTGTCCTCGAACAATGTTCCAAGAGGCGTCAGCTGCTCCCCGGTAAGCTCCCGCTTAATCTCGTCAGTCGACGCATCGACCTTGGTCCGGCCCTCTATCTTCACGATATGGTCCGCCAGATTCCCGAGGTCTGATTTCGGGTATGAGGTTATGGCGAGCACTTTAGTTCCTATATGCTTTGCTATCTCTACTGATTTTACCACTGATGACGTGGTTCCTGAGCCCGAAACTGCTATAAGAAGATCGTCCTTGGATATTGAAGGTGTGGTCGTCTCCCCGATGACGTGCGCTGTAAGCCCCAGATGGACTAGACGCATGGCAAATGCCTTCGCAACAAGCCCCGAGCGGCCGACGCCCATGATGAAAATCCTGTTCGCTTTCTGGACTGAGTCGACCATCACGTCCACTTCCTTGTCGTCAAGACGTTCGATAGTCTTGTGGATGTGGTCCGCGATATGCTTCATGGCAGACTTTACGGGCATGAATACCTATTGGATGCAGGCTCTTTAAAGTATGGAATAATTTCATACATCCTCATACAGCTTCTTCCAGCAGGGGCGTCACAAGCAGGCAGAACCATTTATTTTCTCAATGCCGCTGCCGCGGCTATTAGCCTTAGCCGAGAATCGAACTCGGGACCTCGTGCTTTTTGGAGCCTTCTGTTCCATCTAACGTTCACGTTCTATCCCCCTCGGGGATATGTGCCCCGTCAGGGGCGCATTTCTTCTTTTTTCGTGAACGTTTTTTCTTTCTTCTGCCCAGCGAAGCTGGGCATGCCGCTACGCGGCACAAAGAAAGAAAAAAGGTTCTACCAAGCACGCGCTCTACCTACTGAGCTACTAAGGCAGCTGTGATATCAGCTGGCTATTCGAATGTTGATTTTTATTGTTGTTTTTTTCCGCCAGCGTCCCCCGCTGGGGAGGCTGCGTCATTACTTACTAAGCTGCTAAGGCAGCCTTTATGGTGTCTTTATGCCAGCCTGCCTGCGAGGAAGGCCAGCAGGCTTATTGCCATTCCTGCCACCAGAAGTTTCTGGCTTTTTTCAGGCTTTTGGAAATAGGCTGAGATAAAAATTAGGTTGGCGATGATTATAAATAGTGCGTAGGCGGCTTTGTTGAAGGCCTCGGCTGTCATGATGAACGGCATGATGCTTATGGCCATGGCCGCCGCCCCGGCGGTTGCCGCGGTTCCAAGGGCTTTGGTTTCTCCCATCACGATGGGCAGCGTTTCGGCTTTCATCCGTCGGTCGCCTTCCACGTCTTCGATGTCCTTTATTATCTCCCTTGAGAGCGTCATCATGAACGAGGATGCGGTCAATACCCCCAGCAATCCCGCGCCAAGCGGATTGTAGTTTTCCGTGGGTTGCACGGCGAGCGCCCCATATATGAAGACTGATGCCGTGAGGTAGCTGACCATGAGGTTTGACGTCAGTAGCGCTTTTTTGGAGTGTCTGGCGTATACCACCAGGATAATGGTATTGGCTGCCGCGAGGAGCAGGCAGTTTATGTTTATGAACCAGCCCAATATGATTCCGGCGAGGAATAGGGCGGTTGAGACTACCAAAGCACCCTTTCTTGTTATCCTACCTGATGGTATCGGCCGTTTCGGCCGGTTTATCCTGTCTGCATCCAGGTCATAGTAGTCGTTTATGGCGTTGCCGCCTGCGAGCACGAGCATTGCCGATGCCGCCGCAAGTATTATGGCCGCGTCAACGGACGTTGAGACTAATAGCGCGCCTGTCAGCACGCCAAAGAACGATATGACGGTATTCCTCGGCCTTGCGAGTTCCACGACCGCTTTGAGCTGTTCCATCATTATTCTAGTAAAACCGGTAGCCGTATGGTGTTTGCACGCCGACGATTTCCACGGTGCGCCGTTTCCACAGCAGGCCGAAGATGGCGCCGACGATGAGTCCTCCGAGGTGGGCTTGCCAGGCGACTCCGGGCATGAATGAAAGAGCCACCATGAATACGAATACTGAGATGTACAATGGCATTGGGATGAAGATCGGCATCATCATTACCCGCATGTAGGGCCGCAGGATTGCGAGGGCGCCTGCGAGTGCGAATATCCCGTCTGACGCTCCGATGCCTATTGTTTCCGGGTCCGGGATTCCGAGTATGAGCGCACTGGCGGTGAATAATAAGCCGCCTCCGATTCCGCCAAGAAAGTACGCTTTTAGCAGATTTTTCTCGCCTACAAGCTGCTGGAGGTAGTTGCCGAAGAAGTATAATGCGAACATGTTGAAGATTATGTGCGTTAAGTCGGCGTGGAGGAACATGCTTGTCACCAGCGTCCAGGGCTGCTGGAGTATAGTTGCAGGCTGGAGCGCGAGCAGGCTGAAGGTTGGTATTGGTGCGAGCATCCTGACTAGGAACATCAGGGCGTTCAATGACAGAAGAGCTTCAATAACCCCGATATGGACTCCCAGAATCTTCATGTTAGTTATAGCCGGCGTTTATGCGCACGTATTCCTCTGTCAGGTCGCAGGTGAACGCCGTTGCCTCTCCGGTCCCCATCCGGAGGTTTACAGTGACTGATATGTCCTTTTCCTTTAGCACTTCTCTTGCCTTATCAAGGTCACCTATCCTGCCGCGGTCGAAGACCGCGACTTTACCCTTCCGGGACGTAAAAGATATGGTTGCCTTCATTGGATTAATCCTGAGTTTGCTGCCTATGGCCGACATAATCCTTCCCCAGTTGGGATTTACTCCGTAGAATGCAGTCTTGACGAGGGGCGAGGATGCCACGGCCTTTGCCGCAGTAGATGCTGACGTCCTGTCCTTTGCGCCTGTTACCGTTATTTCAATGTATTTGGAAGCGCCTTCCCCGTCCTTGGCTATCATCTTTGCCAGTTCTGTCGTCACAATTCCCAACAGAGTCTTGAAGTCCCGAATCCTGCACTTCTTTCTCCCGCTGGATAGCAGCAGGACGGTGTCGTTGGTGCTCATGTCGCCGTCTATGACAGTCATGTTAAAGCTCTTCTGAACAGCCTCGTCTAACGCCGCCTGCAGCTCCCTGCTTGAAAGCTCCGCGTTTGTAGTGATAAAACAGAGCATTGTAGCCATTTCTGGCGCTATCATCCCCGCTCCCTTGCATATACCCCCCACTTCAACGCCCTTAAATGACACCGAAACCTGCTTAAGCTTGGTATCCGTCGTCATTATAGCGCGCGCAGCATCCATGCTAGCGCCAGCGCCGGTTGAAAGCTTGCGTGACGCCTCATCAATAAGCCGTTCCACGATCTTAATGTCCAAGCGCCTTCCTATAATCCCAGTCGACGCAACCCCAATCCGCGCCGGCTGAACGCCAAGCGCCCGCCCGGCCGCATCGGCCGTCTCCCTAACCTCATTAAAGCCGTCCTTGACGCATGCATTCGCACAACCCGAATTCGCAACAACCGCCGAAAGTCCCCCCTTAACCGCTTTTTTAGACCACAAAACAGGGGATGCCACCGCGCTATTTTTCGTGAACACGCCAGCTGCGGCGCACAACCGGTCGGCTGCAATCAAAGCCAGGCCGTACTTGCCATCCCTCACACCCGCCGCCTTAAAACCGTCCACGCAGACGCCTTTTTCAGTCCACTCGACTTCCATCATTCAACCTATTTAAATTCAGAAGCTAAAAGTAATTACCTTGTATCCTAAAATGCGCGAGAAATGCGCCGTTTTTGGCATAACATCCGATTCCGACGTCTTCGACAGCATCTACAAGGGCCTCTACTCCCTCCAGCACCGCGGCCAGGAATCCGCAGGCATGGCAGTCTGTTCTAAAGGCAGGATACGCATCCACAAGGGAATGGGCCTGGTATCCCAGGTATTCAACAGCGTATCATTGGACGGCAAATGCGGCATAGGCCACGTAAGGTACTCCACAACCGGCTTGTCAGAAGTTGAAAACGCCCAGCCGCTGCTCATAAACTACTCAAAAGGCAGCTTTGCCATCGCCCACAACGGACAGATAGTGAACGCCGCCGAACTGAAAAGCACGCTAGAAAGCCGTGGAAACGTATTCACCACGACCTCAGACACCGAAGTCATCGCCCACCTCATAGTACGGGAGCACATCAAAACAGACGACCTAGTAGCCGGCATCAGAAACGCAATGGGCTACCTGAAAGGCTCCTACTCACTAACCCTCCTCCATGGAAACACGCTGATAGCCGTCCGGGACCCGTCCGGCGTGAGGCCGCTGGTATACGGCAAGTCCGGTGACACCCACGTATTCGCATCCGAGACATGCGCGCTAGACGTCCTAGACATAGACCTCGTAAGGGACATAAAACCCTCGGAAATCATGACCATCACCGGCTCCAAAGTCCGCTCAGACATAGGCAAGGCAGGCAAAGTATCCCACTGCATGTTCGAATACGTATACTTCGCCCGGCCGGACTCCATACTCGACGGAAAGTCGGTATACGAAGTGCGCAAAAACCTCGGAGCAGTGCTTGCAAAAGAAGGAAAAGTCAAAGCCGACCTGGTAATCCCGGTCCCGGACTCCGGCATCACACAGGCAGTCGGCTACGCGCGCGCGTCAAACATCCCGTTCGGAGAAGGCCTCATGAAAAACCGTTACATAGGCCGCACTTTCATACTCCCTGACCAGAAACAAAGGGACATAGGCGTGAAGGTCAAACTAAATCCCATACGCAGCGAACTAGCAGGCAAGGACATAATACTCGTGGACGACTCAATCGTCCGCGGCACGACGATAAAAAAACTAATACACCTGCTAAAGGATGCCGGCGCAAAGAAAGTCCACGTGCGCATATCCTGCCCGCCGTTAAAATTCCCCTGCTTCTACGGAATCGACATGCAATCACGCAAGGAATTCATAGCAGCCAAAAAGACAGTGGAAGAAATCCGCAAGGAAATAGGCGCAGACTCCCTCGTATACACAAGCATAAAAGGACTCCTCACGGCAATAGGCCTGCCTGTAACCAGCATGTGCATGGCCTGCCTGAACGAAGACTACCCCCTAACCGACCCCCAGACCAAGCTCTAAAAGAATGCACCTAATCGTCGGCGTCGACCCAGGGACAACGACCGGAATCGCGGCAATAACACTCGACGGCAAAGTACTCGACGTCCACAGCTCCCGCGACACGGGAGTAGACCAGGCGGTAAAATACATAACAAAACTCGGCCGGCCTTCAATCATCGCATCCGACGTTACCCCGACGCCGGACTTCGTCCTGAAAATCGCAGCCAGCCTCGGATGCGCCGTCTTCACGCTGTACGAACCATTGTCCGTAGCCGAAAAAAACATGATAACCGCCGGCTACCCGACAGAAGACCTCCACACCCGCGACGCTCTCGCAGCCGCATTAAACGCCTACAACAAATACAAGAACAAGCTGCAGAAAATAACCGCCCTCGGATACGGCGACGAAGTCAAGCACAAGGTACTCCAAGGCAACGCGCTGGAACGCGCAATAACGGAAATTACGGCCGAAAAAACCATCGCAACAAAAAACCCAACACCGCAGAAAACCCCTCGAATAATTCCGAGCATCCAGTCACTGGAAAAACAAAACATACTCCTAAAAGAACAAAACAAACTCCTCGAATTCGAAATAGCAAAACTAAGGAAAAAAATAGAGCAAGAAAAAAAACCCGCCAACAAACCAGAAGAAAACACCCGAACCCGCCAGCAAGAACAAATCATCGACAGCCTCAACTACCGCATAAAACTCCTGGAAAACCGGCTGAAAGAAGCAGACCAAACCCGCCACCTATGGAAAGAACAAGCCAAAGAAAAAATAAAACCCGTCGGCCTCTACCCCGAAATATACTCCGGCCTCACAATAGCGCGCAGCCGCCTGAACAGCACGGACGCAGAAAAAATGTCAAAAGCAATCCTAGTATTCACCAACGACCAAAAAAACCGCGAACTCCTCAGCCGCTGGAACATACCCTCCACTGACGAAAAACACGTCCAACAACGAGTCGGACTACACTACCTGGCCGCTGAAGAACTTAGTAAGCTCCTCAAAACCAGAGCGACATCACTGGCCGCAATCATCAATGAATACCGTGCGATACGAGGCGCAAAAGGCTAATAAACGCCCTTAACCAGCTCAAGCAGCGCGGCACGCTGGTCCTTCGCCTTGACCACGCCCGACGCGAGCAACACTCCGCCCGTTCCAAGCTCAACAGCCTTCTTGAAGTCCTCGCCAGTGGAAATCCCCGCACCGCACAAGACGCCCACCTTGCCGCTAACCTTCCTCACCGCATCAACGCTCCCCGTGATGACCTCCGGCTGCGACTTGGAAACGCTCACGCCCGAACCAATAAGCTCGGGAGGCTCAACAGCGACGAAATCCGGCTCCAAAGCTGCGGCAGCCCTCGTAACCGAAATATTGTTGGTGCACACGATAGACGTCATCTTAAGCTCCCGAAGCTTGACTATAGAAGCGTCAATATCAGCAAGCTTCAGCCTGCACTCGCTATGATTAAGCAGACTGCCCGACGCACCCGCCTCCCTAACCGCCTCAGGCAAAACATGGCCTGTGCTGCTGCCGGGCTTGATGGCCTCAACAGTCTGCGCGTAAACAGGAATATCCACACTAGAAGCAATCAGCCTCAAGTCAGCAAGCTGCGGCACAACCACGATGTTCGCGCCCGTACTCTTTGCAACCTCACTGCAGATTCTGGCCAGCTTCAAAGCGTTAGCGCCCGTAGACTCCAAATACGTCTTAAAATTCAACACAACAACCGGCTTCATGAAACATCACCGTCTAAACATAGGAAACCGGAAAGAAAAATCAACGCCCATAATCATCCTCAAGCCTGACCACATCCTCAACCTGCGGAGTCGAAACCTCCACAACCCTAGAATCCACCAAAGCCTCCAACCGATGAACCTCCTCAGGCTCAATAGTCACACAATCCCCCACACCAAGCAACTCCTCCCTCCCATCAACAACAAGCTTCAAACGACCCTCCAAAACATACATCGACTCCTTCTTACGCTCATGATACTGCAAACTAATCCTGCAACCCTTCCTAACCTCAAGAATCTTACCCGCATACTCCCCCTCAACAACAAGCCAAAGCTCCCTACCCCACGGCTTCTCAACCACCCGCACCACATTACGCCTCATCCTAAATATATAAACCACCAAACCTTAAAATATACCTACCAAAACCCCAAAAAACAAAAAGAAACAAAAAACCATATAAAAACCCAAAGCGTCCATAGTCTAGTGGTAGGACCCACAGGAACCCCTTTCTTTCTTTTCTAATAAAAGAAAGAAAGGTGTTTCATCCCCAAAGAAAGAAAATATAACCCCACGCGTCCATAGTCTAGTGGTAGGACCCACAGGAACCCCTTTCTTTCTTTTCTAATAAAAGAAAGAAAGGTGTTTCATCCCCAAAGAAAGAAAATATAACCCCACGCGTCCATAGTCTAGTGGTAGGACCTCAGCCTTCCACAGCCTTTTTCTTTCTTTTACAAAAAGAAAGAAAAACGCTGGCGAAAAAGAAAGAAAACATGCCAGCAAGCATGAAGAAAGCTGATGACTCGGGTTCGAATCCCGATGGACGCAAGCAAGCCTTTTTCTTTCTTTTTAGCGAAAAAGAAAGAAAAAGCCTTGGGAAAAAGAAAGAAAAAAAAGAAAGAAATAAAGCCCTGTAGGGTAGTGGCCAATCCTGCCCGACTTTGGCGGAACCCCTTTTCTTTCTTAAAAGAAAGAAAAGTGGTTTCATCCCCAAAAGAAAGAAACGTGTCCCCTCCGGGGACACACCCGCCTTTGGCGGGATTTCCTTTGGAGATGAACTTCCTGTATCACAGGAAAAACCGAAGCTATCGGGCGACGGAGGTTCGAATCCTCCCAGGGCTAATTTTTGTTTTTAGATTGGCTTCTATTGTTTTTCTTAGGGGCTTTATAGAGTTATTCGTATTCGGTATAATTAGCAGAAGCAGCTATTGCATCCCATACACCCATATATCTTTCCGACTCTGATGGAACTGCCGTAAAGAGTAGCCAAGCGAAAACATCTGCATCTTCAAACTCTATCAAATTACAATAGTAATAGTTTTTGACACCCTCTTTTTCAGCAGAATATAACACAGAATGAATTTTTTTATTTTCAAATTCACTAACTTTTTTTTCAGATATAACTTTAACATTCCCTCTTTTACTAAAGAGATCTTCGTTTTGGGATTCGAATAATGTAAGTGGCGTTTGTCCTTCCCCTAAATCAATTTTACGATAAGCAAATACGCTTGCATAAGATTTACTATTTGTACATTGCAAATCAAAGGGGTTGTCTTCGGTAACCTTTTCCCAGTCCTTTGGGAAAGAAAAACTAATATCGTAATCTTCAATCAAAAAAATATTCTCTTTAGGGGTGGTATTTCCCTCTTCATTAATACATCCACTTAGAAGGATTATTAATATCATCCACCCCACTAACCGCATATTAAAATATTAGCGTTATCTTTAAAGTATGCTTTTTGGGAACATTTTGTTCAGTCCCGCCTTCAGTATTAACATCCGTATTTGATTTGTGATAAGAAGTCTAATACAACGGCTTAATCCTAAGTTGAGTAGAATGTACAACAGAGATAAATAAAAGAAAAAAAAGAAAGGGGCGGCTTTTTATCAAGCCGCCATTATGCTGGTTTATCCGGTTTCGTAAGGTCCTCTGACTTTACCGGTGTCGTTGTGCCTTATGGTATTACCGGCCACCTGTAAGTCATATAGAATACTGACGTCAAGGACGTATGCGTCTCCTACCGCGCCGCTCTTACAAGTGGTTAGGTTCACATAAAAGTTGTCGCCAGCTCCGAAAGAGCCTACTGGTGGGTTTCCTCCTGCTGCTGTGCATGGTGGCGAGCCCATGGTGGTGTTAACGTTGATGCTTCCGCCCGCGCCGTTGGTGAACAGGCACGAGAAGTCTCCACCCGTCGTCATCTTGCAGCTGGTCAGCTGCGGCTTCAGTTTAGCGAAGCCGGACGCGGTCACAGACGTGCTGCCGAGGTTGAATATCCCCAGCTGCCACATCACTATACCGACGATCATCACAACGAGGATCGCCCATCCATAAGTCATTAGGTACTCCATGGCACCCTGACCTTTCCTTCCAAACATGTTTAATCACCTCTTTTTAAATCATCCCCCAAAATGGGAGACATTAAATAATTACCTGAAACCCTATATAAATAAGCAGGTTTTTTTTGGGTGCGTGTAATGAGGGTCATCAAAGCAAAAAGCGGCAGCGTGTACGTGTGGAACTACATCGCGCTGAACAAGAGCAGGATGATGCTATTCCTAACGCTATTCTTCCTCGCCACAATGCTATTCGTGCTCGGCATAAGGCCCTATGCGTCGGTCGGCCTTGTGATGATTCCGCTGTCCTACGTGCTTGGCGTCTACGCTTACATGAATTACCTGACTTGGAGTAGCGGCCCCCGCGGAGAGCGTCGTGTGCTTGAGGATTTGATGCGTCTTAGCGATGATTACTTCCTTGCGCGCAATGTCGTCATTGCCCCGAGCAGGGGCGATATCGATTATATAGTAATCGGCCCTACCGGGGTTTTTGTGGTCGAGACTAAGAATGTCGGCGGTGTGGTCTCCTGTGACGGCGATACTTGGAGCAGGCATAAGGTTGGCCGTGGTGGCAGGATTTATCGTCTTGGCGTTGGGAATCCCAGCAGGCAGGTCAACCGGAGCGCTAAGAATCTGAAGGATTTTTTATTGAAGCATAAGGCTGATATCTTCGGTTCTAATGTCCCCCATCTTTGGGTTAATAGTGTTCTTGTCTTCACTAACGAGAACGCTTCTTTGAATTTGAGGAATCCTACGATTGATGTGGTGAGTCCCGCTCAGGTTGGTGATTTTATTATAAAGCAGAAGAAGGGTTTGCGTCTTTCCAAGGCGGTTGTCGGGCGTATGGCGGATGCCATTGCGCGCGGGCGTTAGATGCCGGAGGCGAACACTCCTGAGAAGACGTTAGACAGGATGTAGTTCAAGACCATGAACATTACAAGGGTTATCAGTATCATTCCTGGGACGCTCTGCAGGCCGGCGATTGGCCGTCCCGTCCTTAGCAGTCCGACGAGGAATGAGCCGAAGAAAGCAAGTATTGACAGTGTTACATATGCGTATATCTGGTAGAAGTGGGGTGTTATGAGGAAGGGGTGTATCATTACGGCGGTTGTTCCTTCCGGGAGGCTTGACAGTTGTGTGATGTCTATTTTTGAGAAGAGTGTTGAGAATACCATGATGAATTGCAGTGATACCGCAAAGAGGAGCGGCGCGCCGAAGAGTATTGCAAACAGTATGAACATTACGTGGCTGTTTGTCTCTGATTTCATTTGTTTTAGGAGGTTGTGTTCTGAGCGCATGTCTATGGCCACTGTCTGCAGTATCGCCGGGAGTTCGCCTCCTGATGTCACGCCCTGGATTATGAGGCGGATTGCCTGTTCCAGGCGGTCGGATTTCACGCGGTTCGTGATTCCTATCAGGGCGTCTGGCAGGGGTGTTCCGGTGAGGGTCGCGCGTGCGGCTGTTTGCAGTTCCACTGCTAGCGGTCCGAATTCCGGCCTTGCGGCGCTCCATAGGGCGCGGTCTGTTGTCATGCCTGCCCTTATGTTTTGGGCGATTATGTCCAGGACGTCCGGCAGTACGGCTTCCACGCTCTGGGTGCGCCGGTATAAGAGCGCGTCCAGCATTACGTTTGGGAACACCCATACGGTTATGAACGCGATGGCTGAGGCGGTTATCTTGTACATAATTGTCAAGCCAAGGAAGTTTGATAATAGGAATACTACTAGCGATACTACAACGCTGTACACGACTGTCATGCCTATTACTTCTTCCGCGGAAAGGCCGATGCCGGCGTAGACCAGCACTTGGTCTAGTTTCATGCTTATGGAGGGTGGTACGAAGCGGCCTATTATGCGGGGTACGTAGACTATGATTATGTGGAGTACGGAGGAGATGGTCTTGAAAAAGAGTATGAGGAATATTATTATTATGTTTATCCCCCAGAAGACGAGGCCGACGAGTTCTATTATGGCGGTGTAGATGAATTTTATTATGCCGCTTATGAATGAGGCGATTGTCTTTGCCGGCGAGGGGGTTGTCTGTGCCCCTTTCCTTTCAACCGATATGCTTGGTTTTTCTGTCATTTTATTATACGTGCGGCCGTTTCTCCTTTAGGAATGTTATGAATATTATCTGGGCGACGCTTTCGATTAGGAGGATGGACCATAGCAGATTTTCGCCTATGTATGAGCCTCCTATGAAGCTGGATAGTACGACTAGTAGTGTTACCCCCATTGATGGTGCTATGATGACTCCCATCATGTAGATGAGGCTCCATAAATTGAGTTCGCGGCTGTACATCATTATTTTAGCTTCCTTGTCCAGTCGTATGTCGTGGGATATCGCTTCAAGCGCCTTGACTATGTCCGAGCCGGAGCGTACTGCGTTTACTATCTGCCATAGCACCTTGCGGAGGTATTCCGACGGCGACCACATGCCGACGTCGTCGAGGACTTCGGCGATGGACCGGCCTGCCTCCACTTCTTTTACTATGCCGTCGGCTATTTTCGAGCATTCTCCGTATTGCCCCCGGCTGACGTTGACTATCGTGTCGAATAGCGGGACGCCGGAGCGCAGCTGTATCTGTATGTCTTTTAGCATGTATTCGAGGTCGTTGTCTATCAGTCTGCTTCTGCGGTTGATGTCCACTCTCGGGAGCATCAGCAGGTAGATTACGCTGACTGCCGTGGTAATTGCTGTCAGCAGTATGTAGGGGTACGTTGCCTTTATCCCGTTCGTCATAAGGACCGGGAGCACGAATACTAGCAGGCCGAAGATGGTTATCGTTAGGCCGGAGTATATTACGATGGACAGGAATGTTGAGGCGTTGAGGTCCATGTACCCTGCTTTTTTAAGGTCCCAGTCGAGGTTCGGGAAGAGGAGTTCCAGCCTTTTGGCTGATTCGCGCAGCGGTTTTGACGCTTTTATTAGCGTTGGTGACTGGAATATGGTTGGCATTTTTTATTATTTCTTTTTTATCGAGTCTAGCACTACGTCCCGGTCGAGGTAGTATTGGGCCACTATCTTTCCTACGTCGTTTACGTTCCGTATGTTTTTTTCGACCATCCATGTGAGCATCTGGCGTTTGCCGGTCAGGTCTTCCTCTATCTCCTTTTCGGTCAGTCCGCCGAATAGTTCGAGTTCGTCCTTGACGCGGACGCTCGGGTAAAGGGCTTCTACAGTATCGGTTTTAGGATGCCATTTATAGAGCGTGTTGAGGCCTGGTTTTTCGTTGTCTCCTTCTTGCGTGAGTTCTGTTATTTCGAACGTCCTTCGTTTCCCTGTCCGCCGGTTCCTGTATTGCACGAGCACGAGGTGTAATGATTTTAGCACCTGTCCGGGTATCTCCATTGGCGGGCTGGTGATGCGGTCTACGACTTCCTGGGCGTGTTCCGCGTGGAATGTCCCGTACACGGAGTGTCCGGTGTGCATTGCTTCGAACAGCACTTCGGTTTCCACTTTTCGGCGTACTTCGCCTACGATGATGCGGTCCGGCCTCATTCTTAGCGCGTTGACTATCAGGTCAAGGAGTGAGACTTCGCCTTCTCCCTGGGGGTTTGACCCTCTTACCGCCATTGGGACCCAGTGCAGGTATTCCGGGAGGTTTAGTTCGCGCGTGTCTTCCATGCTGATGATGCGCTGGTTGGCCGGCATGAACGGCATGAGGGCGTTTAGCATGCTGGTTTTTCCTGATGCCGTGCCGCCGGCGACGAGTATGGATAGTTCGTATTCTATCGCTAGCCATAGGAATGCCGCGGCTTCGGTGCTTATGGTTTTCACACTGGGGTCGGTGAAGTGCGTCATCGTCCATGGCACGCGTGAGAATCGGCGGATTGAGATGGTGTTTCCGAACGTGGAAATTGGCGATAGGGTTGCGTTAACGCGGTCGCCGCTGATTAGGTGGGCGTCGAGGAGGGGTTGGAGGTGTGTGATTTCCTTGCCCACTTCCCGGGCCACGCGCGCGGCGTAGTTCTGTATCATCTCCTCGGTGGGGATGACTATGTTGGTCTTCAGCCAGCCGTGTTTCTTGTGGTACAGCCACACAGGCTCCCTGCTGCTGTTCACCACTATATCCTCAACGTTGTCGTCGGCCAGCAGGTATTCGATGTTGCCAAGGCCTATCATCTCGTCGACTAGTATCTTGCTTAGTATCTCGATGTATTCGTCCGAGGCTTTCTTCAGGACGTTTCGCAGTTTCTCTTTTGAGCGCACGAGGAATCGTTGCTTTAGCCTGATGAATTTTTCGGTATGGACGAGGTCGCGGGTTTCTATTTGGATTTCGCCGACGAGGTTCCTCTTTATATCGTCGAGCAGAGCTTTTGTCACGAAGTCTATGTGCGGCGTTGATATGGTGTAGTGGTATACGTAGTCGTTCGTATCGAGAATCGTCACCGGGAGGCTGACGTTCCCCATCATCAGGTCGTATTTGTCGACTTCAATTCCGTTTTCCTGCTGGAGCGTATCGTGTGCAGTAACGGGCGTAGCCTGTGTTTTACCGTCGTCCGCTGGTTGTGATTGTAATTGGGCTTTTTCAGATGTTTTTGTTTCCTTTGAAGGCTCCTCTCCAGTCTTCCTTTCGGCGGGTGTGGCGGGTTTTACGGCCTCAAGTTCCGGGTCCTTTAGGAATCGTATGTTTATGTTCAGTTTCCCGTTCCGGCGCATGAATTCGGCCAGTTTCATAACCTGCTCTTTTTTCAGGTTCATGCTGGCCGCCGCCTCGCTGATGGTTGTCCTGCCTTTTTTGTTTACCAAGTCGAGCAGTTCATCCCCCTTGCGCGTGACGATGGCCTGGCGTTCGGTTGTCTGTTTTTCTGTTGTTTCGGCTTGGGGCTGCTTTTCAGCTGGTCGGTCTTCGGCCATTTCGCTTAAATAATGATACTGGTGTAATAAAAGCGTTGTGTGTTTCTTTACTCTTATCCGTTTTTGGCGGTTTATGGTGTTATCTCTATCGTGCTTGTGAAGAATGCCGCTGAGGGCGAGAGTAGGCATGCCGGGTGGTAGGTTCCCGTTTCGTTGAATGTCCAGTAGGCTTGTTCCTCGGGGAGCACGTCTTTTGCAGTCCAGCCGCTGGCGTCTACTATGAGGTTGCAACTTTCGGCCTTTAGGCTGTTTATCCAGGTTATGGTGGTGTTCACCGGCACTCTTAGCGTATCCGGAGTGAAGGATGTGGTGAAGAGTACCGAGCAGTTTAGGTTTTTCATGTTGTATTCGACGGCGTGTTCGCCGTCGATTTTGAATCTTTTGTGCGAGTCGGCGTTTGTGAACGAGCAGTAGGCCGGGGTTTTTTTCCAGTAATTGAAGTCAATCCAGCTAAGGTTGTACCATGCCGATGCGTTGTATGCTGCGAACGTGTCGACATCTACGAGGCTTTCAAGCCCGAGGGATTGTGGCGTTATCCCGATTTTCCCCAGTTTTTGTGATTGTTCGGTGTAGTATTCGCTTTTGTTCACCCGTCCATCAAGCCGGTCGAAGAATGAAGGGGCATGTTCGCTCATCCTATAGCATTGTGAGTCAATCCATGCCGCGACGGCGGTCGAATTGTCCGGCGTTGTTGTATTGCATGGAGTGAAGTAGCGTATTAAGTCCGGGTTGCCGGTTTCTACCGCGTAGAGCGGGTCTTCCATCGTATCGAGTTCTATTTTTGATACTACCGGGATGTCGTAGCCCCGGTAGAACGTGGCGTTTGACGTGTCATAGACCGACAGGTCTAGTTTGCTCACGACGTATATCGTCCACGGGTCGTATGGGATGATTTCAATGCTGCCAATCTCGGCATCGACGAGCATGTTTTGTTCGAGTCCCTGGTCGGCTATTCGTTCAGACCATTTGAGCAGTGTGTGGTTTTCCATGAAGTCCGGCGGCTGTACCGGGATTCCATGCAACGTTCCGCACAGCATCAGTTCCGTGGCCGCTGCTTGCGAGCCGTTTGTCTGGTAGTGTAGGCGCGTGCAGTTGTGCATTTCGTAGTCCTTGTAGGTCTCCCTCGTTTTTATCGAGTTGTCTATGACGTAGACCAACGACCGCTGGCATGCGACCGATAACGACCGGTCGTAGTCCATCTTGACCGACTCGGCGAAGTAGTACAGCTCGTCAGTGCGCATCTTCGCAATGGCCTCGCTGATTACGGGTTGTGACAGGACGAAGTAGTAGGAGATGAGTGACAGGAGTATGAGTACGAACATTATGATAATCAGGGTGTATACGTATCCTTTTTCCTTCATCTTAAACCCATACAATGACCTTGATGACTGCGGGCCCCCAGAGCGACTGGATGCCTATCATGCTGTGCGTCCGAAATTCCATGGTGTTTTGGTCTATGTTGATGTCCACGATGGAGTCCTGGTTGCTGTCAAGGGTCTTGTTTAGAAGACGGTATACGGCGTCTACGGCGGCGTCGTTCGTGCCGAGCGGGTGTAACGATGTCGGCGTGTATGAGCAGGTGTTTGAGCCGGTGTAGTACGCCGGTATCCGTATTGTGAGAAGCCCGCCCTGGTGGCGTATCCGCCATTCGCATCCGTCTGACAGTTTGAACGCGGTCCCGTAGGTGACGTTGGCCATAACGTTCATTCGTTCGTAGTTGACGTTTATGTCCCTGATTTGCATTTCCTCAGTGAATGATGAGTATATGCGCAGCGGTATGCTGCAGTATTCGCCGTCTATCACGCAGCCCTGGCATTGGCAGCCTGTGGACAGTATCTGGTTTAGTTTTGCGGCGAAGTCGTCGGTTCGTTCGTAGCCTTCATAGACTTCGTTCTTGCTCCACTCCCATGGATGGCTGGTGTCGTTGCCAATGTCTATTATAAGGTCGGACGGCCCGTGGTATGCTGCCAGGGAGCTGCTGGATGATGAGGATGACGAGGATGAAGAGGATGAAGAGGATGAGCTGCTGCTTGAGGATGGTTCTTGGGCTGAGGATAGTTGCGTCATGATTATGACGCATAGTAGGAGTAGCGGGATTGATAACCTCATCTAAGAGCACCAGTTAATTATTTCGCTGTCTGCTTATATACGCCTTGGTTTAGATGTAAAGCAGGTATATGTATGCCCATGCCATTACGGCAACCAGGGCAAAGTTCCATGCCCACCAGGCAATAATGTTGTAGTTTGTGTTCATTCTGTCTTTATGCTGTTATATGTATATAAAACAGGGTTATAAATCGTATTTTTCAACGCCTACGTCCTTGCGTTGCCCTGATGCCCTCCTTCTGATGATGATTATTATTATGACTGCGATTATGCACGCCAGGAGTATGGCGCCGGTTGTGTAGTCGATTTCCGGGGTTTCCTCGTATGGTTGGTTCATCCGTTTTTTTATCTCCTGTATGAGTAGCTCGGTTTTTGCGGTGCCGTCATACGTCTTTGTTTCATTGAACAGTTCCATTGCGTTATTTGCGTATGCGAGCGAGGCGTTGAATTTTCTGTTTGACATGAATATCTGGGCGTCGGTGTAGTACGCCTCCGCAAGTCTTGTTAGGAGCTTGTTGGTCTTTATTGTGCCGTTTGAGAATCCGACTTCTTCGTATATGTCCTTTGCGGCGTGCGACTCTTCGATGGTCTCCGTATAATTCCGGAAGCTGAACAGCTTCAAAGCCCTTGAGTAGTGGGCGTCTGCGGCCACTATCTTCTCCTCTATGATGAACCTTTCTATGTCATTGCTCATTTTTTCACATCTGTTCACGCCGACGGTGTCCTTGATTTCAGCGTAGATTCGGCTGGCCGAACGGAGTAATGAAAGTGATGTGTTCAGGTCGTTTCTGGCGTAGGCTGCCACTGCCCGGTCGTAGAATGCGTCTGCTTCGAATTTCTTTCTGGCGATTAGTTCGTCGTTTATCTTTTTTATTAATACGTCGCAGCGGTTGATGCCTTCTGCATCCTTTATCTCGAGGTATATGTTCTTTGATTTTGTTGCGTATAGCATCGCTACGGTGTAGTCTGACAAACTGAACTGGCTCTCAGCCTTGTCATAGAATGATGATGCGCTGCGTCTTAGCACGTAGTCTTTGTTCATCTCGTACACTGTCAAGTTGCTCAGCGAGCCAGCTACTAATTCCTTGTATCCGTCTCCGCTGAAGTCGTGCGAGCTGATATAATATATTGGCGATCCCGTGGGGTAGTACCATTCGTTGATGCCGTCTGGGTCGTATATGTATATTGAGCCGTCGCCGGAACCAACGATTATCTCCTCAACATCGTCTACGTCTATGTCGTCAAGGTCCATTGATTCTACCGACTCCCTTGCACGTGCCACCCATGTCGGCTTATCATCCTTGCGTTTTGTGTCGAAGGCGCCGATGAATCCGTTGCTTGTCCCGATAATGACAGAGATGTCGCGCGTTGCGTTGAAATATATGACCTGGACGGCGTTCATGCTTCCGACAAGTTCGCCCGTCGGCCAAATTTTCATAAGTATGGTTCCGGAAATGTTGTAGACGTTTAGCGTGCCGTTTTCCAGGCCTACGAAGATGTCTTTTCTACCGTCGTAGTCCACGTCTCCCGCGTACACCTTCCTAACGTTGTTGTCCGCGTCACCGACCAATCCGCCATGTTCGTCGTATGTTTGGAAGTCCTTTCTCCATATGAGCTCTCCATTCCGGTCGTAGATGACGGCGCTTCCGTTCTTTATGGGGTATTCTACTAATACCCTTCCGGGGACTACTTCTGTGTGTATGACGCATGTTGTCTCTGAGTAGCTTTGCAGGCATTCTTGTGTTTTTTCGTGCCATACGCAGCCGCTGCATGTGCATTTCTCCTTGTCATAGCCGGTGTAATCGTCCTCGATAAACTCGGTTGAGCATGACCTGTTGGTGTAGTTGACGCTGGCCGCCTCGCTGTAGATGTCAACGCCGTAGTCTCCCACACCTGTTATTATCTCGTCGCGTTCATCCTTGTTTATGTCGGCCGCATGGAGGCTTATTACGCTGTTGTAAACTGGCTTTTTCCATATGACATAGCCGGTATTGTTGGTTACATATACTCCCCCAAGGTTCCTGATTGTCCGGTATAAGACTTTGTCCATCCATTGTATCTGGCCGGTTTTGTCCTGGCTTGCGTTTGGCGAGGTGAATCCGTAGAGCTGGTAGTTTTCCGTTACTCTAAGCCCGCCCATGCCTGCAATAATCTCCGCTTTGCCGTCGCCGTTGAGGTCGTCTGCCGTTAGGGCGTATATCTTGCCGATTATGCTGTTGTTGCCTAGTGCGAAGTCATACTCTATTTTACCGTCGTTGCTCATGACTATGATGGTGTTGTTGTAAAGACCTGCGATTATCTCATCGGCTCCGTCCCCGTCAACGTCGGCTACTGTGAAGCTTCGTCCTGGCGATGGCAGCGAGTACCGCCACTTGAGGTTCATGTTCTGCGTCGGGTCGTAGGCGGCGGCCATGCTGCATGCAAGTATTATGGCGAGTGTTGCGGCTGCTGTTTTGTTCATTCTTTACTCCACCGGTGGTTCCGTGTGTTCAAGCACCTTTGCGATTATGTCGTCCGTTGTTACGCCGAAGTCGCGCGAGTCAGGATTCAGGATTATGCGGTGGCGTAGTATCGGGAATGCGAGTTCTTTCACGTCGTTGACTGTCACATAGTCCCGTCCTTCGAAGAATGCTTTGGCTTTGGCGGATTCCATGAATGATATCGAGGCGCGCGGGCTTCCGCCCGCCTGGACTTCACGGCGTTTTCGCGTGCCGTCCACTATCCTGACAATGTACTCAAGGATGGAATCGGATATGTTTACGCCGCTTTTTACCTCTTCGCGTATGATGAGGACTTCCGGGGGGTTGAATATTTTCTTGATTTTTTCCTTTGCCGTCTTTGTTTTGAGCATTACCATCTCTTCCTCGACGGGCAGGTATTTAAGCACGGATTTGAACATGAATCTGTCCGCCTGCGCTTCCGGGAGCGGGAATGTGCCTGCCTGTTCGACAGGGTTTTGTGTTGCTATGACGGTGAACGGCTGCGGCAGCGTGTAGGTCGTCCCCATAAGAGTCACCGACTTTTCAGCCATTGACTCTAAGAGGGCTGACTGGGTTTTTGGCTGAGCCCTGTTTATTTCGTCGACGAGCAGGAGGTTTGTGAATACTACTCCCTTTTCCAAGTTGTATGCCTTTTTATCCTGGTCGTATGACATCTTGCCCATAAGGTCTGTGGCGGTCAGGTCTGGCGTGCATTGGACGCGTTTGAAGTCCATGTCCATGACGTCGGCGATTCCCTTTGCGAGCATTGTCTTGCCCATTCCCGGCACGCTTTCCAGAAGAACGTGATTGCCTGTGAATATGGCGATGACTATCTGTTGTATGATCTCATCGTTGCCGATTATTACCTTGTGAACCTCGTCGGCCAGCTGCCGGAACTGCTGGTAGACGTCTTTCTCACGCTCAACCATTCTTTATATAGTATTAACTGATAGGCCTATTTAAGACTTCTTCTGGGCAGGAGGGTGGGTGGTAGAACAGCGGTTTATTCGATTCCTGCTTTGAACAATGGGATAAGGTGGATTCCGTCTTCGAGTATTTCAAGCACGTATTTGTTGCGGGAGTGCTTGACGCCGCGCATCTTTATGACTTGGAATGCACGAAGCAGCTCTCCTTTTCGTTCGAAGTCGGTTATCATCATCACCCCGTCGGCGATGAACTCCTCGAAGCCGTAGACCGAGTATTTAAGTGACTGCGGCTCCGTTTCGGATATCATTATGGTCGTGCAGTCGAGTGCGCGAAGCTGCCTTCCAAGGTCGTATATGAATCCCCGGATGCGTTCCACGTCTCCAAGGTTTGCGACCATCGCGGTGAGGCTGTCTATAACAACCCGTTTGGCCTTGGTTTCCTGGATTATCTTTGCTATTAGGCCGCACATCCCGTCGGCGCTGGACAGGCCTACGCCGTGCAGCCGTGCGTCGTATGATATGTCTATTATAGGGAGTTTTCCGCTGTCTATGAGGCGCTGGTCGTAGAATGAGAATTCCATGAGGTCTTCTAGGATTTTGTCCTTTGGTTCGGTGAGCGACAGGTATAGGCCGACTTCCCCGTTTTTTGCCCCGGTGAAGAGGAATTGCTCGCTTAGTATGGTTTTTCCTGTTCCGCAGCCGCCCGCAAGTATTATCGACCTTCTTCGCGGTATGCCGCCTTTTAGCATGTCGTCGAGCGCTTGTATCCCGGTTTGTGCCTTTTGTATCATGTTTTTCTACGTATTTCTGTTAACTAATGTATGTGGTGTTTTAAATATGCAACGTTTTGCTCGGCGGTTTATAGCACGACTTCGCGGTCGCACATTGGCGTAAGTGTCTTTATCAGCGCTTCCGATTCTTTTTGTTTTACTGAGATGATTATGCAGCCTACTTTTTCATGGCGTGCTTTGTTGATGAGCCGGTGCGCGAGTTCTTCCACGTCTACCTGGCTGTTGTATATCAGCAGGCTGGATAGGCTGTCTACCATGATGAACTTTGGTTGCGGCACTTTCTCAAGCAGCTTGTCGGTGTACATGCTGACTTCCTCCAGCGAGGACGGGTTTTCAACAAATACTGCGTTGTTTGTCTTTTCCGGGACCTTTCCTGCGAGGTGGGATATGCAGTCGATGAACAGGAGGTTTCCTCCGGTCTTAACGCCGGCCGACTCGAGCGTTGCTATCATCTGCTCGTATGGCCTGCTGACGCTTACGTAGACTCCTCCCATGATGGCTTCGCTTACCATCAGTTTAATTATGGCCGCTACGGCTTCAGCGTGCTGCTGCGACTCCAGCGAGACCAGGACGACGGATTGTTGCATGCCTTCCAGCTCGAACTTCAGATGGTCGTATATTGTAAGCGTGCGCTCGTCCCGTTTTCTGCCTGCCCCTACCTGTACCTCGATTTCGTTAGAGCTCTTGAAGTACCGGTTTCCGTGCGGGTCGCGGTAGAATATCTCTATCGGCTTGAAGCGGTGGGCGCCCTCGTTGTGGGCTATCAGTTCAAGCGTGATGTCCCTGGTGGAGTGGCCTTCCAGCTCTTTTATGACTTCAATTGACTCTACTACTTCGAATTCCGGCGGGACGCTTGCCAGGAATCGTATATTGGTGACTGTTGTCGGACTCGTGTTTTCAAGAATTCCCTTGAGCATTATGTGCGAATCTTTTGCGACGGCGGCGGGCTTATAAATCGTAACGCTTACATCTGGGTAACCGGAGTCGCCTGTCCCGGTATTTGTGGCTTGTGCTTCCGGCTGTTTTTTTTCAACAACTTTGATTGATACCTGGTTCGAGCCGCGCATGTAGCCGTTACCCCTGTCATCGGTGTAGAACATTTCCAATGGCTTGAACTTGTAGTCACCGGATTTTCTGGCGATGATGTCTATGTTTATCTCCTGGGAACTCTTCGGCTCAGCGCTAATCACCTGGCTAGCTGCCTTCTCGATAGCGAATTCCTCTGCGAGTTTTGGCATTAGCTTGATGTTCCTCAGCGCTAAGTCGCTTGGATTCATTAGCGAAATGCGCAGCGGGAATGCCTTCCCAACCTCCACTTCCTTTGGAGCATCAACGGTTAGGACGACGACAGGCGTTCCCTTGACCTTCTCTGAAAGCAGCTGGGATTCCGTATTATGCCGTTCGACCAGTTTAAGCTGAGCCGGCGTCAAGCCCCCCCTGCGAATCGACTCGTTAAGGTTCATTATCGACGTGGAAAGCATCTCGGATGCCGTCTGGAAGTTCCCGTGTTTAATCGCAATCTTCGCCTGTATCTCGGCAATGAGTGCGTTCCCAATCAGCATCTTGCTTTGGGCGCCGGCTTTTTCATAGTATTCGACCGCCTGTTTGTAGCTTGAGAGCGCGTTTTCATGGTCCCCTATGACATCGTAGGATTCTGCCATGTTCCACAAACCATCCCCCGTCCGGTCCATGGCCACTATATCCTTCTCGTCGGGCTTGTTTTTTATGTGTTCCGCGTACGCTCCGATTGCGGCA
>JAQTQS010000073.1 GCA_028712125.1 Candidatus Altarchaeota archaeon
TTGGGATGTCCGACGTTCCGGCGGCGAGTATCCCGACGACGCAATTCGCCTTCGGCTTGAAAGCTTTTTTCTTGACGACAAGCACCCGAGCGCGCTCGTGATACACCATCTTCAAGGAGCGGCCTTCGAGCGCGCCGATAACGACCTTCGCCTTTGACGAGTCGACCTTGGACGCCATCGCGCGGCCGGTCCGGCCTGCAAGCTCAAGCATTATGGCAGTCAAATCCTCGATAGTCTTGGACTCGCCGTAGACGACTTCCGGTATGCCGCATCGCCGTTCCCGGCCGACATCAGGCTTGGAAATCATTTTTTCATAAGGATTGAAAAAACCCTTGTAAGCTCTTCTACTGAGAATTGACCGGGCGCCGACTTTTTGCTTTCGGATAAGCTGCCGTAAGCCATGTAGGAGCCGAGCATCGGGCCGGCTATTCTGCTGATTGCGCCAAGGCTTCCCATTGAGATTGCTATGAGCTTGCTTTCAGGCTTCTTTTCGGCCAGTATCGAAAGCACGGCAGCAACGTCACGTCTGTTATTGGCGGTGAATGCGACCTTTGCTATGTCGCCTATTCTTGATTCCCGCGCGACGATGCGCCGTATTTCAGCGATGCTTGGAGTCTTCTTGAAGTCGTGGAAAGCGACGATGACCGCAACCTTGCGCTTGCGGGCCTCTGCGATGAGCTTGTCGCGCAGCTTTGGCTTTGCCGCCAGCTCGACTGTAACATAGGATGCGAATTCTAGCGATTCGGTTAGTATTCTGATACGCTCTTCTTCGGTCCCGGAAAAACGGCCGCCCTCCCATGCCGGCATACAGGTCGCGATAAGCGGCTTTTTTATTTCTGAAAGAATGCCGATTTCCACGGACTCATTGAGATAGTCCAGCCGGGCTTCCACAATGTCGGCATTCGTCTTGCGCGCCTCGGCCACCATGGACTTTACAGTAGAACCCGTCAGTACTGCGCAAATCATCAGGTAAATATGTGCGTGGTTTAATAATATAGGGTGGAGATTGTCAACGCCTCCAGGGGGATAACGCTCAGCCGCGGCGCCAGGTTCGCCGGCTCCTTCATGAGCCGGTTCAGGGGCCTGATGCTCACGCGCGAGCGTAAGGACTTGGTCTTGGCTGCGGTAAGCGAGTCCGTTGACGGTGCGACCATACATATGAACATGATGCTTTACCCGATTGACGTGGCGTGGGTCGACAGCAATATGACCGTCGTCGACTTGGCGCGGAAGGTTGCGCCTGCGCCCTTGTGGAACCCGTTCGAGTTCCACAGGCCGGCGCGTGCTGCGAGGTATGTGGTTGAGCTTGGCTTGGGCGAGTTAGGCACTACAGAAATCGGTGACAAAATCGAATTCAAGGAAACAAAGGATTAAAGCCCCATAGACCCGAACTTTCGCATAAGGCCGCGCATCTGCCGGGGCTTCATGCCCTTCATGAACTTACGCATCTGCTGGTAATACTTCAAAAGCTCCTTGACATCCTCGGGCTTGCAGCCGCTTCCTTTGGCGATACGCTCAATCCGGGTCGACTTGATAACGTCCGGATTCTCCTTCTCCTCATCCGTCATGGAATCCATCAGCACCTTGAACTTCTTGACCTTGCCCTCCTGCAGCTGGAGCATGTCCTTCGGAATCTTCACAGGCATTGGAAGCATCTCCATTATCTTGTCAAGCGGCCCCATGCTGCGCATCTGCTCAATCTGCTGGTAGACGTCGTTCAGGCTGAAATTCCCGCTAAGCATGCGCTTGGCCGACTCCTCGTCCAGCTCGACCTCCTTGGCTTTCTCAAGAAGCCCTTCAAGGTCTCCCATGCCAAGCAGCTTGGACGCGAAGCGGCCGGCGTCGAACAGCTCAAGGTCTTCAATCTTCTCGCCGACTCCTATGAAAAAGACAGGGACATTCAGGACCGCGCACGCCGACAACGCCCCCCCGCCCTTCGCGCTGCCCTCAAGCTTCGTCAAAACAAGGCCGTCGATATCGACGACTTCCCTGAAGGCCTTGGCATGCTCGCCTGCAGTCTGGCCGATTGTTGCGTCCAAGACAAGGAGCGTCTTGTCCGGCTTTAGGATGCCGTATATCTCCTTCAGGTCGCGCATCAGCTGCTCGTCAAGCTTGTGCCGCCCCTCAGAGTCGACAAGTACAATGCCCTGCTTCTTGAACTCCGCAAGACCGGCGTTTATTATCCGGACTGCGCTCTTCTCGCCGGGATTGCCGTAAAACGGGACGTCAAGTTCTGCCGAGAGCTGACGGAGCTGGTCAAACGCCGCAGGCCTGAATGTGTCTGCGCAAATAACTCTAGGATGCAGGCCCTGCTTCTTGAAGTAATAGGCGAGCTTGGCTATCGTTGTGGTCTTGCCGCTGCCCTGCACGCCGACAAGGAGAACCCTGTCGCTGTCGGTTACATCAAGCCTGGACTGGACTCCGAGGAGCCGGACGAACTCTTCATAAGTAATCCGGACGACGTTCTCGGTCCGTGAAAGGCTGCCGGGAGGCTTCTCTAGCAGGCCGCGCTCCTCGATGCCCTTTGAAAGCTTTAATACGAGTTCGACATTGACGTCTGCCGAGAGCAGAGTCTTCTGTATCTCGCGAACATATTCCTTGATTACCCTTTTGTCGAGGACCGTCGCCTTCCTGAGCGTCTTGATGGCATCCTGCAGGCCGGTCTTTAACTTTTCGAGAACCATCGTCTTGAATAGTTTTGGGAATAGGAGGTAATATAGCCTACCGGCGGATTACATTACAATGCGGCCTTTAATAACGCCCAAGGCAATTATTTATAAACGACACAGGCGCATTGGTGTCTTGTTTATAGCTGCTAGAGTACATTAAAGATGACATCCGAGAGAACGCTTGAACTCCGCAGGCAACTCTTCCACCTGGTACTGGGTTCGGCAATAGCAGCCGCAGTATGGATGCTAAAGCCGGTATACGGGAACCTGATACTCCTGCCGCTTATTTCGGCGATAGCGCTGCTGCTCGCAATACCCAAAATAGCCCCGGACTTGACGGTCTCTAATCACCTTCTCAACCACTTCGAGCGAAAGAGCGACATGAAGGAGTTTCCGTACAAGGGCGCGATATACTACGGCATTGGGATTATATTCCCCATCATCCTCCTCCGTCTGGAGCTCGCATGCGTCGTTATACTCATACTGAGCGCGGGCGACTCACTGTCGACCATAATAGGGAAATTCTACGGCAGCCACCGCATAGGCGACAAAAGCGTTGAAGGCACACTCGCGTTCATGGCAGCAAGCCTGACAGCAAGCCTCATATTCCTATCTTTCATCGGAAGAATAGACCTCGCGCAGATAGCCGCCGTCATGACGCTCGCGGGAGCGCTTATCGAACTACAGCCGGTGCTGAACGACAACGTCGCAATACCGGCGTTACTCGCAATCTTGGCAAATCTTGCAGGGTTATAAAATCCGAACGATACGGCCTGAAACCTTGACTTTGTCCTCGGACAGAAGCTTCAACACACTTACGAGAAGCTTGTGCTCCTCGACAAGAATCCTCTGCGACAGCGACTCCTCATCGTCGCCATCAAGGACGGGAACAACCGACTGAAGTATTATCGGCCCGCCGTCAAGGTGCTCGTCGACGAAATGCACGGTACAGCCAGAGAACTTGACTCCGTACATTATAGCCTGACGCTGGGCGTGCAGGCCGGGAAAGCTAGGGAGCAGCGCGGGATGGATGTTGATGATGCGCTTCTTGAAGGCGTCAAGCAGCGGCCTTCCGGCAATCAGCATATAGCCGGCCAATACCACAAGGTTTACGCCGTTTTCCTTAAGGATGCCGACAACCTCGCGTTCATATTCCTCCCTGCTTGGAAAATCCTTGGGGTTGACGAACGACGCTTTTATGCCGTGACCGCGGGCGCGCTCAAGCGCCTGGGCGCCCTTATTGTTTGAAACTATTACGGCTATGACAGCCGAAAGCTCATTGCGCTCGACGGCGTCGATTATGGCCTGCAGATTGCTGCCCCTTCCCGAAGCCAGAACGCCGATCCTTAACGCCATTGATGTCATATGGGAGGGGGGGAATAAAAATTAAGACATGCGATTAAAACTCAATGCCCGCGCTTGATTGCGTCAGCAACCCTGACGGCGCGAGCGGCCTCGCGAACGTCGTGCACTCTCACTATATCAGCGCCGTTCAGAACCGAGGCCGTTACGGCTGCAAGCGTTCCAACAAGTCGCTCTTCGGTAGGAAGGTTGAGTATTCCGCCGATGAACGCCTTTCTTGAAGGGCCGACGAGCAGCGGGCAGGCGTGCTTTTTGAATTCGGAAAGATTTCGGAGTATCTCGAGGTTGTGCGAAAGCGTCTTTCCGAATCCTATTCCCGGATCAATTATGAGAGTGTCGCGTTTGATGCCTTTACTGCTTGCGAACATGATGCGCTCGTCAAAAAAACGGTTTATGTCATCGATTACGTTTTCGTAACTCGGATTCTGCTGCATGTCCCTCGGAGTGCCCTGCATGTGCATCAGCACGACAGGAACCCCGGAACTGGCAATAAAATCTGCCATGCCCTTGGTCCTAAGCGCGTTTATGTCGTTGACCATCGCCGCCCCAGCTTCAACCGCCCTGTACGCCACCTCCGGCTTGTAAGTGTCGACTGAAACAACGGCGTTCACGGTCGGCGCGACCTCCTTAATCACCGGTATAACTCGCCGAATCTCCTCATCAACCGATACCGGGTTTGAACCGGGCCTTGTGGACTCCCCGCCTATGTCGATAATGTCCGCCCCCTCGTCCGCCATCGCCTGGGCGCGCTTTATGGCGGCTTTTTCGTCCGAGAATCTGCCGCCGTCGCTGAATGAATCGGGCGTGACGTTAAGGACGCCCATTAAATAAGCCCTCCTCCCGAACTCCAGCACGCGATTGCCGAATTTCATGCTACCATTGCCTATAGATTCGGATGCCAGATACGCCGAGCTTCACCGGCGACATAGAGCGAGCCTGCGACAAGCACGAGGTCGCTGGATGCTGCAACCGAAATAGCCTTCTTGACCGCCTTTCTGACGTCCTTTTCAACATGAACCTGCTTCAAGTACTTTTTGAATTCAGCGCTTATAATACCGGAACCGAGGGGTTTGGCAAGCCTTGTCTCTGCTACGAAAACACGGGATGCCGCCATTCCCAGCGATTTTGCCATCGGCTTGATTTCCTTGTCATGGGAACATCCGAAGACAACAATAAGCTTTTTGTAATTGAAGTCCCGAAGAGACGACACCAGCTTTCTGATGCCGTCGGGATTATGGGCGCCGTCCAATACAACCAGCGGCCGCCCCCGCATCACCTCAAGCCTGCATGGAAGGCGCGCTGCAAGAAACCCTTCGGATACGGCATCATCGGGTATTTCAATCCTGTGGAACGTTTTCAGCATCTGTATGACAGAAAACGCCACTGCCGCATTCGGAAGCTGGTGGCGGCCGAGCAGTCCGATGGCGAAGGCGCGCCTTATGCCGAAGAAGTCGATTTGGAATGTCTGCTTGTCGATTCCATGGGATATGCGCCTTACTGATGACTCGTCCCCGACGACGCAAAGAACTGCATTCTGCCTGCGGCATGCTTCGTCAATAACCTTGAGGGCGACGCCGGACGCGGCGGTGACGACAAGCCCGCGTGGCTTGATGATTGCCGCCTTCTCGCCTGCAATCTGCCTTATGCTGTTCCCAAGAAGCAATGTATGCTCCCGCGAGATGCCGGTTATGACGCTCACCAGCGGCGTTGCGACGTTTGTCGCGTCAAGCCTGCCGCCAAGGCCAGCCTCAAGGACGACGTAATCGACGTCATTCTCTGCGAAATACAAGAATGCCATGGCCGTTGTCACTTCGAAGAACGTGAGGTCGCCAAGCTCCCTTGAAACACGCTCGGCAAGAGGCCGTACTCGGCTTGCAAGCTCTGAAAGCCGGGAATCGGAAATTGGCTTTCCGTTTATTTTCATCCGCTCGTTAAGTTTGTAGAAATGCGGGGAAGTGTACAACCCGACCTTGAAGCCGGCCTGCCTGAGTATCGAATCCAAGTATGCGCATACGCTGCCCTTGCCGTTGGTTCCCGCAACGTGAATGCACTTTAGTTTCTTGTGCGGGTTTTTCAGCAATGAAAGCAGGCGCTCGCTATGGTCGAGACGGAGGCGTATGCCGAATCTGTCCAGGCTTTTCAGATAGCTGCATGTTTGTTTAATGTTCATGGGTAAATGAGAGAATGTGTGATGTTAGTGTTTGAAGCACCTTACGCCTGTGAAGACCATCGC
>JAQTQS010000074.1 GCA_028712125.1 Candidatus Altarchaeota archaeon
GTGGGTGGGGAGGAGTTTTACCACCTGTTCGAACTGGAGGACGTTGATGCCCCATTGGAAGATTATTGCTATAGCTGCGCCGAGAAGGAATGAGCTGAGCGCAATGAGCGGCACGAAGAGGTTGGCGACGTCGCCGTAGACGCTTGCGATTATGCGGTGGTGTTCAACTGATGTCGCAACCGTTATTGCGGTGGCTGTGATTAGTGCTATCACTCCTAATTTCTTGCCATGGTAGCTCATGTAACACGATATTAAAATGCCTGTAACACTTTATGAAACGGTATTCTTAAGTCGTAACACTATTGGATTTATCCCGTAACAGCATATAATCCTACTGCAATGCGGCTTAAAACTGCCTTGCCAATCTATGAGAGGTGAATCATGACAAAATGTGCGGGTTGTGGGGGGAATGTGAAAGGGAATGGTGCGATAGCAGAGGAAATCAGCGGAAAGCTGTTTCTCTTCTGCTGCCGCGGTTGCAGGAGGTTGTACGAATTAAATAGTCCTGCATTCTACAAGGCGGGCAATCATTGTTAAACTAAAGACGATGATATTAACAATTGTTAATTTTTATGGGAGTTACGCATATAAATACAATGCAAAACAAAAGGGGTGTGATACATGGCCAAAATACAGCTTAAGGTAACCGGGATGCACTGCGAAAGCTGCGAAAAGCTCATAGTCGAAGAGCTTTCGGAAATACAAAATATCAGCAAGGCGACAGCAGACCACAAGAAAGGAATCGTCACATTTGAGACGACTGGCGTAGTCGACGAAAGCAAGGTAAAGGAAAAGATACGCGAACTGGGTTACGAGGTGGCGTGATGGCTAAAGGAAAAGACAAGAACGTCAAGACCGTAAAATTCTCGATAAATGGCATGACCTGCCACAGCTGCGAGAAGCTAGTGTCAAAGCAAGCGATGGCAGCCAAGGGAGTGACCGGCGCGCATGCGGACTACGTTAAAGGCGAGGCAACCGTTACCTACGACGCAAACGCAACAAGCCCTTCCGAGATAGCAGCCGCCATAAGCAAGGGCCAGTACTCCTGCTGCGAGAAAAGCGATGCCGCAGTAAAGAAAAACCCGTTAATAACTATATTACTATCGGTTCTAGTCCTGGCCGCCGGAGCCTACATACTATTCGGCGGCCTTAACATAGAGCTCCCGGCCGTCGAAAAAGACGCTTCTTTCGCCCTTGTTTTCATAGTCGGCCTGCTTACCGGCTTTCATTGCATCGCAATGTGCGGCGGGTTCGTCGTGTCTTATACTACGCGAAATAGCGATAAAGGCGGCCTTAACCTAAGACAGCACGCTTACTACGGAATCGGAAAGACGCTGTCCTATGCGCTCATCGGCGGCATGTTAGGCCTCGCCGGCTCTTTCATAACGTTCACGCCCTTCATGCGCGGGATTGCGGCCGTGCTCGCCGGACTCTTCCTCATAATATTCGGCCTGAACATGCTCGGCTTCCTCGGCTTCTTCCGGAGGTTCAGGCTGAAAACCCCTGCATTTGCCGAACGCCTGGCAGAGCGGGGCAGGAACTCAAGCCCCCTCGTAATCGGCCTGCTCAACGGTTTGATGATAGCGTGCGGCCCGCTGCAGGCGATGTACGTTTTCGCCGCCGCATCAGGCAGCCCGGTGGACGGCGCGCTTTACCTCGGGGTGTTCGGTCTGGGGACGCTGCCGGTGCTCCTTGGCTTTGGAGTCTTCACATCGTTTGCAAGCTCGAATCTTGCAGGAAGGATTGTGAAATACTCCGGAGTCGCGGTAATACTGCTCGGTCTGCTGATGCTCAACCGGGGGGCGTCGCTGGCTGGCTTTCAGACAGGATTGACAGGCATCACGGCGTCGGCATCCGATACAGGCGCGCAGTCTCCTGCAGTAAGCAAGGACGGCTTCCAGGAGATTCGCATGAACGTGACTGCCGCCGGCTGGAAGCCGGACACGTTCGTCCTCATAAAGGGCGTGCCGGTGAAGTGGGTTATCGACGGCCAACAGATTACGACATGCAACCGCGAGATACAGGTGCCCAAGTACGGATTGCGTTTTGCGATAAAGTCGGGATTACAGACCATCGAGTTCACTCCGACTGAATCCGGAATCGTGCCATGGAGCTGCTGGATGGGGATGATACCCGGCAAGTTCATAGTCAAGGAGCCCGGGGACTCTGGCGGGACTAAAGCGACAGTAGCCCAGACGACGAAACCGACTACGATACCTACTACGACCTTGGCCGCGAAAGACAGCGGAACCTATCAGGAAATCCATATGAATGTCACGGCCTCAGGCTGGAGCCCCAACAAGTTCCTGCTGAAAAAAGGCGTGCCGGTTAAATGGGTCATCAACGGCATTGAGATTACTGGCTGCAACCGGGCGATTAAGGTGCCGAAGCTCGGCCTGAGCTTTGACATCAAGCCTGGGCTGCAGACTATCGAGTTCACGCCAAACGAGGCCGGCACCATAGACTGGAGCTGCTGGATGGGGATGATTAAGGGCGTGTTTGAAGTGAAGGACGACGTTAGACTCGACGACCCGTCGGCTTTTGCAAGCCAGTTGGCCAGCGTGCAAGCGCCTTCCAAGGGCTCTGGAGGCGGCTGCGGGTGCGGCATGATGTAATCAGACGGCGGCTTATTTTAGGCCGTTGTCTAAATACTCAATAAAGTAAAAAACAAAGTGAAGAAGGTTAATCTGAACGTCAAGGGCATGCATTGCGCAAGCTGCGTGACATTGGTAGAGAAGGCTCTGAATAAGACTGAGGGCGTCAATAGCGCCAGCGTCAACCTTTCTACCGAGAAGGCGCAGGTCGAGTACGACGAGTCGAAGACCGACGTGTCAAAGCTAATCTCGGCCGTCAAGGGAAGGGGCTATGACGCCCGGGTTTCGACCGAAGCTGACAAGACCCTTGAAGAGCTTGAGAAGAGGCAGGAGCTGGAGAACACATGGAAACTTCTGCTGTTCAGCGTCCTACTCGCGCTGCCAGCCGCAGTAATAGGCATGGTTTTCATGGAGAGTATTCCCTATGCAATATTCATCCTCTTCGCACTCGCAACGCCGGTGCAATTCATATCCGGCGCAAGATTCTATCGGGGTGCGTGGGCGGCCCTGAAGAACCGGTCGAGCAACATGGACACGCTTGTTGCCGTCGGCACCAGCGCGGCTTATTTCTACAGCGTGTACGTCATGCTTACAAATCCAATGGCCGACCAGTATTTCGAAACATCGGCGGTTTTGATAACGTTCGTTTTGGCCGGGAAGTACCTGGAGGCCAAGGCTAAGGGAAAGACCAGCGAGGCCATCAGGAAGCTCATGGACCTTAGCCCGAAGACTGCGAACGTGGTTCGCGACGGGAGAGAGTCGGTCATTCCGGTAGAACAGGTCGTTGTCGGCGACGTCATAATAGTAAAGCCGGGTGAGAAGATTCCCGTGGACGGCGTCATCGTTTCGGGCGCGAGCAGCGTCGACGAGTCGATGGTGACCGGCGAGAGCATCCCTGTCGAGAAGACAGTCGGAAGCCTTGTCATCGGCTCGACATTGAACAAGCACGGCAGCTTCCGGATGAAGGCGACGAAGGTCGGCTCTGAGACCATGCTTGCCGGCATCATCCGCCTTGTCGAGGACGCGCAGGGCTCAAAGGCTCCCATACAGAGGTTCGCGGACCTGGTCTCCGGCTATTTCGTGCCTGCAGTGATACTCATAGCGCTTTCGTCTTTCGGATTCTGGTACTTTATCGCTGGCAAGAGCCTTGCATTCTCGCTGATAATAGCGGTCTCGGTCCTTGTCATATCCTGCCCGTGCGCTCTGGGCCTTGCAACCCCTACCGCGATAATGGTCGGCGTCGGGAAGGGGGCTGCCGAAGGCATCCTGATAAAGAGCGGAGAGGCATTGGAGACCGCTGAAAAGGTTAACGCCCTGATATTCGACAAGACGGGGACGATAACAAAAGGGGCGCCTGAAGTCACCGATGTGATGCCCGTTGGCGATGCAGGCATTAACGATATAATGCTCTATGCCGCAAGCATAGAGAAAAACTCGGAACACCCGCTGGCTGAATCCATCGTCCGTTATGCCGCGTCCCTCGGGATAGAACTTAAGGAAGTGTTGGAATTCAACGCCATTCCCGGCCACGGTGTCTACGGCGTGATTGGCGGAAGAAGCGTCCTCCTTGGGAACAGGAAGCTGATGGAGGACAAGAGCATTCCCTTCACTGAACATGAAGCGAGGATGCAATCGGTTGAAGACGACGGCAAGACAGCGGTATTGCTAGCATTGGACGGCAGGCTCGCGGCAGTGATTGCCATAGCCGACACGATACGGCCCGAGTCCGTCGAAGCGGTAAAACGGCTGGAGGAATGCAAAGTTTCCGTCTATCTCATCACCGGCGACAACAAGAGGACCGCGGGCGCGATAGCCCGGCAGGCGGGTATCAAGAACGTGTACTCGGAAGTCCTTCCTGAAGAGAAGGCCAAATACGTCAAGAGGCTGCAGAATGAAGGCCGCAAAGTTGCGATGGTCGGCGACGGCATAAACGACGCCCCTGCGCTGGCGCAGGCCGATGTCGGCATCGTGATGGCATCCGGGACCGACGTCGCGATGGAATCCGGTTCCGTGGTGCTGATGAGGAACAGTCCGCTTGACGTGGTGAAGGCGATTAGCCTGAGCAGGTTGACGATGGGGAAGATTAGGCAGAACATGTTCTGGGCGCTTGTCTATAACGTGGTCGGGATACCGGTGGCGGCCGGCCTGCTTTACCCGTTCAACGGCTGGCTGCTCAGCCCGATAATAGCCGGGGCGGCAATGGCGTTGAGTTCGGTCTCGGTCGTGACCAACTCGCTGCTTTTAAAGTACAGGAGGCTTTGACGATGGAAAGTAAGGGGTTTTTTGACGAGAACAGGTGGTGGGTTGCGTTCACGGTTGTGGTAATAGCGGCAGGAGCTTTGGCGTTGTACGCGCAGGGCTACTTCAGGGAGGAGCAGGACAGAATCAGCCCGCAGATATACCGGGATATGGAGCTTAAATTGCTCTTCGAAGGTTCCGAGCCTAAGCTTGTGGCGTATGCCCCTGAAGCGCGCCTCTCATTCCTTCCCACGCTTGTCGGCGATTCGGTCCCGAAAGGAGATTCGATAGTATTAGGTTACGATGAAGCCCGGATGATGGCGGAGGACAGGGACATCTCGGCCTCCGAGGCATTGTGGGGCTATTCCCTCGAAGACTTCTTCGGCCTGCCCTTCAACGTGGCCGGCACCTTAAGGAAGACGGATTCGATTCTGGACATGGTGCACTACGTAACAAGCGAAAGATTCCGCCAGCTTCCGCCCGGGCAAAGCATCATTATAAAGCTTACGCCCGAAAGGATGCCTAAATTGTTCTATATGATAGATTCCGGCGGCACTAACTGGCCTTCGGGCATAGCCTATCAGGAGAAGGTCGACGGCGAGATAGAGCCGTTATACTCCCAGAAGACGTATGTGGACATTAGGATGGGGGGGATGGACTTCAAGCTGGCCGAGAACAAGACCTACATGCCTTTAGTACTGGGGTCGAAGGAGGCTGCCATGATGGAAGAAGAAAGGCTGTTTGAAAGTCCCGGCGACACGTTAGACAACTTCTTCGGAAAGGACGTCTATATCGCGGGTATACTCGCTCCGACGAACACCTCGCTTGACATGATGCACTACACGACGGCGGAATGAATGCTCGGCATAAAACTGCAAAAGGCCGGTTTATAATCCGCTAATCTCTCCCGGCCATGCGGGCCGTAACCTGTCTGTATAAATACCTTTCCGGCATAATTCTCTACAACAATGGCAAAGCCTTTCTCCATCTTCGAAGTATCCTACGAGGTCTGCAACAAGGTCGGAGGGATATACTCGCTCCTCAAGTCAAAGGCGCCGTACATGGTCAGGGAATACGGCTCTGAGTACCTGGCCGTGGGGCCTTACATGCCGGACAGCGCTGCTGCCGAGTTCCAGGAGAAGGACACGCCCGAAGACGTCGCCCCGGTGGTTGACGAGCTTCTCAGCAAAGGCATCAAGTGCCACTGCGGCGTCTGGCTGACTGAAGGCAGGCGTAACGCCCTGCTGCTCGACTACTCCGGCTATTTCCACGAGGCTAACGCAATAAAAAAACGTCTGTGGGAGTTCGCGAAAGTGGACTCTCTCTACGCCGACAGCTGGTTCGTGGACCCGCTGGTCTGGTCCACGGCCGTGGGCTTTCTGCTCGACAGGATACTGAACAGGAGGGACC
>JAQTQS010000075.1 GCA_028712125.1 Candidatus Altarchaeota archaeon
AGAGGCTTGTAAGGGTCTGGCCGAAGGCGGGATTCCTATTGGCAGCGTCCTGGTCTATGGCGGGCAGGTAATAGGTCGCGGCCATAACAGGCGTGTCCAGGAGGGTAGTGTCATCAGGCATGCCGAGATGGACTGCCTGGAGAACGCGGGCCGTTTGAAGGCGGCGGTTTATAAAAAGTCGGTTTTGTATTCCACGCTTTCGCCTTGCGACATGTGCAGCGGCGCGGTCTTGTTGTACGGGATTCCGAGGGTTGTTGTGGGGGAGAACGTGAATTTCAAGGGGCCTGAGGCTTATTTGAGGAGGAGGGGCGTTGATGTTGCGGTTTTGAACGAGCCGGAGTGCGTTGAGTTGATGGGGCGGTTTATTCGGGACAGGCCGGTTTTGTGGAACGAGGATATCGGTGTGTAGTTGGATAAGGTCTTGCTGGCTTTTGGGTTTTGCTTCAGTCCTGTTACGAATGCGATTGCTCCGCCGGCTAGTACGCATGCGACCGTTCCGATGAAACAACGGCGATGGCCCGCATGCCGGTCATCATTCCTTCCATTAAACCCTTGAGTATCAGTTTCAGGAATGCGATACCAGCAGGTAGCCCGTCAATAGGAGGCCGGTGATGACGCCGTATAGCCTGTTTTATTTCATCGAGGGTTTTGCCTTCTTTGCGGCGCCTGCCCACCACAGCTGGATGAGGAGAACTACTACGCCTCCGGCTGAGAGTATGAGCCCTAGGACTGCGTTGCTGCCTTTCACCAGGTACAGGCCCGAGAATAGGCAGATGGCCCCGAAGAATGCCGAGCTGATTATGTTTGTTTCGACGGTGTACACGAGGTAGGATGCGGTTAGGAGGACGAGCACCATGCTGGTGGGGTCTTCGAACGTCGTGTACAGCATGAGCTGGAGGCATACGATTACCACTACGATCATGCTGAGTGTTGTCCTGCCGAGGAGCATTACCTTGTCGCTAATCGAACATTTGGATTCGGGCTTGGTTTCTGCCATGTTTGTATATTTATTGGCCTAGTTTAAAAGCGTTTCGTTTCAGCTTGATTCTCTTTAACCGCCCGATTTCGCGCCTTTTCGGCCGTCTCGTTTTCTTTTCTCATGCTCTAGGCAGGATGTTTTTATCAGGGCGTCTCATTTGATTTCATGATATCCGGAAAGGGGGAGTATCTCCGGCGGCTTACGTCTGGCATGCGCATCCGCTCTGTAGAGGTCGGAAAGGAGCTTGACGGCAGCACCCCTCCATCGGTGTTCATCGGCAGCTGGAATTATCCCAAGGTGTTCGCAGGGCCGATGATTGCGCCAAGCCATGGCGACACTTCAATGCTTGACATGCCTGAGTCGTGGATTCCAGGCGGAATGTCGACGGATGATATTGTGAACTTTCGGCTTAACCTTGTTCGCGGCAAGCAGACGGTCGGGATTACGGAATTGGACGGCAGGCTTGCGGAACGGTTGCGGGACATCGCATTGTCCGACGGTTCGGTTGAAAGCGAGGCTGTTTTCGTTCACGCGCCGCGCGGAACGTCGTTTAACGACGACCACCCTCCGCACGGCCCAAGCGCCCTCATGGAATCCTTTGACGTCGGCAACTGCCGGTGGGACCATCATCTTGAGAAATCTTTCTACGATACCGACCTGAGGGCTGCGGACGCCGTCCGGGAACTGTATGATAACGAGGTTCCGTTCTCAAGAATCCAGAAGGCGTTCTCGGTCGGCGCTTTCGGATTTTCCAGGAAAAGGAAGCTCGTGCCGACCCGCTGGTCGATAACGGCCTGCGACAGCGCCCTGGGGAACCAGCTGCTTGAAGAAGTGCGGCATTACCCGGTAATCGAAGGATACCGCGTATACGAGTTCAACAGCCTTCACAACCATTACTCGGTGATACTCCTGCCGACTGCCTGGCAGTTTGAGTGGATGGAAGCCTTCCTCCATATACTCGGCCGGGAGGAGATGCTTTTCTCGGACTTTGAGCGGAATTGCGGTAAGAAAGGCTATTCAAGCGTCGGGGGATGCTACTATAGCTGCAGGTTCGCGGTGCTTGAGGCGCTCGCAAGATTGGGCAGGCAGGCCGGCGCCATCGTCCTTCGCGAGGCTTATGAAGGATACGTGCCGTTGGGCGTCTTTAACGTCAGGGAGAACGTCCGGCATGCGTTGGCCGGGCCGGGGTTGCAATTTAACAGCTTTCGTGTTGCATTAGAGCATGCGGCCTTAGGGCTTAGGCTGCCTCTCGCCCGTTTCATACGTTCCAGCACCCTGTTTGAGGACCATCTGACCGGAAGGCAGAGGACGCTGGCCAGTTATGTTTAGGATGGAGCTCGCGGAAAAAGCGGAGGCGCTTGCGGACGGCGGGAGGTGGGATTTGTCTATGGACGGCATCTTCATGCGAAACGCGCTTGGAGATGTCGTCTCGTGTTCGTATGGGAATTGCCGCATGCGCCTGTTCAAGACGCTCATGTCGAATTCCTGCAGGCTCGACTGCAAGTACTGCCAGAACTCGGCATACCGCAGGCAGCCGAAATTGTCCTATGAGCCGGCGGAACTCGCCAGAGTTTTCATGCACTTTTACGCCCGCAACATGGTCGACGGACTATTCCTGTCTTCAGCCGTCTGCGGCGACCCTGACTCTGAGATGGGGAGGATGCTTGAGGCCGTCCGCCTGCTGCGCGAATCCTATCGCTTCAACGGCTATGTGCATTTCAAGATACTTCCCGGCTCTTCCAAGGAGCTCGTCAGGCAGGCTTGTTATTATGCCAGCCGGGTGTCGGTCAACATTGAGGCGCCGGGCGGGAATCGCCTTAGCGAGCTCACGACGGGCAAGGACTTTGAGCTGGATTTATTACGCAGGCAGTCTTGGATAGCGCGCATGAAGCCGGCCGGGGGCCAGACGACTCAGATGGTGGTCGGAGCCGGGGATGAGACTGACCAAGAGATTCTGGAGACGGCTGACTTTGAGTACCGCAGGATGAATGTTTCACGCGTATATTACAGCCGTTTCGTCCCGGTCGAAGGGACGCCGCTCGAAGGCATGCGGATGGCGCCCCCCGAACGGGAGCGCCGGCTTTACAATGCGGACTATCTAATGCGATTTTACGGGATAACGCTTTCCGAGATTGAAGGGATTATGGAGGACGGGAATCTCCCGGCCGGCGACCCGAAGGCCCGTCTCGCGTTGAAATGTTTCGACTCGGCGGTGGATGTCAATTCCGCCGGGTATGACGAGCTGGTGAGGATTCCCGGGATAGGCCCGGGGAGTGCGGGTCGCATAATTGCGCTTAGGGAACGCGGCTTGCGCGTCAAATGCGGACGGGATTTGCGGAGTATCGGCGTTGCGCTCAAGCGGGCTGAGCCTTTTATCATCATTGATGGCGGGAGGCAGGGCAGGATTCAAGGCTATCGGCGGTTGTAACAGGGCATATTTCGCGTAGTTTATTGTCAAAGTGGGGGTATGATGATTTTCCGGGATTTTTTCTTCTTCCGAACATATTAATTAATCGTTTGGTCCCATGAAAGTTTCGGTTGTTTCAGCGGCGTACAATGAGGAGGGGAATGTTTCGGCTTTCCTGGACAAGTTGCGCAGCGCAATGTCGAACTTTGACTATGAGATTGTCGTGGTTGACGACGGTTCCACGGACAATACTTACGGCACACTTGTCATGCGCGGTGATGAACGGCTGAGGGTGATACGGCTTGACACGCACATGGGCAAGGATTACGCGCTTTATACCGGGCTTAGGAATTCGGCGGGGGACATTATCGCGACACTCGACTCCGACCTTCAGGATGAGCCGCTTGACCTGCCAGTGCTGATAAACATGCTTGGCCGTGATTGCGACATGGCCTGCGGCTGGAGGCGGGAGAGGAAGGATACCCTTGTGAAGAGGCTTTCCTCGTTTATGGCTAACGCAGTATACAACATAGTTTTCGGCATGAGGCTGCACGACACGAACTGCCCGGTGAAGGCTTTCAGGAAGGAGTGCGTGGCAAAGGTTAGGTATTTCAAAAACTTCCACAGGTTCATCGCCGTGATGGCCCGCCTTCAGGGTTTCAGAGTGAGGGAGCGTGTTGTGACGAACTATCCGAGGATTCGCGGAGTCTCGAACTATGGTATGGAAAGGTTTCTGACCAACAGCGTCACGTTATTGACTGTGAGGTTCAAGTATAGAACCTTGCTGGAATAGACACGATTATGGCATCATTGGCATCCGGCATGACGGCGCATGGAAGGCGGACGGGGAGCGGTTAGAATATGAGGGGCGGCGGCAGGAAAAGGAAAAGGTCTGGCGTCCGGGATTTTCTGCGGATTATCCAGGAGCCTGAAAAGCTGAGACTCGCCGCATTAGCCGTGATAGCGGTGTTTGCCGTATCATGCGCGATTCTGATGGCTTCCCGGCAGGTCACGACATACGGTTGGGCCTATTCTGAGAGCCCAAATGAGGGCTGGATGAAGCCCGGATTCGGCGAAAAAGGCTGGACGCCGATAGACCTGCCGTTCATGGAGTTCGGAAAGAAGAGCACAGCATACTACCGCGGAGAAATCGAGCTTTCAGGCCTTGTTAAGCCGGATGTCGCCATCCAAGGGCGTATCGGCATACTAAGGATTTATGTGAACGGGGAGGAGGTGGAGGATTACGAGAAGGATGGGAATATAACAATCACAAAATACGGCGAACGGGTAACCCTGAAGCCGTCATTGTTCAAGCCCGGCAGGAATCTTCTTGCGGTGGAGGTGAAAGGCGACGGAAAGTATCGAATCATCGGCGTCAGCACAAGAAGGGAGGAGACGAGGGACTCCACGCTCTTCGTCCTGTTCCTCCTCTCGCCCGGCCTTATGCTCATTGCGCTGAACAGGAAAATTTTGGAATCCGACAAAGCGGCCTTTTTCATATTCCTTGCGGCAACATTGGTTTTCCTTGCGCCAATTTTCAAGGACTTCAACTATGCCGGCTCCCACGACTGGGACCTCATGGAAGGCATCAACGCGGTCCAGCGGGAGACTATTGTCAGTTACCGCCAAATCCCGCTTTGGACGCCCTACATGGCAGGCGGGCAATCACTTCTCGCCGACCCACAGTCGATGGTCCTTACGCCGTTTTTCCCCGCGGTCCTGCTCTTCGGCGTGATAGCCGGACTGAAGCTCAAGCTGATACTATTGTACATGACAGGACTTTTTGGAATGTACTTTCTGGGAAAGCAATTGAAACTGAACGCATACGCGAGGTATGTTATGGCATTTGCCTTCATGCTTTCCAGCCTCTACAGCCTGCACACGACCGAAGGCCACATGCAGACCATTGCAATACCCCTGATGCCGTGGGCTTTCCTTTTTTACCTCAAGGCGCTCGAGGACAGGAGGTATGCGATAGCCTGCGGACTGTCGATGGCGTTCATGCTCTTTGACGCAGGGGCATACACGCTAATACACGCGGCAATGCTGCTTACCATGTATTCAATGCTGCTTTCGCTGAAGAAGATATTTGAAGGGAAAAAAATCCATGACGTAATCAACCCGGCCATAACGCTTCTTGCGGCAGGCCTGCTCTGCTTTACATTCGCCGCAGTCAAGGCATTGCCCATGGCCGAGATGATGGTTAAATACCCTAGGCTGACCGCACAGGACTGCGCAGGCAACGAGGGACTTGACTGCATAGACGCATACCGGGGGTACACTGCGGCGTATCTCTATCATGCATTCCTTGGGACGCCTCAGGCAAGGTACGTGGAGAAACTGGGGAACTCCATATGGTATGAATACGGCAGTTACGTCGGGCCTTTCGTGGCCATACTGGCTTTAATCGGAGCATTATGCTGCTATAGGAAACACTGGCCACTCATTGTACTGCTGTTCGCAGGCGTGCTGCTCTCGTTTGGAACAAACCAGTCGGAGATGATTCTCTGGAATCTGGCCCACAAGCTGCCGGTACTGTCATCGGTCAGATACCCGTCGCGTTTCATAATATTCACGCTGTTTTCAGTAGCTATGCTCGCAGGCATCGCAGCCTCAATGATTGCT
>JAQTQS010000076.1 GCA_028712125.1 Candidatus Altarchaeota archaeon
GGGTGCTGCCATGATATAGTCTTATGGTCGTTAGAGAATTAAACCTTCTTTTTTAAGGGCTTCGACGGCTTCAATCTGGCCTGCGTCTTTTGCTATCTGTACGGTGTTTGGCAGTGGCTCCAGGTGGGCCATGCTGGTCTTGCTTTTTTTAATGTTGGGGCCGGCTATTGTTACCATGCCTTCTGTGGGCTTGGTTAGGATTACGCACAGTTTTCCGGCTTCCGCGCCTGCTGTTTTCCTGCATACCCTACCTATTTCGTATATCGCCATCGTGAGAGAATATATAGGAGTGGGTTGTATAAAAATCATGGCGATTCTTAAAGGCGGGCGATTAATGGATTACTGAGGTGACAGCATGAGCGCCAATAAGATTAGAGAATTGTTTGAGCAGCGGATGGGCAAGTTCAGGAGCACGGACGACGCGCATTTCCTGTGCGAGGTAGCGACCACATATGCGTTGTTTGAGATTCTCGACGAATTGCAGAAGCTTAACAGCCGGCTTGGGAAAAAGTAGGCTGGCTATTTGTACAGGTCTGCCCGCATTTGCGGGCATTTGTTTTTTTAATAGTTTTTCTCCCATTTTGCGGTAGCGATTTTTCCGAAAAGCGTCTCGTGTATCGCTGGCAGCAGGTAGACGATTAGCACGAATAGCGAGTAGGGGAAGAAGAAGAATAGGACGAAGAAGTGGCGGATGCGAAAACCCGAGAATTTTGCCATTGCCAGAAGGTTGTATGCGAGGTTCAGGATGAAAGTCGTGAGGACGAGTATGAAGAAAGGCGTCATCGGGTACTGTCCGATGAAGGTCCGGTAGGTATATTCAACCATGCCGTAAGCCGATATCCAGCCGAAGAAGTATTTGAAGGCGTTGAAGGTGAGGTAGTTGTTGTATGTCACGAAGTATCTCATGTAGCCGTCGAATATCTGGTACAGCGTCAGGGGTATCACTATCAATCCGTGTATAAACCAGTATATCTGGAGCGGTATGCCGTAAAGGCCGACTGCGCCGTATTGGAGGTTGAACGGGACGTCCTTGTGGGCGCGTATTGTCTGGACGATTCCCCTGCTCCACCTGATTCTTTGCTTTGCGAGCGAGACCAGCGTGAGCGGGACTTTTGTGTACAATGTGGCGTTCGACATAGTCAGCTGGAATCCGGCCTTTCTAAGGCGTATTCCTAGGTCCACATCTTCGGACAGGATGTTCGTCCCGAAGCCGCCGATGTCAAGCAATGCTTTCTTCCTGATTGCGACGAATACGGGGAGCACGTATGTGCTGTTTATGTTGTTGTATACGTGGCGCCAGGCTGAGCCGATGACGTATTCGAAGTCTTGGAACCATGTCAGCGGGTTTCTCGTTATTACAGCCCGGATGACGCCGGATGCGGCGGCAATAGCCGGGCTACCGAGAGGCCTGACTATGTCCTGCAGGGCGTTCTGCTCGATTATGCTGTCTGCGTCGAGGACGACAAGCAACTCGTTTTTAGACTGCCTTGCTCCGGTGTTTATCGCGTTAGACTTTCCGGCGTGGGCGGTGTCTATGATGCTGATACGGTTGTCGCGTTTGGACATTTCAAGGACTATGTCGCGTGTCCTGTCTTTTGAGCCGTCGTTGACAACTATTATTTCGCGTTCGGCGGGGTAGCTTGCGTCGAGGAGTTTTTGCACGGTTGCCTGTATGTATTTTTCCTCGTCGTGGGCTGGAACGATGATTGATATCGGGGGGTATTCGTGTACTGGTGTGTCCTTCCTGCGGGTGTAGAAGAAGAGCGTTATCCAGCTTGAGTATATCAGTATCAGCGCGGTGAAGAACACGGAGAGTATTTGTTCGATTGGTTCCATTCAGGTTTTAGTATTGTTGCATATCGAAAGCCGCGGTGAGTAGTCGCATAGGAATCCCTCGACCTCGTCCTTGTTGTGTAGTCCGCAGTGGGGGTGTCCTTCGATTACCACGCAGGGCAGTTCGGTTACGTTATATGTGTCCATAAGGGCTTTTATAGTGTATACGTCACGGTCTGCATCGAAGCTGAATACCGCAAGTTCGGGGTCTATCTTGTTGTTTATGTAGCTTAGGACGAAGCCCTGTTCGTCGCACTTCAGGTTTTTCTCGCAGTTTCCATAGAAGTACAATACGATGGTCTGGTTGTAGTTGCACTGCTTGCGTATCTTTTCCAGCATGGTCAGGTGGATTAACTCCCGTCGGTTTAGCTTTTCCTTTTCATTTATGTAAAACTCGTCGCTTTCTATCTGCTTTGTCATGTCCTTATAGGACTTAATGCGCGAGTCTAGCTTCCATAGCTGTGATTCCAGGTGGTTTAGGACGGCTATGACCGTATTGCATGTGTGGTTTTGGTCGGCGCTCAGGTAGTCCATCAGGTAGTAGGTGGATTCAACCTCCTCGAACTCCTTGATTATCTCGTTCATCTTCTCTGAGACCGCATCCTCCCGCTTCTGGCTGAGGTAGAGGTTCAGAGAGTATATGCTCAAGAGCAGGAGTGTGGTGATGACCGCAGCCTTAGCGTATAAGCTCACATCAACGCCCGCCATTTTACCTTCTTGCCGAACAATACGACGTAGACGCATACAAGCCAGAGAATCTGGTATGGGATGAAGAAGAACAGGAAGCTTATGTACCCAAACAGGTTGTCCTTAACGTTCTCGCCGACCGTCTTAAGGCCTATGTAAGAGCCTATCATGTTCATAAGGAACGGCGATATGCCGAGCAGCAGGAATATGCTGATGCGGAAGGGGTCTACGGAAAAGTCGGTAAAATAGGTGCTAATAAGGGGTCGTACGTCGAATCTTATCAGCAGCAGCCTTGATATCACCGCGTCAAAGTTGACTGCCGCGAGATAGAGCGTGGATATGAAGAGCATCATGCCAAGGAGTATGCCGCCGTAGTTGACCGGCATGAAGAACATTCCGAAGTTGCCCAGGTTCTTGTTGAAGAATACGTCGCGGTGGGCGAGTATCGTCTGTAGCGTCCCGGCATACCATCTTTTCCTCTGGTAGTAGAAGTCGCGTATGTTGTCCGGAACCTTGGTGTATGCGCTTGCGGCGAGGCAGCATGCTATTTTCATGCGCGATTTCTGCATGCGGTATGCGATTTCGGTGTCTTCCACTATGCTCTGGCGATCGAAGCCTCCGAGCTCGAGCACAACGTTCCTGCGATAGATGCTGAACTGCCCGGGCGTCAGGTAAAGGCTGTCAAGGCAGGAAATCAGCTTCGGGTAGAACCCAAGGCCGAGATTGTATTCTACAGAGATAATGCGTTCCAGCCAGTTCTTGGGCTCGAGGACCTGGACGCGGACCATTACAGCCGCGACTTCCTTGTCTTGGAAGTAGTTTATGGTCTTCAGCAGTATGTTGCGCTCGACAATCGTGTCGGCGTCTATGCATGCGACGTATTTGCCTTTCGCGGCTTGGAATCCCTGGTTCAATGAGGCTGCCTTGCCCTGGTTTTTCTTGTTGTTTATGAAGGTAACTAAGCCGTTGTCTGCGTAGGGCTGTATTATCTCGGCAGTGCGGTCCTTTGAGCCGTCGTTGACGACCACCAGTTCTAGAAGTTCCCGGGGGTAGTTTATTTTAAGAAGCGAGTCTATCGTGTTCGCTATCCCCCTTTCCTCGTTGAACGCGGGAACAACGATTGATATTTGCGGCATTGCCTCGAACGGTTTGGGTATGGTGTTCAGGGTCTTTCGCTCCCTTAGGAACACGAGTGATGAAACTATGAAAAAATAGGTTACGATCCACCATACCGCGAAGACTAGCGCAGTGTGCAAATCCATTTTGAGTATACATTATAGGACATTGTTTTATAAAGGGGTTCCTGGCGGGCTTTAAGGCCGTTTTATCCCGGTTATCCGCTTTTCAGCCATACTGTCAAATACTTACTAAACGGGAGGCCGGATTGCGCATCCCAGATTGGCTTATGGACTTTGCGTTGATAAGGCTTCTGGCCTTTGCGTTCACGTCGTTCGTTTTCATTTTCGTCTCGATATTCTGGCTGCTGGTCCTGCTGGATGGCAGAAAGGAGGTGTATAACGACCCGCCTGCCCGCAGGAAATTGTCGCTTGCAGTCATCGTACCCGCCTTTAACGAGGGGGACGTCATCGCCGACTGCCTGCGCTCGTTGCTGAAGCTTGATTATCCGGAACTTAGGAGGATTGTCGTAATTGACGACGGTTCGACCGACGATACAAGCCATGTCGTCTCCGGATTCCTACCTCACCCCAAAATAACGCTTGTCATAAAGGAGAACGGCGGCAAGGCGTCTGCGATGAACGAAGGCCTGAAGCATGTCGAGGAAGAGCTGGTCGCCTGCCTGGACGCGGACTCAGTGATTGTCAAGCCCGACATTCTTAACCACATGGTAGGCTATTTCGACAATCCGAAAGTGGCTGCTGTGACGCCTTCCATGAAGGTCTATCGGCCTGCGAACGTGCTTCAGCAGGTCCAGTGGATAGAGTACTTGTTAGGCCAGTTTTTGAGGAAGATGAGCTCGTTCCTTGACGTTATTTTGGTTGCGCCGGGGCCTTTCACGATTTACCGGGCGAGCGTGCTGAGGGAGATAGGCGGATTTGACTCTTCGACCCTTACCGAGGATATGGAGATTGCGTACCGCATTCACAAGTACGGTTACAGCATACAGAACTCGTCTAACGCCGAGGTTGGGACGAACGCGCCGGTGACATTGCACCAGTTGTTCCGCCAGCGTCTTCGCTGGTCCCGCGGGACCTATCAGAATATACGAAAGTACATCCATTTTCTGTTCAACCGGTCGTATGGTACAATCGGCCTGGTCATATTCCCATTGAGCGTTCTGACGCTTCTCATGATACCGCTTCTGGTGCCTTATTCGGCATACCTCTTGGGGCTGGGGGCCTACCAGCGCGCGGAGTCTTTGTATTATAATGCCGTGATGGGCATCAGGCCCGAGTTTGCGGTGGACTATGTCACGTCTTTTTTTGGCATGAATTTCTTCGCGACGTTTCTTGCGGTGCTGATGCTTTCGCTGGCGCTTGTCCTGCTTGTGACAAGCCATCGTTATACCCATGAGAAGATTAATCCTAATATGAAGGCTGCATATGCGGTTTACCTCTTTGGGTTCTACTTCCTGCTGAACGTCATATTCCTTACCGCGCTGGCATTCGAGACAATCGGCGTGCGCAGGAGGTGGTAACTTCCGCATTATGGCTATAAGCGGCGTTTACCTATAGTAAAGAAGGATGGCAGAGACTATACTGCGGCATGTGGCGCTCGCATTTGCGATATCGGTCGCATTGTTCGCATCAGGCGTCCTTATCGGCTACAGCTTTAATGCCGTCAAGATAGACGCAACTACCCGGCAGATTTCTGATATGCGTTCGGACGTTGAGAACATACAGCTTGAGTTCATGTACCTTGATTCGATGGGGATGCGGCATGCCTGCCCGGTATTGGAGCAGGAATCCGCCCGCCTCGTCAAGAAGCTGGACTCGTTCGGGGAAGTGCTTACGAATTACGAGGAGGCGAACGACTTCGGCTCGAATTTCCGGGAATTGAAGGACACATACCATTTCCTGCAGCTCAGGACCTGGCTGCTTCAGGAGAGGATGAAGAGCGAATGCGATAACGACATCGTGACGCTGCTGTACTTCCACTCAAAGAACTGTTCCGCCTGCATGCAGCAGGGTTACGTCATAACGTACGTGAAACAGAACCTCGGAGACAGGCTCATGGTCTTCGCGCTCGACACGGGGTGGGAGCAGCCCATCATGGAAGCGATGATGTCGGACATTGGCTACGCATCTGCGCCGACGCTGGTGATAAACGGAAAAAGCTACGGCGCGCTGGACAAGAAAGAGCTGGCAAAAGCCGTGTGCGGCGAATACGACGTGATGCCGGAATTCTGCGCCCGCGAGCAGACTGGATAAGAGCGCACGTTAATTATTGATTCAACGCCATGCTTCTGCCAAACTCCCTAGCCTTGTCAAGGTCT
>JAQTQS010000077.1 GCA_028712125.1 Candidatus Altarchaeota archaeon
CTCGGAGGCCTGCTGAAGACCGGATTCCAGCAGATGGAACTCCTGAAACGCGATATTACCGGCCGATGGTGATTTTTTAACGCGGCAGGCGTAATCTCTATCCGATGCACAGACGGGAAAAACGCCCTATACAAAATCCTCCCGGCGAAACCGCGGCGACGGTCCTGCCAAGGCCGCTTGCGGACGCTGCCGCATGGGTCGAACAGGCTTCACCTTACCTGATAGATGCTGTCACGGCATTGCAGGAAGCCAGAAGCAGGAGGGATATAACCTGCTTCTACATCACCGGCAGCTTCGCGAACGGAAGGCTGAAAGACCCGCCCCGCGACATCGACTTCGTAGTCTCGCCGGCAAGCAGGTTCTCTCGTACTCCCAATCCCCCTGAAATTGAAGAACTCCGCGAGCGCCTCAATGACATAAGTAAGAGCGCGGGAACCACGTTCGAACTCAAACAAATGCCCTTCGGCCGCGTATACCGCGTCGGAACCGACGGCATACTCCAGCCGACTGGGGAAATACGCGGCCAGGACGTCCTCGACAGAGTGCCGCCTGAAACGGCAAGAGAGAAGGTTCTGATAGACCTGTCGGCCGCCCCATACCAAAATCCCGGCTTTTTCACACGCCTCTACAAAAACATCCTCGCCGGTAAGACGCAACGCTGAATAAGACAAGACTTATTGCGCGACCCAGCCACCGTCGACCACCATCGGATGGCCTGTGACGAAAGACGCCTTGTCGGAGCAGAGCCATACTACCGCTTCGGCTATCTCCCCCGGGGTGCCAAGCCGCCCTGCCGGCGCTCCCGCGGCGAACTGCGCCTCGGCCTCCTTGCTTCCTTTAGTGAACCTGTCAATCATCGGCGTTTTAATCACGCCCGGGCATACGGCATTAACCCTGATGCCCGCTTTAGCATACTCCAGCGCGGCCGCCTTCGTCAGCTGTATCACGCCGCCCTTGGATGCAGTGTACGCCGGCAGGTTCGTGAATCCGACAAGGCCTGCGATGGAGGCCGTGTTTACAATCGCTCCCCTGCCCTTTTTTAGCATCTCCGGTATCTCATATTTCATGCAAAGCCAGATTCCCTTGAGGTTGATGCCGAGCGTCCTGTCCCAGTTCTCCTCGGTGCAATCCGCTGTCGGGGATGAAGCGCCCTCTATCCCGGCATTGTTGAACGCACAGTCCAGCGCCCCATAGGCCTCAACGGCCTTTTTCACCATCGCTTCGACCTCCTTGGCTTTGGACACGTCTGCCTTTATGAATATCGCGCTGCCGCCCGACTTCTTTATCAATGCAACCGTTTCATTCCCGCCGTCAGATTGTATGTCGGCGACAACGACCTTGGCGCCCTCCCTTGAAAAAGCAATCGCAGCCGACCTGCCGATTCCGGAACCGCCGCCAGTCACCAAAGCAACCTTCCCTTCAAGAATTTTTCCCATAAAAAACACCCCACATAATCAAACGAATCCTTCTTGATTATTCGACTTAAACCAAATAAATACATGCTCCCATCCAGTCAAGTCCTTCTCTCAATGTTTTTAACTTCCCGCTCATAATTTCTACTCAATGGCCTTGGACCGCGAGCGCATCCAGAAGGACGGCGTGAAATTGCTTGAGGAGTTCTCACGCATGCTCGGCAATGTTCCGGAGTCCAAGGAGACTCATTATGTCGTGGACATGAAGAACATCACAAGGGCGGACGGGCCGGCCGTCATGCAGGAGGGCTTTCGGGAGAAGCTGAAACGCAACGCCCCTCATTGGGATGAAAACCACGTGGTTGCGGAGAAGGGGAACTAATCTTACCGCATCTCCGCTTCCTTTTAGTCGCTTCTGCTAATAATCTTCCATGAGATTTCATCTATCCTGCATTTTAACCGCCTTTACGCTGTTATCGGGATGCCTGTGCTGCCCCCAGACCGTGACAGTCACCACAGAAGCTTCCTCCACCACCACGACAATGGAATCCACGACGACTATCATCGAGTCCACGACGACCATCCCGCCGGCCAGCAGTGTGAATACAGTCCCGACGACCATGTATGTCCCGCCAGCTAGCGTCGTGTCCGAGTGCAAGCTAAGCCTTTGCGACTGCCGATGCCATCCGAAAGGCGCGACCCTCGAGGAAACGGAAGGCGTCTTGTGCGGGATAAACTGCCTCGGGGAATACGGGGTGTCGGACTGCACGCTCTATAACGGCTCGTGCACCGAAGTCCATGTCCAAACAACAACCGCCATACCTGCGACGACAATGCCGGCATCAATAGAATGCACGGTGAACGCCGACTGCGGCATCAACGGCACGACAATAACAAAAAACCACACCTGCATCAACGCCGACGTCTACAAACAATACATCCGATACCGCTGCAGCAAACCCGGAACACCCGAAGCAAAATGCATCGGCACCTCGGACAGCGAACTCCTAATAGACTGCCAAGGCGACACCCGCTGCACAGAAACAGGCCCCTACTGCCGTTACGTAAACCCTGAAGAAGAGTCAAAAGCCATATACTACGAAGCAGGCCACTGGGCCGGATACGAGGAATTCTACGCAAGGGACACAGCATACCGGAACTACACCGGCTACAGCATCAAACTAAACGAAATACTCTACGCCAACAGCGGCTACTACGGCCTGACACTCAACATAATGTACAACAACACCAACCCCCATGAAGTCCTGATGAAAAAATACGAAAAAACCACCTACTGGGACCTCACAATAGGGCTGAGCAGCATAATCTCCAACGAAACCGACATAATAGCGGAAATGTACATAAAATCGGGATAGGCCGAGGATAAAATGCGCTTATTGCGATAACATTCCTGACGCCGTTTTTCTTTTTCTGTCAAAAAGAGCATTCTAAACTCGAAAAACAGCTAAAACGACAGACAGCATGACATCCTTTAAAGCAACAAATCCCTAAGGAAAATACGGTAAAAAACTATAATGAAACCCAAGACCCTTCTCCTACTAGCTCTAATCCTGCTCGCAAGCCTCGCGGCTCTCGTCGAATATGCGGTAGCTCAAGTGCGCTAAGCTCCAGCAGCTCGTCGAGCAGTTCCAGCAGCAGTGCCGCCTCTAGCGGCATGAGCTCGAGCAGCAGCTCGAGTGCCCAATCAATCTATACGAAGCGCCTAGTTCATCGTCCAGCAGTAGCAGCAGGATAACCTCAAGCACTCTTCTGTAGATTCTGCTTGATGGCTTCCAAACCTGATTTACTGCCTTATCTCCTTGAGTTTTCCGAATCTCAGTATCCGGCCTTCTTCTACCCCTGTTATCCCAAAGTCCCCCAAGTCTCCTTGAAGCAGCGGCGATAGCGTTTTTTCCTGCGTTATGTCCGTGCCTTCAGTGACAAAGTTCAGGGACGGCATTACGAGCAGGTTTTTGCCCTGCCAGCGGCCTGCCATGAAGCATTTCACTTTTTCCGTGCGGCCTTCCTCACTTAGTCCTATCGCGGGGTGTTCGTGGCCGATGATTATTGTTTTTATTCCTTTGAGTTTTTCCTTGGCGGGCGTAGTGTGGCCGTGTGTTATGAGATATTCTCCTGTTTTGTATTCGTCTGCTATTCGTATGTTCTTTTTGCCTGCGAGCGGGCCGATGGTGTTGTCGTGGTTTCCTTTCACGAGGATGACTTCGTAGTCTTTCAGATAGTCCAGGAATTTCATGGCTTCAGTCCATTCCTGTCCTGAGATTTTTCCGAATTCGTGTTTGAGGTCGCCGTTGATGACTATCGTTTTTGGTTTTGTTTGTTCGAGGATTTCTTTCAGGTGTTTTGTTATTTCCTTGTATTGGAATCTTGGCACCATGATGCCTTGGGAATTCAGGTACTCTTCATAGCCGAGGTGGGTGTCTGCGAATACGAGCGTCTTTTCCTTCACTAAAAATAGTGTCAGGCCGATTATTCTTGCGCCGGGTATTATCTCAAGTTCGTCCATTCTTTATGCCTGCATGCCTTTGATGCGCTCAAGTATCGCTTCGTGCATCCTTCTTATGAATTCCGTCCGTTCCTCCACCTTCAATACGTCCATGTAGCCTTGGGCGACGAGTGTGAATGCGAAGGGGCTTGGGATGTCGTTTGACATCACCTTGATTTTCATCCGGCCTTCCCTAATCTGGCGTATTACCCATGCCGCGTTTTTCACGTCCATGAGGTCGTCCATGACTTCGCGTTTCGCTTCCTTCAGGATTGAGAAGTCTTCAGAGATTCGTTTGACGTAGCTTAGGAGTATCCTGCTTCCCATCTGCTGCTTGCCGACGCTCTTCTGCCTGCCCTTGTAGTTCCGGAGTATCATCAGGCTTCTCGTTGCGCAGTGGCGGAAGCGCCGGGCGAGGACGTCGGTCTTCTCTATCGCATGCTCGAGTATTTCGCGCATGTTCTCGGGCGTCAGCTCCTCAAGCGACTGCAATACCTGCGTTTTGCTTTCAATCGTCAGATAGAAGCCGTTGTCAGTCAGGCCGATGCCCACGTTCTTGTGCTGCCTGCGGGATATGGCATAGGCGACAGCCCTTGAGAGCGCGTCGTTCACCCTCCTGCCGAAGAGCGTGTGGAATATGACGTATCTTCTCCTGAAGGTTTCGTAGTATTCGACGAGCAATTTCTTGTCGCTTGGTATGGTCGCGTAGAGGTGCTGTTCGCGGAAGTAATGGTATATCGCGTTGACCGCGTTCTCGTCCAAGTAGAGATAGCCGCGTATGAAGTCCTTGACCTCCTGCTCCGGCTTGTCAATCCTTTCCTCCATGAACCTGCGGAACTTCTGGATGTCGAGAGCGAGGCCGAATGAAAGAGGCAATTGCTCTGAGAACCATGACGGCACGGTAGGCGGGCCTGCGCATGCCGTCACCTGGCATGTCATGCCGCGGCAGTAGTTCAGCCGGTAGGTCTTCCCTCCGAGTACGAATATGTCTCCCTGTTTCATGCGCTCGAGGAAGCCTTCGTCTATTTTGCCGACGGAATGCTCGCCGGTCTTGACCGTGATGTAAGATTCTTCAGGGATGGTGCCGATGTTTGTAGAGTATATCACGCGGGCGGTCTTGCTCTTCCTTCCCATCATGCCCGTCTGCTCGTCAACCCATATCTTCGCGTATACGTTGCGCTGCTCCAGCTCGGCGTATTTACCCGCCAGGTAGTCCAGCACCGAGCGGTAGTCCTCCTTTTTCAGGTTGCGGTAGCAGTAGCTCCTTTTCACGAGGTCAAAGACGTTCTCCATGTACTGCTGCTCGTTGATGACGATGCCGTAAATATGCTGCGCCAGAACGTCCAGGCAGTTCTCCGGAATCCTTATCTCGTCTATGTTGCCTTCGAGGGCGTTCTTCAGCAGGACGGCGCACTCAACCAAATCGTCGCGGTCCATCACTATAAGCCTGCCCTTCGCCTTCTCATGCAATTTATGGCCCGAGCGTCCGACGCGCTGGAGGGCGCGGGCGACTGACTTGGGGCTTCCCAGCAGTATGACTAAGTCTATGTATCCGATGTCTATGCCAAGCTCGAGGCTTGTCGAGGATACTACGACCTTCAGCCGGCCTTCCTTCAGCCGGTTTTCTATGTCGCGCCGGTGTTCGGCTGAAAGCGATGAGTGGTGGGCGCCGATGTTGTCTGCGTAGCGCTCGGCGTATTTCGTCTTCAGGTGGTGGACGACGCGCTCGGTCCCGCTTCGGGTGTTGGTGAAGACAAGCGTCGTCTTGTGCTGCTGTATCAGCTCGTCGAGCATTGCATACGTGCTCGCGTGTATCAACTCCTGGGTTGCGTTGATAAGGTCCGGGGCCGGGCTGAGCACCTTGATGTCCAACTGCTTGATGAACTGCACGTCGACTATGACGCAGTCCCGGACCGCCCCCTTCTCATAGCCGACGAGGAATTCCGCAATCTTATCCAAGGGCGAGATGGTCGCAGAAAGCCCTATGCGCATGAACCTGCCGGCCAAATGCTGCA
>JAQTQS010000078.1 GCA_028712125.1 Candidatus Altarchaeota archaeon
GCTCGATGTCGTGAACGTTCTTTATGACCGCAGCCTCGCCCTGGCCTATCTTCTCGCCCACAGCGTCGCCCCTTGCAAGCACCGGGCCCTTTCCCGTGAGAACGTACTGGTGCAGCACGTTGGCGCTCTTGGCGGTGTGTATCGTCTCAGGACGCGCCTGGACGATGAACAGCTTTTTGGACGCGCCGTCCTTCGCCCACTCGATGTCCATCGGCTTTTTATAATGGCTTTCGATGATGCACGCCCACTTGGCGAGCGCCAGAATCTCGTCATCAGACAGGACGAAATTCCTGCGCTCCTCGTCAGGCGTGCGGATGTTCTTCGTCGGCCTGCTCCCGTCGTGCGAGTAGACCATCTTCAGCTTCTTCGAGCCGAGTACCTTGGAGAGAATCGGCCTCTTGCCGCGCATGAGCGTCGGCTTGAAGACATAGAACTCGTCCGGGTTGACTGCGCCCTGCACGACGTTCTCGCCCAGGCCCCACGAGCCGGTGATGAGGACGACGTCCTTGAATCCGGATTCCGTGTCGATGGTGAACATTACGCCGGAACAGGCGCGGTCGCTGCGCACCATCTTCTGGACGCCGATGGAAAGATAGACTTTGAAATGGTCGAAGCCCTTGTCAACGCGGTAGGAAATCGCCCGGTTGGTGAAAAGGCTTGCGAAACACTTCCTGCAGGCCTCGATGAGATGATACTCGCCGTGGACGTTCAAAAAGGTCTCCTGCTGGCCGGCAAAGCTTGCGTCAGGCAGGTCCTCGGCCGTGGCGCTGCTCCTGACTGCGACGTCGCACTGCCCGTTGTATTGCTTGCATAGGCGGTGGTATGCATTCTTTATAGCATCCTCAAGGTCTCTTGGGAACTGGGTTTTCAGTATGAGCTCCCTGATTTTCTCGCCGCGTTCGGCGATGTTTGCCATGTCTTTCGTGTCAAGGTCCTTTAACACCTTTCTTATCTCCGCCTGCACCCCGGATTCCTCGACAAGCCTTTTATAGGCGAACGCGGTTATTGCAAAGCCGTTCGGCACCCTTATGCCCTTCTTAGTGAGCTTTCGGTACATCTCCCCCAGAGATGCGTTCTTGCCCCCGACCAGCGGGACGTCTTCAATGCCTATCTCGTCAAACCAAAGGACCAGCTTGTTGGAATTGGCGGCCATGATTAGTTATCTGCAAGCGGCATAATAAGCTATAAAGCATGGTAATGTCATGGCGGAAAAAATTGGCGGCGGGGCGTTGTAGGGTCAGACTCGCCGCATAGGGGAATCCCGTTCGCACGGGAGACTCACCAGCGTTCCGCCATAGTTCAAGACTATGACAGATTCACCCGCCACCCCTGAGGGATATCCCGCAAGCGGGATGTAAGATTATGCCGTCAAGGTCTTTTTCAGCCGTTGCGGCAATCTACGGCGGGAACTCCTTCGCGACTCGTCTGATTTCCCCGCACCCCACCACAAGATGCTATTATTCCAATGGATTTCCTATTTAAAAACTACCATAATGCCAGAAAGAAAATTACGGCGCGAATAATCCCCGCGCCAAGAATACAGCCGAATGCAGAAGCCGATTAATAAACCCTTATTCGCATAATACGTGGATGAAAAAACCATCCCTCCTAATGCTCGCAGCCCTCGCAACGGCCTGCGCAATCTCGCTGTGCCTCACCGACGATGGCGGGCCTTCCGGCGGGACGCAGCCTACGATTGAGTCGACGACAACCATCGCCGTAGAAGAGACAAGGCCGGCCGAGGAGGAGGACGTCACGACGACGAGGGCGGCTACCACCACCCTGCTGGCGGACGTTTCCGCGATTTCCGGCAAATGCGCAAGCAGGCCGAACGTCACATCACGAAACTCTTGCTATGCAGACAACGCTATGGAAGCCGGGAGTACTCAGCTGTGCGGTCTGATAAGCGTGCAAACTGAGGCAGACGAGTGCTATCGCGGGGTGGCGATATCCGGAGAGGCGCCGGAACCGTGCACGCTCATAAGCCGGGATGCGTTGCGGGACGAGTGCTACAAGTCGATAGCCTATCGTACGAGGAACGTGGCATTGTGCGATAGCGTGTCCGGCGGGGAGCAGCAGGACTCCTGCAGGTACACTCTCGCCGTCGACACCAAGAACCAGACCTACTGCGGCGGCATACGCACAAACGCGTCATTGTTCAGATGCCTTGCGGTGTCCGGTAAAAACATCAGCATCTGCAACTTTTTGGCCGACCGTAAAACCAAAGACAACTGCTACTATGCGGTGGCGCTCTCGCTTAGGACCCAGACTGCGGCGAACTGCGATTATATAAGCGACATTGGCATGAGGGAAGACTGCATCTACAAGTTCCTCACGACCATCAGGGCGGACGCCGAGAAATGCTTTACCCTAACGAACCTGACGATGCAGAGCCGATGCCTCTACGAGCATGTCAGCCGGGGAAAGATGAACCCCCAGTTGTGCTACCTCATCAAGGACAGCGTTCTAAGCGAGAACTGCACGGCAACTTATGGGACGCCCGCATGACGCCCCCCGGATACTTTTTAATCAGCCTCGATAATACTTTAAGGATGGGCCGAAGGGTTCTTGCGTTGCCGCTGCTTATAGCCTTTCTGATTACTCTAAGCTCTGTAGGTGCCATACCAAGCATACCCTCGCTGCCTGACATGTACTCCCCGGATAACCCTCCGTCATCCTCAATGGCACCATCAGACTTCACATTCCCGTCATTCCCACGTCCATCCCTGACACGTCCTGAAGAGTACACGACAACCATACCCTTGGAAAGCTCTGAACAGACCGAATTAACCTCAAATAAAGCCACAAGCACGCTCACGGCACCAACGTCTTACTCTCCCATCACGACCAGGCCGGCTTCCAGAACCACCACCACGCTAACCACCACCGCGCGGTCATGCGGAGGCGATTCCGAAGTGTGCTATATAGAATTGGACATAACGGGGGATGGCGTTCCGGAATGCTGCAATGAAAGGAACAATCCCGCATGCTCGCTGTGCCTGAAATCATGCAAGAAGATGTGCAACTTAAAAAACGAGGGCGTGAAATACTGTTTCGGGAGCGATGCCGCGTTCAGTTGCGAATGCACGCCGGATGAGGCACCGACCTGCTACCAGGTGACGACGCCCTCCACAAAGCCGGCGGTAGTGAATGAAACCGGCCCCTTGATAGACCGCCACAGCCCACTGTTTTACATTATCATCCTGGTGATACTGTTCGCCGCGCTGGCATTCGTGATATACTACGCAAGAAAAGTATAAGATTTTAAAAATCCTCGATTCTCCGCCCGTAAGTCATCCGGAATATCGCGGTTAGAAGCGGCGTGCAGAAGATAAGGACTGCAAACAAAATCTCGACTGGCTCGGGAAGGTAGACGTAACCCATCGCCCAGCCGAAGAATGAGCCAAGCACAAGACCTATGGCTGCGCCTCCCGCAACCCCTGTCATGGAATGCACCCCTATCTTCAGGCGCGAGTACAAGTAGAACAAGCCCACCGGCAGTAGTAGAACGGTGAAACGGGGATTAACGAAATAGACGAATGCTATAGTGCCCACGGAGGTCATGCTGTGCAATGACGGGAAGTCGTAGCACAGAGCCGGGATGTCATAATGCCTTCTCGGCCTCCTCATCTTGAAGCATATCTTCAAGAGCAGTCCTACGCTTATCGAAGTAAATACAAAAAGGAATGCGCTTGAGAATATATGGACTGCGTCAGGAGACATGCTAAGAAGGTATGCAACCGCAAGTATGAAATACGGCAGTTCCGGGGACCGGTCTACCAAGAGATGTATGTTGAACGTCATCGGCTCCTAATGCTTTTTGTGCCGCATTTTCTTTCTTCTCTTCTTCAGCTTGTGCTTGCGCATCTTCTGTATCTTGCGCTTTCTACCGCATGGCATGGATAAGTATAATGTTTGCTTAAATAAATATCACCGTTGCCTAAGCTATGCCGGTATCCGCTGAATGCAAACGGGCTTTGCGGATCATCATCATGGCAGAGTACGGGCATTCACAAAAAATAAAACTTATATTCCCATCTTACCATGTGTTACTTATGAGCGACGCAGTGGAAAACGAGATATACCAGGAGCTGTATGCGATAAGAAGCCTGATGCAGTCCATGGACATGCGTGAGCTTAGCACGATACGCCAGGAACTGCAGAAGGTCAACCAGCAGCTCGCTTCAATAAACGCCGCTGTGGGCGGCGCGCCCCCAGGACCCGGGGATGACATGAAGCAGAGGACCAAGGGAATGCTCGGTTTCTTTAAATGAGGTGAATCAGATGTCCGTCTTCGACAAAATACGCCAGTACAAGGAGCAGTACGACGAGATGGACCCATACCGCAGGGAGCAGCTGCACATGGGCGTCCTAGGCGCGATAATAGTCATCGTAGCGGCGTACCTTATCCTTAATTCGCTCGGCGTTATAGAAGGCTTCTTCAGCAATTGAGCATCAGGGGCTGATGATGACTCCGCCGTAGCCGACAACCTGGCTGTAGTCTCCTGAGGCTTCGGCCGACGTTGCGTATCTCACAAGACGCGCATTGCGGCCGCCCAGCTCCCTGCATGCGGCGAGGACTGCCGCGGCCGGGCCGTATCCGCACATGGTTATGTTGTTTTTACTTACTTCCGAGAACAGCTTTTTCTCGTCCAGCGATATTATCGCGTCCAGCGCCTTCTTGTCGTTCTTCTCGGCGGTTTCCTGCGTCTCGTAGTGGGACAGGTCCGTGCTGGCGACGAGAGTCACGCGTTCCTTGGTTTCGCGTATGGCGCTGGCTATCGCGCGTCCGACTTCAGTGCATGCCGAAAGGAACCTGTCGTCCGGCTCGTAGTGCTTGACTGCTATCGGCACTATCTGTATGTGGTCGCTGAAGTACTGCATGAAAGGAAGCTGGACTTCTATCGAGTGCTCGCGCCTGTGCGCCATGTCGTCTATCTCCAGCATTTTCGAACGTTTGAGTATGCTCTCGGCAAGCGCGCTGTCGACCGGAACGTCCCCAAGCGGCATCTTCCAGACGCCGGAAGTCATCGCCGAGAAGTCGCCGCCGAGGCCGGTGTGGTTGGGCCCGAGTATGACGAATGTGTCCGGCATTTCGATGGCCGAGTAGACTTCGCCCGCGACCCTGCCCGAGTAGACGAATCCGGCGTGCGGGACGATAACGCCTGTTGCGGCCGTCTTCTTGGCCTTAGGGTTGATGCACTCCATCACCTGCTCCATCAGCATCCCGCGGTCGTTGTAGTAGAACGTGCCGGCGACGGCGGGATTTCGCAGCATCATCTTTGGCATCCTCCTATTATAGTTATTATATTAACGGCGGGATGTAATTAATAAACCAAGATGTCCGAACTTCCTGTCGCGCCTCTCAAGCGCATTATTTACTCCGCGGGGGCCAAGAACGTGAGCGACAGCGCTGCCGCCGCCCTGGGGAGGATTCTCGAGGATGAGGCCATGGTGATTGCCGGAAAAGCGGTCGAGCTTGCCAAGCACGCCAAGCGCAAGACCGTAACTACCGAGGACGTCGAGCTGGCCGAGAAGATGGCGAAGTAACCGTTTTTCTAAAAGAGCTTTAGTTCCAGTATCCAGCCGAGCGTTTCCTTGAACATCGTCGCGACCAGCAGGACCACGACGCCCGCGATGACAACGCCTAGCGCTATTGACAGGAAAGCCTTCTTGTTCTTCATCCCCATCATGTGGGCGACAAGGGCGCCGGCATAGGCGCCGGTTCCGGGCAGCGGCACGGCGACGAAAAGCATAAGGCC
>JAQTQS010000079.1 GCA_028712125.1 Candidatus Altarchaeota archaeon
TAAGACGCGGGCCGGCCTTTCCACGTTCATCATGTCCATGAATGAGTCCACGCCCCTGCTCTTGCAGGTCTGTATGAAGAAGGCGAGCGTTTCCACGGGTGATGAGCCTAGCACGACTATCGCGTCGGCTCCGGCGGATGCCGCAATGTTCACCTCTGATACGCCGCGGTCCATGGCCTTAACGTCGGCGACGAGGTAATGGCTGCATATCGCGCGCATGTCCCTTATGGCCTTCGCGCCGTATGCCTTGATTAACGGCGTCCCCACCTCAATCAGTATGCGGTCGCTTTCCGGGAGCTTCGGCAGTATCTCCAGCGCGCCTGCAATGTCGCGGTCGAATGCAATCTGGAGGTAACGGCAATTGTGCTTGATGCCCCGGCCCGGTGATGGCCCTTTATTTTGGACGACCTTGACCTGGCTCATGGAAGACAGCATGCCCATGAAGCCTTTTGGTTGTGTGCTACTTTCCATCGTTTGCTGCCTGTTTAGTAATTGTCGCTTTGTCTATTAAACATTGTCTCGAAATAGTTATCATGTGCGGTCGTTTTGCGGCGTGTTGCGCGTGCATTATCCTTGTATTGTCATGCGGCTGTCTTGGGGGCGGCAGCGGCGGCGGTTCGACGACGACAACACTTCCGGCCGTCTACTATGCAAACTGCTCCAGCCTTGAGGGCATGGTGAAGGCGTTGATGGCGGAATCGAATCATTGCGCCGATTCCTCGGACTGCGTCGTTTCCGGCGTACAGCCTGGTTGCCCGTTCGGCTGCTATGTCCTTGCGAACAGGAACGCAAGCCTTGAAGACATACATAAGTATTCGGAGGCTTACAATGATGCATGCCCGCATTGCGAGTACAAGTGCATGACGCCGCCTGCAGGCGCCAACATAACGTGCATCGACGGCAAATGCGCGGACGCGCGCTATGTTGCGACGAGCACACAGGCTTCCACGACTACGACCACGCTCTACCGCATGGACGACGAGGGATGCCGCCAGCTCAGATACCAAATGCGGGACCTGCTTGAAAAATCCAATTACTGCACGGCAGACGATGACTGTATAGTCCCGGCCTTGCAGTTGGAGTGCCCTTTCGGGTGCTATCTCATAATGAACCGGAATGCGAGCATTTCCAGCGAAGTCGTGCACGCGATATCAAAAGCGAGTTACGACTATCAGAAGGTTTGTCCGAAGTGTGAGCAGATATGCTTTGCGCCCCCTGAGGCTGACGACCTGAAGTGCAGGCACGGCAGGTGCGCGGACGTTCGGTTTGACATACTGCCAAGCTCGGACTGGACGTTCCGGCTGGACGTCAACGACAGCCTTCCTAAAACCGTGATTGTTTACGGCAACGGGACCGTCAGTTATACGGAAGGCGGTACGACACGCTCGGCCGCCATAGCGCCGGAGCGCGTGCAATCTCTCAAACAGTCCGCAATAGACGGCGGGTTCTTCAGTCTCAACGGCGCGTACGCCGGGACCGGATGCTGCGACTTCATCGCCCACGAAATCACGATATCCTCAGGCGGGCGGACTGTCAGGGTATACTGCTATAACGAATGCCCGGCCGGCTTTAACACGCTTAAAGACGCGCTAAAGGAGGCATGGCCCGGCGTTATCGCCTACCGCGGATTCGCATGATCCCCCGTTTTATTGGCGTAATCCAATCCCTATGTTATGAAGAATCTTTTGTTGCTATTGTCCCTTGTCACGCTTGTAAGCGGGTGCTGCTGCATTCCCGGCAATAGCGGGCCGGCCACGACCACGACGACCCTGACGGTTGAACAGATTGTCGGCGACATCGAAGAAGATGCGGTGCGTTTTAACGAGTCCGAGCCTCTTCTCATGCCCTGATATGCGCTAGAATTTGTTAAAGCAGGTTCACTCCGGTGATGCGCTCGTACGCTTCCAGGTACTTCCTGCTCGTCTCGGCCGCGATGTCGGCGGGCAGCGGCGGTGCGGGCGGCTTCTTGTCCCATTTGACGCGCTCAAGGTAATCCCGGACGTACTGCTTGTCAAAGCTCTTCTGCGGGCCGCCCGGCGAATAAGTGCCTTTCGGCCAGAACCGGGACGAGTCCGGCGTCAGTGCCTCGTCTATCAGAAGGAGCTTTCCGTCGCGGATGCCGAACTCGAACTTTGTGTCTGCGATTATTATTCCCCTGGGCTCCGCGTGCCGGCATGCGGCCTCGTACAACATCTTCGTGTTCTTCTCCAAGGCATCGGCAGTCTCCTTCCCGGCAATTCCTGCAGCCTCTTCCATGCTTATGTTGACGTCATGGCCAGTCTTAGCCTTGGTGGACGGGGTGAACAAGGTCTCAGGCAGCCTGTCAGATTCCCTAAGATTCGGAGGCAGCCTGATTTTGCATATCGTGCCCTCTTTCTTGTACTCGTTCCAGCCAGAGCCTGCGAGATAGCCGCGGGCCACGCACTCGATTGGAACTACGCTCGCTTTTTTCACGAGCATGGAGCGGCCTTCGAGCGTCTCTTCGTACTGCAAGGCCTCTTCCGGGTAGTCGTTCACGTCTGTCGATATCATGTGGTTTTCAATGATTCCTTTGAGCTTTTTGAACCAGAATGCGGAAAGGCTGTTCAGCACCCTTCCCTTGTGCGGTATGCCGGTGGGGAGCACGCTGTCGAATGCCGAGAGCCGGTCTGTTGCGACTACCAGGAGGCTGTCGCCGAGGTCGTAAATGTCCCTGACCTTCCCCCTGCTTGCAAGCTTAAGGTTGGCAAAATTCGTTTCCAGAACTATGTCGTCCATTCCTAAAGCCTCTTGCCCTTCTTCTTCAGTATCGCGTTCACAAACCCTACAAACAGGGGTGCGGGCTTCTCCAGCCTCGACTTGAACTCGGGGTGGAACTGGGATGCGATGAAATAGCTGTGGCCCGGGATTTCCAGGATTTCCATCAGGTTCTTCTCCTGGTGCACGCCCGAGAAGACCAGTCCGTTGTCCTCAAGCAATGCTATGTACTGGGGATTGACCTCCCAGCGGTGGCGGTGGCGCTCGCTAATCTCAGTGCTCTTGTAGAGGCTGTAAGCCAGCGTGTTCGGCTTTATCCTGCACGGCTGGCTGCCGAGCCTCATCGTCCCGCCCTTCTTGTCTATGCCGCGCTGCTCTGGCAGGAAGTCTATCACCGGATGATTAGTCTTCTCGTCGACTTCCGTCGTGTTCGCATCCTTCAGCTTGCACACGTTTCGAGCGTACTCTATGACCGCAAGCTGGAAGCCGAAGCAGAGTCCGAGGAACGGCATGTCGTTCTCGCGGGCGAATCGTATGGCCTCTATCTTCCCGCTGGTTCCGCGCGACCCGAATCCTCCCGGGACTAGTATGCCGTCGACTGTTGACAGGTCTTTTTCGCTAAGCTCGTCGGACTCCATCCACTTGAGGTTGATTTTGCAGGAGAAAACGGACCCTGCGTGCTTGAACGACTCCTTGATGCTCAGGTAGGCGTCTTCGAGGCCAGTGTATTTTCCGACTATCCCGATTGTGATTTCGTGCTTGTAGTTTATTATCTTCTCCACGAGGTGCTCCCATTTGGAAGTGTATACCGCGGTCGGCTTGAGGCCCAGCTTTCGAGTTATGATGCCGTCGAGGTTCTGCCTGACGAGCTCCATGGGCACGAGGTATGTGTCGGACAGCGTTGGGTCGCTCAGGACGTCTTCGCCGCCCACGCCGCAGAACAGGGCGATTTTCCTTTTCGAGTCCTCGGTCAGGCGCTGCTCGGACCTGCCGATGATGATATGAGGCTGTATCCCCATGCTTAAAAGTTCCTTGACGCTGTGCTGGGTGGGCTTGGTCTTCTGCTCGCCGGTGATTATCGTCGGGACGTACGCCAGGTGGACGAAGAGGAATCCGTTGCTCGGCTCCCGGCTCATCTGCCTCAAAGCCTCGATGAATACCTGGTTCTCGATGTCCCCCACCGTGCCGCCGACCTCTATCAGCACTATGTCGGCCTTGAACTTCTTGATGCGGTTCTTTATCTCGTCGGTGATGTGCGGTATAACCTGGACGGTCTTCCCGAGATAGTCCCCCCGCCGCTCCTTCTCTATCACCGTCTTGTAGATGCTGCCTGTCGTAATGTTGGACTCGCCGGTCAGGTTCGTGTTTAGAAAACGCTCGTAATGGCCGAGGTCGAGGTCGCACTCGCTGCCGTCGTCGAGGACGTAGACTTCGCCGTGCTCGTAGGGGTTCATCGTACCCGGGTCCACGTTCACGTAGCCGTCTATCTTTATGGGAATTACGTCATAGCCGCGGTCCTTGAGAATCCTGCCGATGGAAGCGGTCGTGACGCCCTTGCCAAGACCGCTCAAAACGCCGCCCGTTACGACAATGTACTTCATCCAACCACCTTAACCCATCTAACTATTCGCCGTCCCGCTTAAAATACGCGATAGCCTTTTCTTTTTTTACCGGCGGTTTCAATGTAATTACATGGAATTCCACCCCCACGAGGTGAAGATTCTCAAGGCGCTCGACAAAACGCTGACCGCAAGCGAGCTTGCGAAAAAATCAGGCCTGCAGCAGGACGCAGTCCTGCGCGCCTGCTCCTGGCTCTCGACAAAAAACCTGGTCGCAGTGAGCGAGCGCCTCACAAAGGAGATATCGCTCGACAAGGAAGGGAAGTCGTATGCCGAGCGCGGATTGCCTGAGCGCCAGATTGCATCAGCAGTCGGGAAGAGCGCGCCCTTTGACGAGATAAGAAAGACGTTCCAACCCGCGGCCTTCACAGTCGGCCTCGGATGGCTGAAGAAGAAGAGGATGGCGTCATTCGAAGGCGGCGTCATCACGATAACCGACAAAACCGAAGGCGATGACGAGCGCCTGCTAAGGCTGCTCGCCGAAAAAGGCACGCTTTCATTGGACGACGTCGACGAAAAGACCCTAAATGGTTTCGAGATGCTCAAAACCCGGCAGAGCGTCATCAAGGTCGCTGAACGCAGGGCCATATCCTATACGCCCACGTCAGAAGGCATGAAACTTGCAGGATCCCTTGAGGAGAAGGAGACTGTCTCCCAGCTTACGCCTGCCCTGATACTCTCGGGCGGCTGGCGGAAGACCGAGCTTAGGCCGTATGACCCCAGCGTTTACGTCCGGCCCACTTATCCGGCGAAGCAGCACCCCTTGCAGGGCGAGATGGCAGAAATCCGCGACATCTTCATCCGGATGGGCTTCTCCGAAATCGAGGGCCCGCTTGTGACGTCCTCTTTCTGGAATTTCGATGCGCTGTTCACGGCGCAGGACCATCCTGCACGTGAGATGCAGGACACGTTCTACCTGAAGACGCCCGAGAAGGTCGGAATCCCGGACTACGGGCGTCTTAAGAATATCGTCAAGGAAACGCATGAGAACGGGTGGACGACCGGCTCGACAGGATGGCAGTACTCGTGGGACGAGCGGCAGGCGGAAAAGCCCGTCCTTAGGACACACACGACCTCGGCGACAGCCCGGCACCTTTCCACGCTTAAGAAGGAGGAGCTGCCCGCCAAGGTCTTCTGCATAGGCAAGGTGTTCCGCAACGAGGCAGTGGACTACAAGCACCTGCCCGAGTTCTACCAAGTGGAAGGGATAATTGTCGACGAAAACGCGAACTTCCGGAACCTTCTCGGCGTGCTCAAAAGGTTCTATGACGAGATGGGCTTCAACGTCAGGTTCCGC
>JAQTQS010000080.1 GCA_028712125.1 Candidatus Altarchaeota archaeon
ACAGGTCAATCACTCTGAAATTTAATGTCAACAATTCAACAGTTTACGTATGCCCAGCAAATACTAACGCTAACCTGCTTTTCGAGAAAAAATCATTTACCCTAAGGCAGTATAAAGTAGACTGGAAGGAATCGTTTAAACTTGATCGAGAAGAAAAGAGCAACTTGTTCATAGAAGTAAGGGATTTGAACAAAAAAGAAATCGAGGACCAAAAAGCAAAAGGGAATGCAGAGACTGAATTAAAGCAGTCAGTTATAATCAGGATAGCTGAAAAGTTTGACATTGAAAGGATAACCGGAAAAACATTATTACGTCTAGTTGTATGATGCATATGTCAGTATACTCACTCAAAAGAGGGAGGAAGGAGAGTTTGAGAGTAATAGAAATGCTTTGAATGATTCACTTTTCCCGTATTTGCGGTGTTTTTAAGGCCGTGTGATGCGTATTTTTGATTATTGGTTTTATGTTCGGTGTTTTCCACCGCTTCTCTTTGTCAGCTATTTTTATTAACCAAAGTTATATATATTAGTAACTTTAGTTGTGTGTTAAAATGACCGTTATCCCTCTTGTTTTGAGGCTGAGGAAGCAGGCCCATCGTAGGGTTGCGGAGGCCCAGGATTTGGTGGTGAAGGAGCTTTACGGCGTCTTTGACGGCGCGGTTTTGCATGGCGGCACTGCGATTTGGCGTTGTTTTCAGGGAAACAGGTTTTCGGAGGATATTGACGCTTACCTGCCTGGGGATGTAAACAGGGTCGGCGCGTTTTTCAAGAATCTGGAGAGAGCGGGTTTTATTGTCAAAAAAAGGAAGACGACGGATAATGCCTTATACTCGAACCTGGAGTATAACGGGACTGTCGTTAGGTTTGAGGCCTTGTTCAGGATTATGGACGGCTCTTTGAGCGAGTTTGAGGCGTCGGATGGGAACGTCCTGATGGTGTACACTCTGACGCCTGAAGAGCTTGTGAATGAAAAAACCGCGGCCTACCTTAATAGGCTTAAGGTAAGGGACTTGTATGACGTGTTTTACCTGCTTTCGCGCGTGAAAGACAGGGATAAAGTCCGGAAGGGCTTGGAAAGGCTGATACGGGAATATAAGCCGCCTGCGGACGAGGAAGACCTGAAAGTCCTAATCATCGAAGGCCTAACCCCGCCGGCGGATAAAATGCTCGACTACATACGCAGGTGGTCTCATGGGTAAGAAAAAGCACGTGGACGACGTGCTAAGGCTGTTTGGGAAAAGCCAGGTGGTCGACTCGAAGTCCATAGAGCGGATTACCAAAAGCGGCGGCAAGGCCGGCCAGTACCACAAGCAGCTGCTACGGAACCTGCTAAAACAAGGCCGCATTAAAAGGCTTGCCAAAGGCTGTTACACTGCCAAGAGCGACCCCTCGCTCGCGGTATACTGCTATAAGCCGGCCTACCTCGGCCTGCAGGACGCCTTAAGCTTTCACAACCTCTGGGAGCAGGAGACGATTCCCGTAATACTGACTTCAAGGAGGATACGCCCGGGGATTAGGACGGTCATGGAGTCCAACGTCCTCATACGGCGCATGGAAGGCAGGCACATGTTCGGCTTTGAATACCACAAGGAGGACGGCAGCCTCCTGCCCTATTCGGACTTGGAAAAGACGCTGATAGACATGGTATACTACAGGCAGGAGTTAAGCAAGGACGCACTCAAGGAGTTAAGGAAGAGGATAGACGGGCGGAAACTAGAAGATTACCTCAAGAGATACCCTAAGAGGATCAGGACAAGGACGCTGGATGCGCTGAAAACAGCGTAAAACCGTTCTACGCCCCGGCCGGCTGTGTGTCCTGCTGCTGTCTTCGTAATAACCCCGGAGAACTACCTGGAAATGCCTGAAAACCGGAAACTCGCCAGAGGGTAAAAGAAGCGGATAAGTGACGACAATAGCAATCCTCTTAATTGCATTTTTTAGTCCTACGGACATTATTATATCATGCGTTTGGTTCGTTTGGCTGTTATTCTGGCCGTTTTTGTGGTGGTGTGCGGTTGTGAGTTTGATGATGGTGTGAGTCAGGAGGTGCGGGATCAGGCTGATTATGCCATTGGTGCCAATGACCCGTACAGCTGTTATCATTTGAAGAAGGAGGCTGAGATTAACTGGTGTCTTAGCAAGTTTTCGGACGGGACGAATTCGACTGCGGGGTGCAAGCTTATTCTGAACTCGTCGTATTCCAATAATTGCGTGAGCAATATTGCGTTGACGACGGGCGACTGGTCGAAGTGCGGCGACATGCTTAGTTACGCTGAGAATGCGAAGTGCAGGGTTCTGGTTGCGTGGTCTAATGTCATGAGAGAGTCTGAAGGGGGGGAAGCGGGAGAAGAGACCGAAGGGCCGTCAACGACCCTGCCGGCGGGCGCTATACAGGTTGACGGGAGCGCCGCGTTCACGCAAGAGACCGACAAGGCTTTGAAGCTTCTTGAAGGCACCAAGGAATACTCGGAAATAGCGCAGAACGTGGGCAGGGTCAAGGAGAGCCCCAAGAGCGGCATGAACGTTTATAGCGACGTGCCGACGTTCGAGGTGGGCCAGACTACGTGGCAGGGCGGCACGGTTTGGTATGCGGGCACCATAGCCCACGACAGCTACCACTCGAAGCTGTATAACGACGCTAAGGCAGCCAACGGAGGCCAGGAGCCGGACGCGAGCGCGTGGACGGGAGCCGCGGCCGAGCAGAAATGCCTGCAGTACCAGATTAAGGTGCTGAGGGAGATGGGGGGCGATGCGTCCACGATAGAATACCTTGAGGGGTTGGCGAAGAATCCGACCTATCAGAACGTGCCGTACGACTCGAGGAACTGGTAGGCGGCGTTAAATCCCGGTTAGTTGCCAAATGAACCTGTTGAGCGACATTAAGGCGGCGGTCAGGTACGTCTTTTCGCGCAAGGGCCTTCTTTCGCTGGCTCTGGTTAACATGTTTTTCTCGTTCTTCATCGGCGGGTTTATAGCGGTCGATACCGGCGAGAGCGAGACCAGAATATGCGCCGCCCTCATCCTGATTCCGTTTCTATTGTTGAGCCTGCTGGCCGACGAGCTCGTCTCGCTGGTGGTCTTGTGCCGTGTCAAGAGCGATGAATCTTCAACGCCGTTTTCGATGGGCTGGAAATACCTTGGAAGATACATCGCCCAAACTATGCTGCTCTCCGTCGCTTTCGTGGCGGCGGTGGTTTCGTCGGTTTTGCTGTCAGTCGTCATCGCATCATTCTCAAAGCTGCTGGCGGTGTTCTTCATTTCGCCCGTCTTTTGCGCCATATTCTACCTTTCAATCCGCCTGGCGTTGGGGCCGTCGATTATCGTCCTCGCGGACATGGGGGTAATGGAGTCCTTGTCCGAGTCATGGCGTGTCACCCGGGGAAGGATGATGTACCTTGCCGGGGCGGCAATCATCCTGGCGCTAGTATCATCCGTAATCTCCATATCAGACTCCGCCTTAACGCTCGTGTTTAAGGCTCTGGGCATATTAATCCTAAAAAAATTATTCATAAATCCCGCCGCAGGATTCCTGACGGGCCTATTGTCCATAATCTTCACTGTGTTCCTGGCAAGGTTCTACCTGCAGGCAGCCGCTGCTGAAAAGGCCGGCGGGAAGGCGGCTAAGTAGTCAGGCGGCTGCGTGTAATCCTTTTAATCCCGCATGCCCCGTTATTAACTGCATGGCTCATGTCCCGCCAAAACCAAGGCCGTCGGACGGTCTCAGGGATGAACGGAGGCTGGATGGGGATATTCCCGTCCCTTCGGTATGGACTTTTCCAAAAGAGCTTGTCTTGCCGTCATTCATAGATTCTGCCGGGATTCCCCCGGAGAAGCATGCGGCCGTCGGCAGGTCGGCGTTGACGGATGCGCGCGGCAAGACTGGCGAGTTCAGGCTCATAGGCTGCGACCCCAAGGCCCCTGTTGTCATTGCGCCGCTTCGCGAGAGGGCGCTGGATTACGCGCGCCAGCTCGGCGAGTCCGGCGCTGATATCGCGTATTCAACGGCCTCGGCCGGGCCGGAGTTTTTCGCCGGTTTCAGCGAGGTTGCGAATCATTTCGGCGGCCTGAAGGCGCTTGAAGGACTGAGGATTGTCGAGCTCGGCGGGGGGAGGGTCGTATCCGCCCTCAAGCCTTCTCTTGCGCTCCGGGAGTTTGGCGCGGACGTCACGATAGTCGACGGCGGCTATCCCAAGTCGGAGGGGATTTTTATGAAGTCCGACATCAGGGCTTTTCTTAAGGGATTGCCTGACGCAAGCATAGACGCGTTCCTTGCATTCAACTCTCTGGAGAAGGGCGCTGGCGGAGATGAGCTTTATCAAAGATTATTCTCGTCCATGGTGCACCCGTTCAGGGGCGACCCGGCGGCCGTGGGGCGCATTAAAACTCTGGTCAAGAGGATGCTGAACGTCGCGCCCGGCTCAACGCGTGAAAAAATTTTCGACCAGATGACCTCTAAAACAGACCCCGGCGTCCGGCCGGAAGACTTCGACGCGATCTTCAGCTCTTCGGTCGAGTCCAGGGCGTACCTTAAGGACGTGTACCGTCTCATGCGCAAGAAGCTCAAGCGGGACGGCGTCGCCGTCATACTGAACAAGTTCGACAATCAGGGCCTGACCGAGCCTGATTTACGGCAGGCCGGCTTCACTGTCGAAAGGGTGGGCCACAGGGATGCGGACCCGAATGACCAGGTTGTGTTAAGGACGCTGAGGCCGTCTGTAGGAACCGCTGCTGTGTTATAAACATAGTAATCTAGCATGACGTCTTTTTTGACGTCTCTCCCTGGCATTTGTCCCATAGGATGAGGTTGCCCTTGCAGTCGTACCAGCCTTCGTCCTGCGTCCCGGAGTTCAGGCAGGTCCTCGGGCAGTCGCCTTTAGCGCAGGCGTTTTGGTAGTAGGATTGTATCTCGCACACTGTTCCGTCGATGAAGAGGCAGTACACGGTGCCGGACGTGCCGCTGCTCCTGGTGATGCCGCCGCCGTCGTTCGTGCACTTCTGCATGGCGATGTCGCTTGCAGGCTCGGTCGTTGTTGTCTTTGTGCCGCCGCCGGTGCAGCCGCATACGAGCGCAACGGCGATAAGCAGGACCAGTAGCATCCTCATGGCATCTATTTGGACGCGGCTCATAAAAGCGGTGATAAACCGGCCTGACCGCCTTTCGTGCAATTGCCTCCGGTGACGTTATGGCAGCAGTACTTGTCTGCTATGGGGTTTCCTGTCATTCTTACCTGCTTGTCTGGGTATTTGAAGGCAATCCACGTTAAGTACATGCCCGCGTTGGTCGCGTTGTTGCAGAGTGTGGCGTTGCCAAGCATGACGGCGAGCGCGGTGTAGCAGTAGTCCCTCTGCAACGGCTTTATGTCCACACTGTCCGCATGGGCCTCTATGATAACCTCAATCTTGTCGCAGGCGAGGGGGTTTTTGTACTCCACAGCAGCCTTGCCGTAGCAGTCGTTCCTATCAGCCTGGTTTTTAACGAAGCCGCACCTTGACAGCATCTCCATGAACTCGCCGTCGTTGATTGTGGCGTAGGTTGTGGAGGTTGTGGCGATTGCGGTTGTCGTCGATGCCGATGTCGTTGTGGTGGTTGGCGCGGCCGTTGTCGTCGTGGTTGTCGGCGTGACGGCGGTTGTGGCGG
>JAQTQS010000081.1 GCA_028712125.1 Candidatus Altarchaeota archaeon
TGTCAACCGGCACGCGTTTCCCGGGTTCGACGACGCCGACAGCGATGACGGTTGCGTTGAAATCTGAAATTGCTTTCACGGAGTTTATGGTCACATTCACGCCGACTCCGTTTTCGATGGAAAGCGTCAGAATGCCGCTGCCTCCCATCTTGTAGTCGATTGGCGTTACGCCCCAGAAGCCGTAGCTTCCGGGCTGGATGGTTCCCGTGAAGTTGAAGACGCCCCATTTCCATGCGACCACGCCGACGATTAGCACGATAACCAGCGCCCAGCCGTAAGTCATCAGGAATTCGACAGCGCCCTGCGCCCTTGAAGAAATCTTCATGCTAGCACCTTTCATATATCATATAGTATTACTTGATACGGCTAAAAAAGCCTTAAAGAATCCGTTAAAGCAGGCATTTTGCCGCAGCGGCCGCAATATCCGTCGTCTCCTCTACTCCGAACCTTTCCGTGCATAATATCAGGTCGTAAATCCCAAGGTCCGGGTGGTTTATGCTGTAAATCCTCCTGTACCTGCGCCGCTCGCTCTCCTCGCGCCTGGTGATGTGCGCCATGGCGTCCTTGAGCGTCTTAAAGCCGTCCCTCCTCCAAATCCTCCTTGCCCGGACTTCAAGCGGCGCGGTAAGCCATATGCGCAGGCCCGCGTTCAGGAAGTGGGCTGAAAGCCTGCCGTCGACCACAATGTTTCCTTTCGCAAGAATCTTCTGCCGCCGGTCTATCTCAAGGTCTATTTCGTGGTGTTTTTCGGCGTATTTGGAGAACTCGATAAGGTCTTTACCCTGCTCTGCGGCCATATCCCGCATTATTCCTCCTGCTGAAATGTGCCTGAAGCCCAGCCGTTTAGCGAGGTTTTTTGCCAGAGTCGTCTTGCCCGAGGCTGCGGAGCCTCCGACGGTTATTATCATCGGTAAGAATTAAGACGGGGGGAATATAAACAAACCCCCCTGGTGCGCCGTATTAACGCCTATTTAGCCGCTGCCTTCTTCTTGGATGTCGCTCTAACCTTGACTTTTTTAGGCGCCGACTTTTTTTCCAGCTTCTTCTCGACGGCTCCTTTGGCCTGCTCGCGCCTAATCCGGCCGCTGCTCGTTTCAGCGTGCCAGCCGCCGGGCAGGAAGCGCTCTAGCGTCAGGTCCCGTTGTAGTTCGAGTTTGCTGAATTCCGGGTTGGAGTATTTCACCTCGAACCTTGTGACGTACCTCACCAGGTCGTCAAGGCACTGGTTGCACAATATGCCCGCGTACGGCCTGCTTGGAATGCGCTCGCTTGCCGCGACGGCGCGTATCTCGGCCGGCGGCAGGTTGGGCATGCCTCCGAGCGTTTTCTTGCATCTTCCGCATTCCGGCTTTCCGGGCTTCTCCTTTTTGATGTGCACTGTCCTGCGTCCGCCTGGCGTACGCACGGAAACCTTCTTTCTCGACCGCGTTCTTAAACTGCGTCTTACCATTTCATTTACCTCACATTACTTTGAATATCTTGTTTAACGTCATGGATGCGGCCATGGAGGTCAGGATGTACCATCCCAGCCAGCCCAGTTCGAAACCGCCTACGGCAGCAACTATATTGGATTTGGTGTTATTATAGAACAGGCTTATTTTAATCCTGTCGTTTACGCTCTCCGCCGTCTTTAGGAACGTAAAGTCGCCGGTGGCGTTGCTGTTCAACGGCTGCTGTAATGTTCCGTCCGAAGTCTTGTAGTACATCGATGCCGGCCCGTTGAAGTCTCCGTTGCCGCCGGGGTCGAATTCGGCAGTCAGGGTGCTGTAATTCCCCGGAGATATGATGCCGGGCTTCCATATGAGCATACCTGCAGTATCGTTGTAGATTCCATTGCCGCTGAAATTGACCTCGCGGATGCTGACGCCCGCGGGAATCGTGTCGGCTATCACGACCTCGCTGATGGTGTGGTCGTAGCTGCCGCGCATCCAGTTGAAGACCAAGAGGAAGGGTATCAGGGTGAAAATCATGGGCTTGAACTGCTGCTTCATCGCATCGCCGGAGAGTTCCATAAGCCGGGATGAATGCTCGCTGAAGGCTTTGTTGTCGCCGGCCTTCTGGGCTTCCTTGACTTTTTTGTTGAGCTCCTTCATCTCCTCCCGCTGGCTCTTGAGCTTCTCCTGGTCGAGCACCTTCTTCCTGACAAGAGTGCTCATCACGGCAAGCCCGATTGAGACAACGGTTATGACCAGCCCCCCCTCTGAAACAGTCAAAAAGCCCACTTTATTTCAAAACTCCCGCCATCTCGCCGGCTGCCTGGTCGGCCTTTCCCTGCGGATTCTGTATGATTTTCACGCAGGCGCCTGAAAGGACGGCATAGGCGGCCCCGAAATTCCTGTTCATGTCCTGGTGCAGCCTGATGTCCTCGACGCTTTCGGCGTCGCGCGCCCTCGTCGGGTCGCCCTGGCGCCTGAGGTGTATCTCATCGGCTCCGGATTCCACTATGACTATGACGTTCGGCTCGAGCATCTTCACAATCTTCTCGGGCAGGCCCGGGAGGTAGCCTTTCGGCGTCTTTATGCTGCAGTGCGTGTCAAGGACGATGTTCGCATTCATGCCCATCAAATGAATCTTTTTGGCCGCCTGCTCCTGGATGGTCTTCTGGACGTCGGGCGAAAGCTTTCGCATCTCGTCCCTGTTCTCGACAAGCTTCTTCCCCTTCGCGATTTCAAACATCACCGTCCCGTAGGTTACCATCTCGTACTTAACGCCCTCTCCGGCAAGCTTTTCCATCGCCTTCGTGGCCACAGTCGTCTTTCCCGTACCCGGTATGCCGGTAACAACAACAAGCATTTTTTATTACCTCATCAGAAATAACTCCATAGCGGAATTAGATATAACGATTACTACTTGGGTGGTTAAAAATGCGTTCTTTCCGCTATAAAAGTCACCTGACTATATTGATTGGCTTCACCCTCCTGATGCCCATGCCCTCGAACCATTGGGCGATATGCGCAGGTATTCTGCCCTCAAGCATGCCGTTCTCGGTGGGGTAGCCCATCTTGTGGGCGCCCATGTAAGCAAAAGCCTCATAGGCGAACCCAAGGCGCCCTCTCCCTGTTTCGGCGGGCGATATGTGGGTCCTCTGCATGATGTCGTCAAGCATGTTGAAGCACGACGGGTCGTGGCTGGTCCGCGCAAGAAAAGTCCAGTTCTCCTTTACGGCATCGCCGACAAGCCCGAGAAACTCGTCCCTCTTTGGTTTAGGCATATTCAGGAAGGCGTCGTGCAAGACCTCATGCGCCCGGGCATTGTCAGGAAGACTCCGCGGGCACACGATAACCCTGTCTTCGGCAGGCATGCGCTCAAGACGGCCGGCCAACACGTCAATCGCAGTCTCGTACTTGCCCGGCGCATAGACGGCATGCGCGGGATACATCGTATCCTTCCGCTCAAGCCACATCGCCAGGAAAGGCCGGTAGCGGAACTTCAAGCCCTCATGGAAAAGACCTTCAGGAAGGCCGATCCTTGCAAACTCCTCCCTGCCTACCGCGACCTCGATGCCGGTATGATTGGGCCTGCCCGCGAGAAACTCTTGGGCTATAGTCCTCAACTTCACGCCCATGCGGCCTTTAACGGGGGCCATATCCTTTGACTTCAAGTCGAATTTCTTCACCGAATCTCTGCCCACCAGATAGGAACTGCCGTCAAGCATCTCCAAGCAGACGCCAGAGTCCGAAAATTCCGCATCCCAAATCCTGCCCTTTAGATTCCGCCAGCCTAAAGCACGCGGCAAACCCGCGAAAAAATCAGGGATAGCCCTAAGACGGCCATGCTCGCTGTCCCCGGCGTGAGGCACGTCGCTCTTAAGCGTAAACAACACCACGATTAATGTATTAAGCATTCCCTCGTTTTAACGATGCAAGATGCGCGCCCGCAGACGAGAAAAACGCAAAAACATCATTCTTTTTAAATGCGGACTGTACATAGTTTACCCACCAAAAATGATGCCAATGTCAAGTGCCGGTACGGCCGCGTCCAGCGCGCGGGAGCGGTCCTGCTACAACTGCAGCAGTGCCATGACCTCGCACGGGATAAAGAACGGGCTGTATGTTTACGTCTGTCCCTCGTGCAAGTGCATGTTCGAGGTCTACGAGCCGAAGTAATCTGGTTTATTGGCGTTGTCTTTAATCCTGTCAGTAATCCTCTACATTAATATTAAGAAGCATTCCAATACTATCCCATGGAAGCACCTGAGATACTCGTGACATGCTGCGGCATCACGCTCGTGATAGCTGCGATAGCGTTCTTTGCAGTCATACTCTTCGTCATAGGCACCATCGGCCGCAAGAGGTACGCCGCCAAGATGAACGCTCTTGCCGCCGCATTGGGCTGCGCTTACGCGAACGGCGTGATATCCGGCGACTTCCACGGCAGGCGGATGACGCTCGACTATCCCGTAAAGACGCACCACCACACCGACAGCCACGGCCACCACCACACCGACCGCACCACATACACCCGGATTCAGGTCCCGCACAAGGGCGTCATAAACGGCCAGATAGAAGTCTACAAGCAGGGCTTCCTCAGCAGCCTCGGCAAGGTCCTCGGCATGCAGGACATCGCTATCGGTAGCCCGGACTTCGACAAGGAGTTCATAGTCAAGGGCCCGGGAGAGCCTGTGGTGAGGAAGGTGCTCGACCTTGACGTCCAGCATAAAATGATGCAGCTGAAAGTCCCTATCACGGTGAATCCCGACCGCGTGCAGTACGAGGTCGCGGGCGAAGTAACCGACAAGCAGAGGATACTGGACATTGCAGGCCTTATGGTCAGGATTGCCGAGAACGCTGAGAGGCAGTGAGCGTTGCCGGAATGGCCCGGGATTTTTCGCCTGTCATAGTCCTGCGGATTGTACTATGTCAACGCCCCATGTTGAGAGTATTATTATAGCTATTAATGCGCATATGAATGTCCTGCCCTTCAGCCTTGCGAGGTATTTCTTCAGTGTCACTCTCCCTTTCCCTGCGAGGGTCAGGTAGGCGTAATCAAGCGACAGCATGACTGTGAGCAAGGTTATCATCGCGCCGAGCTTGAAGCTTTCTGGGCTGTAGTAGAGCACGACATTCGTGTTTCCGGGCGGGACGTCGACTGCGATAAGGCCGTCCTTTTGGAAGACGTTCCTTCCGGAGGAGTCCTTCCATCCGCTGTCATGGTTCTGGTTCACGACGAGCGTGTCAGCGTCTATTGCGCTAACGGCCACCTCTATCCGGTTTGGCGCAAGTGACGTTATTATGGCGTTTCCGGCGCCGGACTGGAGGTGCGCCTCCCCCCTGTAACTTGCGGCGGTGTAGGGGATTGCAGCCGGCTTTGCGCCTGATAAGTACGGGAGCGAGCCGTAGTTGACGAGCCCCATGTTCATAATAAAATACTTGTAAACATTGCTGTACACGAACAGCGTCTGTTCGCCGTATTCAGCCTGCCTGAATGCGCCGTTCTGCCCTGCTATGGGCGCTATCGTGAACATCTCCTTGTAGGTTTCGCTGTTCACAAGTGCGAGGTTGTAGAAGACCAATACTGCCAT
>JAQTQS010000013.1 GCA_028712125.1 Candidatus Altarchaeota archaeon
CTCTCTGCAAAGGACGTTAAACCAATACTCGTCGGCAGCCTTGCGAAAAACACCGACCTTCGCGGCGACAAGGATATCGATATTTTCATCATGTTCGACGAAAGCGTCGAAAGGAAGGAGCTGGAAGAGCGCGGCCTGAAACTAGGCAAGGAACTTTTCTCAAAGCTGAAGGCGAAATACGAGATAGACTACGCCGAACACCCCTACGTCATGGGGAGATACAAGGACTATGACATTGAAATCGTGCCGTGCTACACCGGCGGCAAGATGCTGTCATCCGTGGACAGGACGCCCCTGCACACCCGCTACATCAAAAGGAAGATTCGGGAAAACAAACAGATGGCCGGCGAGATAAGGCTGTTAAAGCAGTTCATGAAGGGGGCGGGCGTATACGGGGCTGAAGCGAAAGTACAGGGCTTCTCAGGCTATCTAGCGGAACTGTTGACACTGCACTACGGCTCGTTTGCAGGCGTGCTCGCAGCCGCCGGCACCTGGAAATTCGGGGAAGTCTCGCTTGACACCGAAAAACAATGGGAAAACCCAGCCGTCCTAAAGCACTTCTTCACAGGCGCGCCCCTCATCGTCGTAGACCCCGTAGACCGCGACCGCAACGTAGCCGCCGCCGTCTCAAAACAGCGGCTGGCGGAATTCGTGATAGCGGCCCAGGAATTCCTAAAACAGCCGTCGATAGAATACTTCTTCCCAAAGGAGAAGAAGGTTAGAGGCGAAAAAGAGCTGGAAAAGAACATACGCGGCCGGGGGACAAAGATTGTGGCATTCGTCTTCACCCACGGGAAGATAAACCCGAACTCATTATACGACCAGCTAAGGGCGACCGAAAAAGGCCTGATGCACGAAATCCATTCTTACGAATTCAGCACGTTCAGAAGCGGGCATTACACCAACGAGAAGAACACGTCCATCATCCTGCTGGAATTCGACGTCTGGCAGCTCCCGAAGATTAAACACCAAAACGGCCCGCCAATCGACATCGACCCCGTAAACCAGGAGCGCTTCCTCGAGAAGTACAGGAAGGACAGGCCGGTGATAAGCGACGGCCGGTGGGTCGTCACGACTAAACGGCAGTACACGACCGTTGAGGCGCTTCTCCCGAAGATACTGGAGGAAAGGCACGGGTTCGGAAAGGAGTTTCGGACTGCGAAGGTGAAACTGCTGGAGAACGCGAAGATACTGGGGATTAGGGACAGGGGATACAGGAGATACCTGGATGAGTTCTTATGAAGATTATAACTTAATTAATAATAACATTGGTAGTGTTTAACGAGTATGGACAGTTCAACATTCTCTTGGTCTGAGTACTTTGTTTATGTTGAATTCATTATTCTCATTGCTACTTGGCTTCTTTCCTTTCTTACTCTCGAAAAATTACTCATCTACCTAAAGAAGAATAAGTTAGATACCTACAAGGTAATAACATGGGACGTGCTGGGGGCTTATGGATTCTTCGTCAATTTTGAATACATGAAGCTTAAACCAATTTCTGGTTGGGGTTATCTGTTTGTGGATGGCCAGGAAAATGACAAGAAAATTTTATACTACAAAAAACTCTTCAGGAGGATGTTCTTGTTAGGATTGCTTCTATTGTTGATAATAGCTAAATGTTAAATGATTGCCGCCGGGTAGAATTACGCCTCAATCAGTGAACCCTTCTACTCCTCACGCCCTACCATCTTCCTAATCCACGGGCTTACGCCGGCCATCTGTTCTTTTTGGATTTCCTCGTAGAGCCGGTATAGTATTCCGACTGTCAGTAGGAGGCCTGTTCCGCTTCCGATTGCGCCGAGGAAGTCGGCTCCGGCCGCGACTAGGCCGACTGCGACGCTGCTGATTATGGTGATTTGGGGTATGTAGCGGTCGAGGACGGTCTTGATGATGCGGTAGTCCCTCCGGAATCCGGGAATCTGCATGCCGCCGTCCTGTATCTGCTTTGCAATGGACTCGGAGTTGAGGCCGGTGGTGGACACCCAGAACTGGCCGAAGACTACGCAGAGCGTCAGGAATATCACGAGGTATATCGCCATGTGCTTTAGTATCTGTATGTCGAGGAGGTTGCTGATTTGGTCGGGGAGGAGTATCCCGTTGAGCTCGCCTAGCGAGACGCTTGACGCGATGGTATAGACGGTTTGCTGGACGAGCGTCATTTCCTGGAATGGAGGCGCATTGTTTATGTCCACGCCCACGAAGCCGGCCCACATCTGGACGTTGGCGAGCAGCGCCGCGGCGAGTATGACCGGGATGTTGGACACGTAGAAGAAGCGCAGGGGGTAGCGTCCGCCCACGCCGCGTATGCCGCCGTATGAAAGCGGGATTTCAAGGCGCATGGATTCGCCGAACGCTACGACAAGGAAGACGAATAATGTCGCGAACAATGGCATCAGAAGCATGACGTCGAAGTTGCCTATCATCATCTGGTCGAGGAAGTTGGGTATCAGCCCCGCAAAGCGCCCTGAAGCTTCGCGCAACGGGTTTATGGTGTAGGTTATGATGGTCTGGGCGACGCCGCCTGCGATGAAAAGGCTGATGCCCGAGCCAATCCCCCACTTCGAAACGACCTCGTCAAGGTACATCAGCAGCACCGAGCCAAGGCCTATCTGGAGGATGGTGAAAATCCTGAGCGGCCAGCTGACGGACCAGTCGCTGCCACCGCCGGGTATTTCCACAAGGGTGTATACCATGTGGGTTGCGGTGACAAGCATGCCGGCCTCGACAAAGGAGATTATGATTGTCAGAATCTTCTGCGTGCCCTGGTAAAGCGCCTTGCCCTCCGGCTTCTTGAGGTCTATGTCAATCATCTCGGCGCCGGCGAGCAGCTGCAGGATGATTGAGGCGGTGACTATCGGCCCGATTCCTGCGGATACGATGCTGCCCATCGAGCTTGCGAATATCAGCTGGAGCTGGCTGAAGCCGCGTATGGACTCCTCGAGCTTAGCTATGGTTACGCCGTACGGGTAGATGACGCCCATAATGAAGAATAGTATGAGAGCAAGGCTGGTCCAGGCGATTTTCTCCTTGAAAGCCACATGCCGGCCGGGGAGTTTGACTTCGGGCAGGTATTTGATGGCCGGCCGCAGGAATTCCAGCTTCATTTTGTTGGAGTTGATATTGGATTAGCCGTAAAAAAATGGTTTTGCCCTTTAGTCGTCCGTGTCCGAGTGCTCAGGCTTGCCTTCTTTTGCGGCGGCCTCGGGCAGGACTACCTTGCCTCCGGCTTCCTCGATTTTCTGCCGCGCCTTCTCGCTGCATTCTCCGACTGTCAGTATGAACTTGTGCGACGCCTTCCCTGTGCCGAGGAGCTTGTCAACCCCATGTTCGGTAAGGTTTGCGGAATACGAGTCCTTATCCTTCTTCAGGAACCCGCTCTTGACAAGCGAATCGACGTTCTCGTCTAGGTCGCTGATGTTGATTATGACTTTATCGTCCACCTGGCACTGCGGCCGCTTGAAGCCGCTTCTCCCGAAGTATCCGGGAAAGAATTTTGAGATGTGCATCCACTTGTGCTTCTTGCTGCCCGCCATCCCCCTGCCGCCCCGGCTGCCCGCACCCCTGTGCTTCTGGGTGTTTCCGAATCCGTGCGTCCGGGTTCCGCGCATCTTCCGTGTCTTGCGGTCTTTGTGGGCCATTTTATCATATCATACGTTCTAGGAGCGCGTTTATTGCATCCCCGCGGTAGCCGAGGACGCCTCCGATGGAATACGGCTTCTTGATGCCAAGCCGCTCGAATCCCTTCCTCGGCGGGTTAAGCCTCAGTGCCTGCTTGAAGTTGGGTATGTCCTTTAGTTCGGCCTTGAATGCCATATATTCTTTGACGAAGTCGCCTATCGACGCGTACTTGGTCTTCTCCTTCAGGTACTTGTCTGTAAGGTTTCCGCCGTGGACTTTGCCGCGATCTTTCAACAGCTTTTCCAGCGTCGCAGGGTTAATCTCCCCCCAGGTTACGTAGTCGTTGATTAATGTTATCATACCCCGGTACTCAGGCCGGCTGTCTATGAGCACGCAGTGATTCGGCTCCTTGAGCTTGAGTACTGCACATGTCGTCTTTATCTGGGGCTTCTGGTGCACGCTCCCCCGGACTCTGACTATCGCCAGGCGCTTTTGCGGTTCCTTGGATTCTTTCGCTGTCATGGTAATCTGAATCAGGCTTCTTTCGAGCCGGATATTATCTTGAACTTCTCCATCACACCGTCTCCCATCTTCACATAGTTAGTGTTGACGAGCGCGTTATAGACCGCGTGAGCGAAGTTGACCCCCGTCCGCGTGTGGCCGGACGTCTTAATCCAGGCGTCCTTGATTCCAGCAAGCGAAAGTATGGTCTTCGTAATCTCACCGCTCTTCATACCGACCCCCTTTGGGGCGGGAGAGATAATGACGGTGACGCTGCCGGCCTTGCCGGACGTCTTCACCGGGACTGTATGCGGGTCGCCGCAGCCGCACTCCCAGCTGCCGCAGCCGCGCTTGACCTCGCGTATGCTCATCTTCGCACGGTCGATAGCCTTTCGTATCGCAGGGCCGACCTCCTTGGCCTTCCCCTCGCCGATGCCGATATAGCCGTCCTGGTTGCCCACGGCGACAGACACGCGGAAGCGCATCCTGCGGCCGGAGTCCGTGACGCGCTGCACGCGCCCGACGTCGATTATCTCGTCCTTAAGTCCGGGCAAAAGCTTGTCAACGATGCCGACCTCCTTAATCAGCTGGCCGGACTTTGTGATTTCCCTCATTGATGTTATCTCCCCGGAGTAAACCCTGCGGCCGAGTTCAGTCTTGGGATTCCATCTGACAGGAGCTTCTTCGACTGAGAAGCCCTCGTCAGAGCGTCGGCCTGTCGCTGCCTGTCCTTCAGGGGCTGCGATGGTTTCAGCGGCAGGCGCGGCAACGGCCGTCTCTGCCGGCGCTTCTGTAATTTTAACCGGCTCTGCGGGAGCTTCAATCTTCGGAGCTTCAGGTTTAGGAACCTCTGGCTCCTTTTTGCGAGCTCTCGGCTTTTTCACTTTTTCAACCGGCGTTTCCGCCTCCTTGGATGGTGACTCCTCTTCAGGCTTTTTTCTTGAGGTCATTTTCTATCGCTGTTTTTGTCTTGGAAAAGTCGGCTTCCATCGACTTGAACTTCTCCTTGTATGATGCTATGTGAGAGCCCTTGAGCCTGCCGTCGTCCGGCAGCATCTTCGGGTCGTGGCTGATGGACAATCCGCCGTCGACCGCCCCCTTCAAGGCCGCGTAAATGCGCGAGCCTTTGACTGAAGTGTTCATGCCGAAGTCGAGTATAGCGTCTTTAACGCCCTTCTGCTTGCCCCTGATGCCGCACAACAGACCGGTGAGGTAGGCCGCGGGCAAATTTCCTGTCGCGTGCGCCCACCCGTGCTTCTTAAGCTCGCTCGATGTTGCGGCGGCGACAATCAGGTCGCCGTTCTCCTCGTAGGAGACGAGCTGCGCCTTTATGTGCTTGTTTGAGGGCCGTATTACGAGCCTGGTCAGGCCTGACTTGAGGGTCTTCAGCCTGCTCTTGTAGTTTGTCTGGCCGTCCCGCTTGCGCCGGTAGCCAACCCTGTATGTCGGACCTGTTGCCATTTTTTATTTCCTCGCCCGTTCAAGAGACTCCAGTAGGTGGCGCCTGCTGTGGTAGAGGTTTCCTTTGATTTGTCTGTAGAGCTTCCTGTACTCGCCTTCATGGAGCTTCTTTTCCTGCTTCAGCTTACTGAGCTCGTCGCGAAGCGCGCGCACTTTCTTTATCCATGCTTCCTTGCCGCCGAGCCTTGCCTTCCCCCTCGCCTTGCGCTTGCCGTATCCCTTGTGCCTTCCCTTCCTCTTCTCGGCTAACCGGGATTTGGCTCGCGAGCGGCTGGTGGACTTCTCGGGCTTGAGCGTGATGACGCCGTTCCTTATGAGGCTGCGTATGTCTTCCCGTGTTATGGCTTCGGCTGCGTCGGAAATCCTGTCCTTGTTGAACTGGACCCGGTTTACTCCGGCCTTCATCAGCTTGGCTGCCGTGCGCCTCTGGTTTGAGAGGTTCATACTTCACCTTTCCTCGGGTTGAGGATTGTTATCTTAAGCTTGTTGGCTTCGGCGATTATCATATTGCGCTTGCGCCTGCCTACCGCGGCGGCGATTATTGCGCCTTCTGTCTGAGCCTTGATTTTCTCGAGTTCTTTCACGTTGTGGATTAGCACGGATTTGTAGCCGAGGGGGTGGGTGTATTGCAGACTTCCCGGGTTTTTGTATCCTATGCCGGGTATCTTTCCCTTCCCGCGCTTGCCCTCGTGCTGCTTGCTGTCTATGCCGATTGCCTTGCGCCATACCGGTTTTAGCCGTATTTTGGAGTGCTCCTGGCGCCTGAAGTGGGGCTTTTTCTTGCGCAGCGTCTTGGCAGGCACGCCCTTTTTCTCGTGGAATTGTATCTTCTCCACCGGTATCGCCTTGCGCTTTTTCGCCTTCGGCTTTTTTACAGCCTCCTTTGACGGCGCTTTTGCTGAGGGCGATTCGGCTGCAGGCTCTGCCGCGATTTCTTTTGCCGAATCTTCCGGGGGCTTTTCCGTCTGGGATTCCTCGAGCTCTTTCTTCTTCTTGCGCTCTTTGGTCTCATGCTCGAGCTTCTTATCCTTTTGGATTTTCTGCTCCCGCTTTTTTTCGGTGGGTGTTACGTCGGTGAAGTCCTTCATTTTTTATCTTTATCTGACGGGCTTTCCGTCCTTTTCTATGATGTATATCCCGTCCTGGAACACGCGAGGGTCGAGTTTCCTGATTTTGGTCGACTGCTCGATGTTCGCGGCGGTCTGGGCGACGGCATCCTTGTTGATGCCGGTAATCGTTACGTCCTGCCCCTTGATGTCGACCTTGACTCCCTCGTACAGCACCGCCTTTCGCGGATTCTTCTCGCCGAGGAAATTGTCAATCAACAGCGTGTTCCCCTGTACCTTCAAGCCCATCGGGAAGTGCGAGAACAGCACCTTCATCTTGTAGGTCGCCTTGTCGCGCACGCCGTGAATCATGTTTCTGAGATTACCGCGTTCCGTGTTGATTAGCGCAAGCTCCTTCTTCCTGCTTGTCAAAGTGGTGAGTACTACCTTATTTGAATCCTGGCGGGCTGAAACACGCCGAGACTGTATCTTCCGGGTAAACGAGCCCTGCGGACCGGTCGCGGTTACGTCCCTTCCGTTGAGCGAAAGAGTAATGCCTTCAGGAGCCTGCACCTCTACCGTGATGCCCTCTTTTCCCTTCCCGCCGGTTTTTTTGTTTGCTTCCTTGGCCATTGTTCTGGCTATATTTCGTTAGTTAGTATATGTATGCAAGCAGCCGCCCGCCGTGCCCCTGCGCCTTGGATTCCTTGTGGCTCATGACACCTTTCGGGGTCGACACCACTAGAAGGCCGAAGTCGCTTGCTGGCAGGAATCGTTTTTCCCATTTGACGTAGCTGTCTTTTCGCACTGGAAACCGCGGCTTGATGACGCCGCAGTCGTTTATGATTTTGCCGAGCTTGATTTTGATGGCCCCGCCGCGGCCGTTGTCTGTCTGCTCGAATCCTTCGATGTAGCCTTCCTTTTGGAATACCTTGAGGACTTCAACGAGCAATTGTGAGGTGGGCTTGATTGTGCACTCGCTCTTTCCGACCTTGACGCTGTTCCTTATGCTGGTTATCGCATCGTTTATCAAATCGTGCATCATCTTAACAACCTTGCGCTATGCGATTGCTTTTAACTAATGTCCGTTGAGCTCTCCTTACCGCTGGGGCTTCTCCTTGTAGCCCTTCCACAGCTCGTAGAGTGCGATGTCGTTCACCTTCACGACCTTGTATCTCACTCCCGATATGTCGCCCATCGAACGGCCTTTTCTGCCGCCGATTCCCTCGATGGTGACTTCGTCGTGCTCTTCGATAAAGGTTATGGCTCTGTTTCCGGGACAAAATGCCGTCGCTTGTCTGCCATTCTTTATCAATTGGACTCTGACTGCCTTGCGTATCGCCGAATTCGGCTGCTTGGCCTCAATGCCTACTTTTTCAAGCACGATGCCCCGCGCTTGCGGTGCGCCTTCGAGGGGGTCGTGCTTGGCCTTGAGCTGGAGGACGCGCCGCTTGTAGTCGCTCTTCTTCCATCTGAACTTGCCGCGGTGGTCTATTAGTTTTTTGCCTGCGAATTCTCCCCTTCCCATTTTGTTGACGAGTTTAGATATAAGTATTAGGCTTATAAAAATGCGCGCCCGCTGGCGGGTTCGGCTATGTCGTCTCTATGACGATGTCGCCCGCGCCGTAGTGCCGGTCGATGACCTTTCTAGCCAGCTTTATTTTCTCACCGCCCGGGCCGATGATGGTCCTGCGGTGTTTGCGCGCTGTCGTGATTGTGACCGTCTTGCCGTCGCCGCCAAGTTGCACTTCCTGGATGACGGCGGGGTAAAATATGTTCTTGACGAGATTGCTCAGGTCTTCGGCGTATTCAATTATGTATATGGTTTTGCCGAAGGCCGTTTTTGCCTTTTCTATGTTGGAGCCCTTTTTGCCGATGGCCAGTCCCATGTCTTCCTTGTTGACGAGGAAGCATATGGATTCGCCTTCGTGGACTATGTCCCGGGCCTTTGCGCCTGTGAGTTTTTCGAAGAGGTTTATTGACTGGATGTCTTCTGCGCCTAGGCGTATCTTGCTCATTTTCAGCCGAGGATGTCGGAGTCGCCGGGGTCGATTACTGCAATTGCGGATACCGGGAACGGCTTGCCGCAGTGCGAGCCGAGTTCGAGCGACGTTTCCTTGGCTTTTATGCACTTGACGCCAGCCATCTGGCTGTAGTAGAGCATTGACTCCTTTGCCTTCTTCGGGCTGCTGTCGCTCACTATGACGAGCTTTGGGCTGCCGGTGAGGAGCAGTTTTGAGACGTTCTTGTAGCCCAGTACCAGCTTGCCGGTCTTCATGGCAACGCCGAGTTCATGGTTTAGGTCGTTCATTTTTTATCCTTCCTGCCCATTATTAGTTCTGCGTTTACTGCGAGTTCCACCGTTCCGGTTCCGACCGGTATGGGCTGGCCTATGATGATGTTTTCTGCGACTCCTTTGAGCGGGTCGATTTCGTTGTGGAGTGCCGCGTTTAGTATGTGCTTTTCGGTCTCTTCGAATGCCGCCCTCGCGAGGACTGAGCCTTTTGTGCCGCTGATGCCGGTTCTTCCGACGGCCTGGAGGTCGCCTGTGACCGTCATGCGGTCGGCGACGACCATTATGTGGCGTATGTCGACGTTGAGGTCCTGGTCTTCGAGCACCTTTACCGCCTCGTTGATGATGGAGTTGCGGCCTGCTTCGATGCCCAGCGTCTCGTAAATCTGCTGGATGTCGTTGGTGGTCGTCCTCTTTACGTCGACGCCCGGGATTGCCATCACTTCCTTGAGGTTGGAGCCTTCGGTGTATATGAGGTATTCGTCCCGGTCGTTCATCTTGCGGACGAATGCGCGGCGTATCTCCTTTTTCCCGAGCAGCCTTTTTTTCTCGAGCTTGGTCTTGATTTTCTGCAGTTCGGATAAAGTGTCCGCCTTTATGAAGAATGTGTTGCCCCGGTGATTGATGTCTTCCAGCTTTTTCAGGATGTCGAGCGCTTCGGCGTCTTCGGTTTCGACGATAAGCTTCAGCTCCTTGATGTCGATTCGGGTCTTGATGACGTCCTTCATGAAGCGTTCCGGCAGCTTGCCGGCTATCTCCTCGGCGTCTTTCTTGGTCTTGTTGTGGCTCTCGTCAAGGTAAATCGTCATTATCGAGTTCTTCGGCGAGCGCTTGGCGTCGATGATTTCAATAAGCCTTGGCAGGCCGAGGGGTACGCTGAGCTCGACCACGCCGGCGTAGTGGAACGTTCTTAATGTCATCTGCGTTCCGGGCTCGCCTATCGACTGCGCAGCTACCGTCCCCACGGCTTCTCCGGGCACGACAAGCGCCTTCTTGTATGCTTCAAGAATCCTCTGCTTTTCCTTCTTGTCGGCCTTTTCCAGCATCTTCTGGATTTTCTGCGGGAGTTCGATTGGTATTTCGTCTGTCATTTTATTCTATGTATCCCTTTTTCATTGGGTCGATTCCGTCTTCACCGTAGCGGAATTGGATTATTACGCCTCCGTCTCCGCGGACGGTAAGGTCCGGGTATACCACGAGGTCCTGCAGGGCGTTTACGAGACGGCGCTGCATGTAACCGCTGCGTCCGGTGCGTATGGCCGTGTCGACGAGTCCTTCGCGCCCGCCCATCGAGTGGAAGAAGTATTCAGTCGGCGTCAGGCCGCGTTTGAAGTTGGAGCGTACGAATCCGTTCGCTCCGGCGGATACGTCGCCTTTCTTGAAGTGGGATAATGTGCGCTTGTAGTAGCCGCGGTTTATCCTCTGTCCTCTGACCGCCTGCTGGCCTACGGAGCCGGACATTTGGGTGAGGTTCAGCATTGAGCCGCGCGCGCCGGTCTTTGCCATCAGGACTGCGGAGTTCTCGCCTGCGTATTTGGCTGCGATTTTCCCGGTCTCGCCGCGCGCCTGCCCCAGCTCGACCATGATGTATTGCTCGAGCGATTCTTCCATGGACTTGCCGGGGATTATTCTTAGTTCGTTGCGGTGGTATGCGTTGATGAGGTCGTCGACTTTTTTCTCGGTCTCGTCCAGCACAGCAACCAGCTTGTTCTTCCCGTCCTTTGGTATGTCCTGCTCGTCTATGCCGACCGTGAAGCCGTATTTCATCAGCGAGCGTATTGCGAGGCGCGTGGAATTGTCAATGAAGACTCTCGCGACTTCTGAGCCGTATTTAATGTAGAGTGCGTTGAGCAGCTGGCCGGCCATTCCTTCGGAGTCGATTACGCCGGACAAAAGCTTTCCTTTCTCGACCACGACCTTGTTGGCCTGCATCTTGCCGTTGTAGGTTATCGTGAAGTCTTCGGGCAGCAGTAGTGAGAACAGGTCTTTTCCTGTAAACTTCTTCTTGTCGGGAAGTTCAAGGAGATTGCGCGTGAGGTCGAGCGCCTCCTCCCGTGTCAATTCGACGATGTCGCGCGTGAGGAGGTACATTCCCGTAACGTGGTCGTGGCGTCCGCCGATGAGCGGGCCGCCGAACCTCGGAGATATGATGCTTTCCTGGACCTTCATGAGTATCTCGGCTTCCGCGATTGCTTCCTCGGACTGCGGCACGTGGAGGTTCATCTCGTCGCCGTCGAAGTCCGCGTTGTACGGGGCGCAAACGGCCGTGTTTATTCTGAACGTGTTTTGCGGCAGAACGCGCACGCGGTGGCACATCATCGATATGCGGTGGAGCGAGGGCTGGCGGTTGAATATCACTATGTCGCCGTCGCAAAGGTGGCGTTCAACTATGTCGCCTATTGCGATCGACTTCGCGATTTCCTCTTTTGTTGAATCCATCACGCGCCGGCGCTTGCCGACAGATATTACATTGTGCGCTCCGGGGTGCATGGCCGGCCCGTTGTTTATCATCTCGCGGAGCTTTTCGATGTTGCGCTCGTTGACTTCCTCGGGCACGGTGAGCTCGATTGCGACCGGGTAGGGGACGCCGACTTCGTTGATGCTGATGTTCGGGTCCGGGCCTACGACTGTACGCGCTGAGAAGTTGACGCGCTTCCCTGAGAGGTTGTTCCTGAAACGGCCTTCCTTGCCCTTCAGCCTCTGGGCGATGGTTTTCAACGGGCGTCCTGAGCGGTGGCGTGCCGGAGGTATTCCGGTGATTCCGTTGTCGAAGTATGTCGCGACGTGGTACTGCAACAGGTCCCATAAGTCCTCGATGATAAGTTGGGGCGCGCCGGAGTTTATGTTCTCCTCAAGGCGCTGGTTAATCCGCAGTATGTCGACCAGCTTGTGCGTGAGGTCGTCCTCGCTCCTGTCCGCGGATTCGAGCGTGATGGACGGCCGCGCGGTTATCGGTAGGACGGGTATGACGTGGAGTATCATCCATTCAGGGCGCACCTTCATGTTCAGCTTCTTGAGGTCTGCGTCGTTGATTTTCTCAAACCTCTCCTTGATGGTGGAAACCAGCAGGTTGTCCTCCTCCTCGTAATAGGAGTACGGCCGCACGAACTTTATCTTTATCTGGCGCTCTTGGCAGTGCGGGCATTTCCCCGAGTTGTCCGTCGTCTTGACCGCCTTCGCCCAGGTGATTTCAGAGTCGGGGTGGTCTTCAAGGTATTTCGCGCACTTCTGCAAGTCTTCTTCGGGCAGGAGAACCCGGCTGCAGCTCCGGCATGTCGCACGCAGCAGGTTGTATATCTCGCGCGCATAACCGACGTGGATGACAGGCCTTGTAAGCTGGATGTGGCCGAAGTGGCCCTGGCATTCGCCGAGCCGGCCGCCGCATGTCTTGCAGCGTATGCCCGGGTCGATGACGCCCAGACGCGGGTCCATGAGCCCGCCTTCTATGGGATAACCGTCGTCGTCGTAGGTGTTCGGCGTGTATATTCTGGCGCCGGAAACTTTCTGTATCGTCTTGGACGAAAACAGCCCGAACTCGATTGAGTCTATCTTTTTCCTTATCAGCATTTTACACCTTGTCTCCGAGCCTCAGTTTCGGGTGGATGCACATCCCCATGAGCTCGTTCAACAGTAGCTTGAATGCGTACGCCATTTCCACAGGATAGGAATTGGAGTCGCCGCAAAGCGGGCACGTGACCTGCTTCTTCTCGAAGTCGCGGACCGCAATCAGGCCGCACTTGCTGCACACGGGCACGACGACCTTGTCGGACTCGTCGAGCAGCCTGTCCTTGAGGACCATGGACGCCCCGTGCCCTATCAGGCAGTCGCGCTCCATCTCTCCGAAACGCAGGCCGCCTTCGCGCGCGCGCCCTTCGGTGGGCTGGCGCGTGAGCATCTGCACCGGGCCGCGGGAGCGGGCGTGCATCTTGTTTGCGACCATGTGGTGGAGCTTCTGGTAGTAAATGACGCCTATGAATACTTCAACCTCGAACCGCTGGCCGGTTACGCCGTTGTACAAGACTTCCTTTCCAGTGCTGTTGAATCCGTACTTAGGTAGCAATGCCCGGAGCTCGTCCTCACCCTCGTTCTCGAAGACAGTCCCGTTGACCTGCCGGCCTTCAATCGAGCCGATTTTCCCGCCGACCATCTCAAGCACGTGGCCGACGGTCATCCTCGACGGGATTGCGTGCGGGTTGATTATGAGGTCTGGGACTATCCCGTCCTTTGTGAAAGGCATGTCCTCTTGTGGGACTACGAGGCCGACGATGCCCTTCTGGCCGTGGCGGGATGCGAACTTGTCGCCAAGCTCTGGTATGCGCTGGCTTCGTACCCGGACCTTTGACAGCCATTGCTTTTCAAGGGTTTCAGTCATGACTACGGAGTCGACTACTCCGGATTCCATGTGCCGGACTGTTGTTGACGTGTCGCGCCGGCGTTCTTCGACCATGCCATAGGGGCCGATTTCCTCCAAGAACCTCGGCGGCGACGTCTTTCCGATAAGGACCTCGCCAGGACCGACATCGGCTTCAGGCAGTATGACGCCGTCAGGGCCGAGTTTCGCATAGGTGTCTTCAGGCTGGGCGCCTTCAACGTTTGCCGGAATCTCGAACTTGTCCTTCTGGCCGCTTGGGTAGCCCCGCTCCTGCGAAGTGTAGGTGCGGTAGAATGTGGAGCGTCCCAGGCCGCGGTCCACCGAGCTTTTGTTCAGGATTATGGCATCCTCCATGTTGTAGCCCTCGTGGGACATGATTGCGACGACGAAATTCTGCCCCGCCGGCCTCTTATTGTAGTTGACGGAATCAACGACGTCGGTCTTAACGAGAGGCGTCTGCGGGTAGTGGAGTATGTTCGCCCGGCTGTCGAAACGAGCGTAGTAGTTCGAAGCGTACATTCCGAGGGTCTGTTTGGCCATGGCGGCCGCCATCGTGACACGCGGGCTTGAGTTGTGTTCGGGGTATGGCGCAAAACCGGAGCTTATTCCGAGAATCAGCGACGGAGTCACCTCAAGGTGCGTATGCTCGGCCGTCACGTGCTTCGGGTAAAGCGCGATGTAGCAGTTTTCCTCCTCCTCGGCGTCGATGTACTCTATAACGCCCTTCTGGATGAGGTCGTTCCAAGTCAGCTCCTTGCTGCGCAGCTTGTTCTCGAGCTCCTCGGTCAGCAGAATCTTGCCGTTCTCGACTATTATCACCGGCCTGAGGACGCGGCCCTTGTCCGTGTAAATCTGTATCTCGTTGTTCTCCTCGCGGTAGCTGATTCCGACGGTGTAGTTGATTGCACCGCTGCGCCGCAGGTCCCTGAGCTTTTTAACAAGCGTCTGCGGCTTAGAGTGAGAGCCTATGAGCCTTCCGTTTAGATACACGACCGTTTCCTTCATTCTACTCCGTATTCCGTGATGTATTTTTCAAGCGGCTTCTCGTCCTCGTCTGCCGAGATGCGCGCGCCGATTGCGAGGTTTTTAACAAGCCCGCAGTTCTGCCCCTCAGGCGTCTCGTTCGGGCACAGCCGGCCCCATTGCGTGGCGTGCAGGTCGCGGGCCTCGAAGTGGGGGTGGCTCCTGGATAGTAGCGATGAGACGCGCCTGCGGTGGGCGACTGCTGACAGGTGGTTTGTCCTGTCCAGAACCTGGCTTACCCCGCTTCTCCCGCCGGTCCAGTTTCCTGTGGCCAGCGCATAGCTGATGCTTTCGGTCAGGTTGTTGCTGCGAACCGCGGTCTTTATGTTGACCATCCTGTGGCGTGCGTTCTGCTTCTCAAGCTGGTATTTGATGTCCCGCGCTATCTTGTTGAAGCTGACGCGGACGAGCTCCTGCATCAGGTCGCCGGACATGCGCAGCCTTTTGTTTGAATAGTGGTCCTTGTCGTCAAGCTTGCGCTTGCCAGAATCGAGCTCAAGAACCTTCTTTGACATGACTCCGAGATATATCGCCTTCCTCTTCCAGTCCTTCTCCGTATTGCCGAGATGTGGCAGGAGGAAGTTGTTGACGACCTGGTTGGCGCGCGTGGCCTGGTACTGCTTTGCGTGGCCTGCGCCCGCCCGCTTGCCGAGGTATTCGAAGGCTTCGGCCTGCGAGAGGTCTTTCAGCTCGAGGTTTAGCATGATTTCAGGCTTCTCTTCGTCGTCGAAGACGTCGATTATGTCGTTCGTGGAAAGGCCAAGGGCTTTCATGAGTATGGTCAGGGAAATCCTGTTCGGTATGCCAGGGAACGTAACGAACAGCGTCCCGGAGCCGGTGCTCTCCCGCTTCTCGACGGTCACGCGTGAGCGGAAGCCCTGGCGGACCGAGAAGACTTTTGCGATGGTGATGTCCTTTCCTGTAATCGTCTCGTTCGTCGTAAGAATCCGGTTTGGGGCGAGGTCTTCTACGATAATCAGGGAGCGCTCTGTGCCGTTTATTATGAAATAGCCGCCGCGGTCCTCAGGGTCCTCGCCGGCCTCTATCAGCTCCCGGTCGCTCATGCCGTTGAGCAGGCATATCTTCGAGCGGAGCATGACGGGAAGGTGGCCGACCTCGACCTCGACCGGCTCTCCGTTCTCTATGAACTCCAATAGCAGCGGCGCCGAGTAGGTAAGGTTGCGCAGCCGGCATTCGAAAGGCATCCGGGATTCCGCGCCCTGGCCGGATTCGTTCACCTGCGGGATGCCCACGCGTATCTTGCCGAGCTCAAGGGAGTAATTGTCGATTTCAATGTCGAGCGACAGCTTGTCGTCAATGACCTCCTGCAGGCCGTGGTCTATGAGCCAGTCGAATGATTCAATCTGGAAGTCTGTCAAATCCTCCCTGGTGACGAAGTCTGACGTGCGTATCAATTTATCCCTCTATGACCACGCGATAGTAGTCTGATTCCCCGACGGCCGGGTGGTATCTTGTGATTTTGATGATGTCGCCGGTCTTCGGCTTGATATCGACGAGCGCCGCATCGCTCTTGCGAATCTTCGGGAACTCGTTTCTCGTAACCTGATATTTTTCGAGAAGTTTTTGAGCGCTTTCAGCGTCCAATAGCTCATGCTTGGGTACGAGTATGTTGGGTATCAATTTATGGCCTGCACTAGAACCAGAAATGTGGCTTAAATATAGTCTTTAGCTATATAAAAATACTTTTCTGATGGACTATCAGGCTTTTTTCGGCCCGTAAACCCATGCGAAGACGTCGGTCGTTGTGATAATGCCGTCCAGCCTGCCGTCTGAGGCCACCGGGAATCCTCCGAACCCCGTCTCCCTGACGAGGCGGCAGACGTCGCCCATGTCCTGCGCGGGGCTTACGGATATGACTTCGGGCTGCATTATGTCCTCGACTCTAACGCTAAGGTTCTCCTCCGCGTTGATGCCCTTGTAGCTGCCCTTCTCGAGATAGCCAAGGATGTCGAATACCGTGATGACGCCGGCGAGCTTTTCAAGCTGGACGACCGGCAGGCGCCGGAGGCCGTTTCGGACCATTATCTTGGAAACGTCTGAAAGCATCATGCCCGGGCTGGACGTTATGACATCGGTCTGCATGACGTCTTTGATCTTAACCCCGAAGTCGACCGCCGGCGGCAGTATGTCCCGCTCCGTAACAATAGCGACAACCTTGCGCGAATCATCATCGTCCACGATTGGAATGCAGCTCGTATGCTGGCTGGTGATTATCCCAACGGCGTCCTGCACCGATGCCTTCTTGCCGAGGAACACAGGATTCTTGTTCATGAGCTTGATTATGGGCGCGTTGATTGCAGAGAGGAAGTTTCCGCCATAGTCCTTTTCGATGATGTTGTACTTCTCCCCCCCGCCAAGGAAGTCTATGATGTCAATCGCCCGCGCCATGCCTCAAGACGGTTCGTCCCCGGGTCCACCACGGGAATCCTGCGGACGTCGTTCTCCCTCATAAGAGTCGCGACGTTCTTTATCGAGGACGTCGGGGTGACGGTTATGACGTTCTTCTCGGCGACGGACATTATCTCGCCGTCCTTGGCGGCATAGTGCGCCTTGAATTCCTTCTTACCGCTGTAGCGTGAGCCCTTGTTGCCTGAATATTTTTTTTCGGATTGTTCCATTCTCAAAAAAGCCTAGTACTTCCTGTGGACAATGTCGCAAATCGCCTTCGTCAGAGCGGGCCGATCCTCTGCCTGGAAAACGTTCCTCCCTATGGAAACGCCGGCAGCGCCGCATTCCATCGCGTCCTCTATCATCTTAAGGAGCGACGCTTCGCTGTCTATCTTCGGGCCGCCTGCGATTACTATCGGCGCCGGGCAGCCCTGCACGACTTCCATGAAACTCTTCTTGTCGCCGGTGTAGACCGTCTTGATAATGTCGGCGCCAAGCTCCGCCCCCACGCGGGCAGCGTGCTTTATGTGCTTGACGTCGTGCTCGTTCTTTATGTCCTTGCCCCGGGCGTACATCATAGCTAGAAGCGGCATTCCGTATTCTAGGCACTCCTTAGCCACGATGCCGAGGTCGCGTAGCATCTGGCTTTCATTCTCAGAGCCGATGTTAATGTGAACCGAGACCGCGTCGGCCCCCATCCTGACAGCCTCCTTGACGGTGCAGACGAGAACCTTGTTGTGCGGGTCAGGACCAAGGCACGTGCCGGCACTAAGGTGTATGATAAGCCCGATGTCCGAGCCGTAGCCCCGGTGGCCGTACTGCACCATCCCCTTGTGGACGAGTACCGCGTCGGCTCCGCCCTTGGCGACATCGTTAACCGCCGATGGGAGGTCTTCAAGCCCTTTGATAGGGCCGACTGTGACCCCGTGGTCCATGGGCACGATGACCGTGTGCTCCGATTTTCTGTCGATTATCCTTTCGAGACGTATTTTCTTGCCTATCATGTCATTTAAATTCTTGGCTTCAAGACTAATAAATGGGTTTTGAGTTTAAAATGCATATTTTGGAGCATGTATTTTCGGGCAGGCGCGGCCAGCGCCGCGTGGCTGAGTTCATGCTCCACAACGGCATCTGCGTTCGGAACGGGAGGCTTTTCTTCAGCAATGTGGAACTGGCCGACGTTAAGGTTGCAAGGGCGCTCGGCATAGACAGGAGGGTGATTAAGGCCGCTGTCGAGACCATCTCTGGCGACAGGTACCTGAAGGAGTTGTACGGCAAGCTCGGTTCGACCGTCTTGCTGAAGGACGTGGCATCCGCCCTTGGCTTCGGCGCAATCGAAATCATTCCTAAAAACGCATCCACCAAAGGGATTATAGCTAATGTGGCCAAGGTCATAACAGACGAAGGCATATCGATACGCCAGCTCACTACCGAAGACCCAATGTTCAGCGACGCTGAAATGACGGTGGTGACGGAAAAGCCGATTCCAAGGGATATGATAGACAAGCTGCTGGCGATAAAGGGAGTGAGGAAGGTAGTGGTGGTAAATTAGGGGATTCGCGGATTATTCTATCTCTTGCCTGTTTTCTTCAGTTTCTCGTATACTAGTTTATAACGCCAGCTTGATAAAATGGTTCTGGATACCGGTTAACGGTAGTAGTCCAGGTTTGCGTAGTATGTTATGCCGTCAGTGCATTTGACGTTTGCAACCGACTGCGCGCGTGTAACTGCTGTCACCGCCCAGTTCATGTTATTTGTCGAGTCGACATACTTGTATGCGTTGTTCCTGCCAGAGGTCGGAACGCTTGTGTATCCGTAGGTTCCCTGGGCGCACTTGCAGAACTTTTTGTACTGGCGCGTGTCTTTGGCGAGGTAATTGTTGCTTGCGCTCCAGCATTTCTCCGGAAGAGCGATTGTGGTCGTCGTGGTTGTTGTTGTGGTTGTCGTGGATGTAGAAGTAGTTGTAGTGGTCGTCGTGGTTGTTGTGGTAGTTGTCGTGGATGTAGAAGTAGTTGTAGTGGTCGTCGTGGTTGTTGTGGTAGTTGTGGTGGTCGTGGCTTCACTAGTAGTAGTCGTAGCCCCACTAGTGGTAGTCATAGGCTCACTCGTGGTAGTCATAGCTTCAGTAGTGGTCGTGGCTTCAGTAGTGGTAATAGGCACGGTTGTGCTGGTCGTAGGCTCAATAGTAGTGGTCGTAGGCTCGGTTGTGGTTGTTGATGATGAAGTGATTGCATCGACTTCTATAACGTAGTTTGACGCCGCAAAAGCTGAGTTGCCATCACTATCAAAGACATTGCAGTTCCATTCGTATTTCTTGCTGTTTGAGAGGGGAAGGGTAAATGTAGCAGAGTCTCCTGCCTCGTACAATGCTTTTGTTTCGCTGGCGTGCCATGGCTCCCCGCCGGGAGTTTTATATGTCACAGTAAGGGTTGGCCGTGAGGGTGCTGAAGAATCCTCGCTGCTGCTGAAGTCTATTCCGTCCGTACCAGTGTCAGCCAGCAATATGCCGTTGTTGGACACACCAGCGGACCAGTTTTGGACATAACGCGTTATGTCATAGTCCTGTTTACCTATGCTGGCGCACGAGAACGTCTGGTAGTACGACACTTCAGCAGAACTTGAGCCGTCTGCGCCCGGATTAGACCATGATGCCGTTGAATCCCTCTTGTTCCACGTTACGCCGGCTTCCGTCCAGCTTTCCTTGAGCAGATAGGCGCGCATGTCATTGCCGGTATTGGAGCAGTACAATGCTAGTGATGCGGAAATTATTTCCGAGCCCGGTGGTATCTGCCCTTCTCCAGAGCCGAACATGTTCGGGAACTTGATGACGCCGTGGGCATGCGGGGTAGCGCCGTCGACGTTAATGACCGTTGAAGTGCCGTAATTTACGCTGGGGTTGCTTGCGTCCAATTGCGAGTCGTCGGTTGTGTTTACAAAAGAGCCGTCCTCCCTGAACTGGACGGTTTTCTGCGCGCCCAGCTCCCCGAAGTAGAGCGTCGCGCTAACCAAGCCGGTGTCGTCTGTAGCCGAACAGTTGAATGATACTTCTGTCGAGGGCGAGATTGCGCCGTTTTGAGGGGAATTGAGAGTCACTACCGGGGCGGTAATCCCGTCGTTTATGTCAAACAGGTAGGTGCCGGAATCGCTAGCGGTCATGCCATCTGTTGCGTTAACCCGCCAGTAGTATCTTCCAAGTCCCAGTTTGTGGTGGCCTTGTATTTCGCTTAGCGAGAGTGCTTTGTTGTATATTGTGAAGTCGTCCAGGGTTACGTTTGCGAAGTCGTCGTCTATGGTGTCCTTGCAGCCTACGGACGCGTTGGCGGTGCTCGATATAGAGCCTCCGGGATCGCTGCCGCTTGCGGCTTCCACACCGTCGACGTAAATCTTCATGAACCCGTTTCCTGTGTCCCTCACCGCGACGACGTGATGCCACTTGTCGTCGTTGTATGCGTTGCTTGCGGTGTATATCGTCTTGGAAGCCACAGTGTTTGTGTTCAGGTTCATCGAGATTGCGTTCGAATGCCCGTCAGCCCCCATCTCCACCTTGTACCAGTCGCTTGCGGTGTTTGTGCTGCCCTTCCGGTAGATGTCCGCGTCGTTTGTATAAGTGTATTTTACCCAGAATTCGATGCTGAAGCTTCCAAGTCCGAAGTTCAGAGAATCGGAGTGCGGGACGCGTATGCACTGCCCGCTGTCAAGGCCGTTGCCTGTGAAATTGAACGCGCCGCCGAATCTCCCGGATTCGGTCCACTTTGGGACATTCTGCCCTACGGCATAGTTTCCGAGGTAGCCGTTGTTCCCGTTTCTTGAGAAGTCGTAGACCATCGAGTTCCAGCCGGTATCCTCCCCGTAATCGCTCCGGTTGTCGAAGTGGTAGAGCAATACAACGGAAGAATCGGGCTTGATTGGATGGGCGCCCCAGTTGTGGGCGTAGGTTCCGGCAGGCAGGCCTCGCCGGTGGTAAATCAGCGCGTTGCCGCCGCCTATCTCAGTAATATCACTGCCGCCCCAAATCCAGACTTCCATATCCGGAGCGTATGTGCTCCAGTTCAGGAGAGCCCAGTCCTGGTTTGCGAGGATGGAATTATTTTGCGGCGAGTTTATGGCAATGCCGGAGTCGGCAGTAACAGACGCGGGAATCGCTAACGACATGACAAAAAGTGCCATTATTGGAAAAAATGCCTTTGTTTTGTTCTTTGTTGCGCTCATTTGTCCACCGTCTTAGAATTTATGCTGGTAATATACAGAAATTTATGGTTGATAAATTGTATTTTGCACAGAATTGCGCCAGGGAGTATATAGTTCTTGTCGCCCAATTTATACTGCTATGACGCGCCTCTTTAATACTGTCGGCGTTATTCCCGCACATGATGAGGCAGATGTTATCGGCAATACCATAGGCATTGCCAAATCTTCCTTTAGGAGCATCGGGGAGGAGGCGCACATCATTGTTGTCGACGACGGCAGTACTGATGGGACGGCCGAAATCGCGCGGAGCATGGGTTGCGAGGTCGTAAGTTTGAAGGAAAACCGCGGGAAAGCCAATGCAATTTTTGCCGGGATAAAGCGCGCATCCGCGTATGGACCCAAGTCGACGATATTATTGGATGCGGATATCACGCGAATGAACGACCGCCTGCTGGGGGAGATGACAGCCCTGACGCGGAGTGCGACGGAGGATAGGACGCAATTGATGGTAGTATCCCCTTGGCTGGAAGAAGGGCGTAAAGTCCCGACATGGGATTTTTCCGGTATCAGGGGGTTAAGCCTGCCGGCCTTGTTCAGGGTGAGATTGTCTGATTTCAAGGGTGCCGTTGAGGGGTACGGCATTGAAGAGTTCCTAAACAGGACTTTCAAAGACCACAGGAGGGATATCGGAAGTCGTGACAGGGAGGGTTCATTCATAGGCAGGGAGGCGTTTAGAAAACTGGATGTCCAGCGGGACCAGGCGCATAACATACTTTTTACGCAGCAAAGACTCGATAAGATGGGCTTGAGGTGATTTAACGAGAGCGGGCTTTTCGCGTGCGCAAGACTTGCGGACGTGTTGCCCGCCATCGCGCCCGGCGTAGACAGGCGGTTAACAAAATCCGCCGTTTCCTATTGCTTGCCGGCTTTTTTGTATGTTGCCTTCGATTATTGCGGCCGTCTAGAGGAATGCTGCCGGGCGGAAGGTTTAAGAGCGTGTCATTCTCATTTTATTAACAGTATCCTATTGACATGCCAAACGCCAAATTCAAGTACGAAAGGCAGCATCTGGACTGGATCGCCGGCCAGCTTGAGGCGGGCCTGCCGAAACTTCAGGTGGCGCATGGCTTTCTTGACAGGTTCCGGCCGGGTTATGAGGGGGAGGTTGCGGTTGGCACTACGATTGGTTTTTTAAAGAGGAATTTCCCTGACGGCCTGCCTCCTGTGAAGGCTACTGAAGCGTATTTAGAGCGTGCAGAACACCGGTATGAGGGCAGGAAGGGCAGGAGTTTGTTCACGGAGTATACCCCGGACCATGTGGACTGGATTGCCGAAAGGCTCGCCGGGGGTTTGGGCAAGATAGAAACGGCTGAGGCGTTTGTCAGGGAGCATGAGACTGAAAATCCAAGGCCAAGCGTTACCACTGTCCGGTCTAAGATTATGCCGTTGTTCCGCAGGGGTGAAGACCCTTTTGAGGTGGCCAGTAGGTACAGGCGGGAGTACAAGACTAGGGGGGAGATTAGGCAGGGGATTGAGGCGAGCCAGCCGCCGGAAGTGAGGAACCGGGTTGCTATCGCCAATGCATTGAGGACTCACAAGGAGAGGAGCAAGACCACGAAGGAAATGTGGCGTAACATGGCTGAAGACGTTAAGGATGCTAGGGTTGCGAAAATCACCACGGACTTAACGCCTGAAGAGAGGAGCGAGAGAAACCGGAGGGGATGGCTTTTACGCAGAATCAGGGAAGACGGCACGGGAATACGAAAGAAAAAACGCAAGCCTCCGGGCAGAAGCATCCTGCCTGCAAACCTTGAGTCCGGCCTGGGCTTTGAAGACGAGCATGTGGTTAAGATAACCCCGGCGCTTGAGGACAGGAGGCTTGACATGGACGAGGGCATGAGAGCCTTGCGCGAATCCTTGCCCGGCCTGCCTGAGAAGGAGCGCAGGGTCGTTGAAATGAGGCTCGCTGGCAGGTCTAACGCGGAAATCGGGCCTGTGGTCGGCGTCACGCCGAACGAGGTTAACCTGTTGTATGTGCACGCGATACAGAACCTGAGGAAACTGCCGCGGATAAAGGAGATGACTGGCAGATAATGTATATTTTTAGACATTTTTGTATTTTTATGTTCATTTTCCATTAT
>JAQTQS010000014.1 GCA_028712125.1 Candidatus Altarchaeota archaeon
ACTACGACGTGCCCGTGCGTGATAATCTGCCGTGCCTGCTTGGGTGTCTTGGCGAGTCCCTTCGGTAGACGATTGTCTGTAGCCTGCGTTCGAACAGGTCTTCCACGTTCAGCGCTAGTACTGCATCAAGCGCGCTGGTCTTTAGCATGCCTGATTTAATTAGCCTGTCGATTAGTTCGCTCTTGTCTCTTTCGGCTTCCTCGCCTGAGAGGCCTAGTAGCCTTACTGCCTGGTTCCTTATGCGAGTCAACGCTGCGCGGGCTCGCCATATCTCAGTCTTGCTTTTCAGGCCGTATTTATTGATTATCGCGTTTTCCTCCTCTATGCGGTCTGTCCGCCAGAGGTGGGTCGGCCTTGTGTATTTTCTTCGTTGGCGTCTTGGGTCTCCCATTTTTCAGTCCTTACTTACCTTTTTTTCCAGCGTCTCCGGTTGCTGCCGGCGCTTCCTTCTTGCGTACTACGCCGACGGTGCCTCCGGTTCTGAATGACGAGCGGGTTCGCTGGCCTCTGACCGGCTGGCCGAGGCTGTGGCGTATGCCGCGGTATGAGCGTATTTTCTTGTGGCGGTCGATGTCCGACCGGTTTGTTATGTCGAGTTCCGGGCCGGTGAGGTGGGTGTTTTTTCCGGTCAGGTAGTCATTGCGGCGGTTGAGCATCCAGCCGGGTAGTTTTTGGTCTAGCGTGGTGATTGCAATTTCCAGCGTTTCTATGTCTTTTTCGTTTAGGCTGCTTAGTTTGGTGCCTTTTTTGAATCCCATCGCCTTTGCGAGGGCTCTTGTGACGCGTATGCCTAGTCCTTTGATTCCTGTGAGTGCGCGGATGATGTCGAGGTTTCCGTCAAGGATGACGCCCGAGACACGGACGCGGTTCGCTATCTTTGCCTCTTCCTTCGGCTTTTCCTTTTCCGAGGGCGTGTGTTTTTCCGGCTTCTTTTTCAGCTTGTCCGGCGTCTTGTCTTTTTTGTCGTCTGTGGATTCTATCATTTTTGATGTCGTTGATTTTGTTATCTTTGTGATTCTTAGTATTGTGGCATCGAGCAAAGCGAGATGCCGCCTATTGCCAGCATGAAATGCTGGCATGTACCCGGAGGGTACACTTTCTTTTTTGGTGAAGCTTTTTTCTTTCTTTTTAAGAAAGAAAAAAGGTTCGCCGAGGCTGAGATTTGAACTCAGACTCCCATTGCTGGGAACGGGCTCTCAAGGCTCGCGCATTAGCCGGATTCTGCCACCTCGGCAAGTAAAAAGGGTTTAATATCTTTGTGGAACAAGATTTTATATCTTATGAATCTCGTCCATCCCTTTTATTTTGAGGGAGACTTCATCCAGTTTTGCTGGACGGGCTTTGAGAGTGATTTTGATGGTGAATGTCGTGTGTTTGGATGGCGGTCAGGACGGGTCGAATTGTTTTATTCTTGCCGGCATGCCGGCAATTGTGATTGACCCGGGGTTGAATCCCGGCCGCGTCGTTAAAAGCGCACGCGAGTTACATATTAATGCGGTAGTGTTTATAAATACGCATTGCCACTATGACCATGCCGGGTGCGTGCCTGAGCTTAGGAAACGGTTGGGCGGGGAGTATATGATTCATGATTATGATGCTGATGCTGTCGAGAATGGAGTCGATGAACGTGTCCTTGCCGGATTGTTCGGAAGCAGGCCGCCGGTCATTCCGGTCTCGCGCAGGCTTGCGGATGGCGACGTCATCAGGGCCGGCGGATGTTCGCTTGAGGTCGTGCATACTCCGGGGCATACGCCGGGGAGCATTTGTCTTTATGAGCCTGTGAGCAGGTCTTTGTTTACTGGTGATACGGTTTTTGCGGACGGAGTGGGCAGGACAAATTTTCCGGGGGGTAGTTCTGAGAAGCTTGGCGAAAGCATCAGGAGGCTTGCCGGGCTGAAGGAGAAACGCGGCGTGGAGAAGGTGTATCCGGGCCATGGGCCTGTTTCTGACGGCGGTTGTATCGACAGGGCGTTTGACATGTTTTTCGGCTAGGGGGATTATTGTTTATGCGCGAGTTGTGCGGTACATCGCTGTTTCGGCCGATATTAATTAAGTTGCGGATATAAATATTCCATCAGGGTTTGAGAAGATGAGGATTGCTGTTTTGAACAAGGAGCGCTGCCGGCCTGAGAAGTGCGATTTTTTGTGTCGGCGGATGTGCCCTATTGTTCGTAGCGGGGGGGAGGCAATTTTCATGGATGATGATGAGAAGAAGCCGGTCATCAGCGAGGATTTGTGCACGGGCTGCGGGATTTGCGTTAGGAAGTGCCCGTTCGGCGCGATTGCGATAATAAATCTTCCGGAGGAAATTGGCATGCCGGTCCACCAGTACGGCGCCAACGGCTTTCGGCTTTATAACCTGCCGGTTCCGAAGGAGGGTGTTGTCGGTATTATAGGGTGCAACGGCATAGGCAAGACGACGGCCTTGAAGATTCTTTCGGGAGAGCTTTCGCCCAATCTTGGCGGTGGCGGCGGCTGGGAGGAGATGCTGGAGCGTTTCAGGGGCCATGAGATACGAAATTACCTTGAGGTATTGTCCAAGGGCGGCGTGAAGACTGCGTATAAGCCGCAGTATGTGGACGCGATTCCGAGGTTTGTCAAGGGGATTGTGAGGGACATTCTCGAGAAGGGCGATGAGAACGGGACTATGAGAAGTCTGGTGGAGCAGCTTGACCTTGATGCCGCGTTGGACAAGGACATTGCGGATTTGAGCGGCGGCGAGCTCCAGAGGGTTGCGCTGGCGGCCTGCCTGACGAAGGATGCTTCGATGTATCTTTTGGACGAGCCTTCGAGCTATCTTGACGTGCGTGAGCGTCTTAGGGTTGCGCGGGCGGTCAGGAGCATTAATGGCAAGACTATATTCGTGGTCGAGCACGACCTTGTGGTATTGGACTACATCTCGGATTACATTCACGTCATCTTCGGAGTTTCCGGGGCTTATGGAGTTATATCGAACATTAAGAGCGTGCGAGTCGGCATCAACGAGTACCTTGACGGATTCCTGAAGTCCGAGAACATGCGTTTCCGGGACGAAATCAAGTTCGAGGTTGCGCCCCCAAAGGACAAGTCCAGGCGCTCGAAGGCGGTCGAATACCCGATGCTCCGGAAGCGCTATGAAGGATTCTCGCTTGAGGTTGCATCCGGCGTCTTTTACGCGCCTGAGGTTCTTGGAGTCCTTGGGCCTAATGCGACGGGCAAGACGACTTTTGTGAAGATGCTGGCTGGCGTCGTTAAACCCGACAATACCGGCGTCGAGTTGAGCAATGTGATATCCTACAAGCCGCAGTACGTCCAGCCGAATGAAGGAACGGTAGGCAGCCTGCGCATCAAGCCTGAATTGGTGGAGCGGTTGAATATCGGGCATTTAACGGATAGCGAGGTGAAGACTCTGAGCGGGGGGGAGCTCCAGCGTGTTGCGATTGCCGAATGCCTTTCGAAGAAGGCCAAGGTGTATCTGCTGGACGAGCCGTCGGCTTATCTGGACGTTGAAGAACGGCTGAACCTCGGGAAGTATCTGAAGAAGTTCGCGTTCGACAACGGCGTCTCTGTTCTTGTGGTAGACCATGACATACTCCTTGTGGACTACCTTTCCGAGGAGCTCTTGGTCTTTTCCGGGACGCCGGGCAGGGAGGGCAGCGCGTCAAATCCTATGGATGTAAGACGCGGCATGAACTCCTTCCTCAGGCAGATGGACGTGACGTTCCGGCGCGACCCCGACAGCGGGCGGCCGAGGGCTAACAAGGCCGGCTCCCAGAAGGACAACGAGCAGAAGACGGCTGGGGAATACTATTATGTTTAGGCTGCTTTAGCATTAAGATGCCTGGCATGCGGGCGGTGTTGATTTTATGGAACGCCAGTATAGATGTGGCTTCTTAATTCCGGGGCTTGAACGGCGCCATACGTTCGGCATTACTTAAACCTTTGTTTCTAATGTATTTGTATGGGCAGGCAATTAGGCCTTGTCGCCTTGCTGGGCTTGGCGGTTATGCTGCTTGCAGTATCCCCAGCTCTTGTGCTGGCCCAGGATGAGGGCGATTGGACGCTTGTCTATTTCATCCAGAGGAACACGACTTGGAGGTATGACGACGGCAATAGGTGGCCGGGGAACAGCTGGATGACGGCTAATTATGACGATTCGTCTTGGAAAGCTGGCAGGGCTTATTTCGCAACGCCTGAGGAGACTGCCGGCGGTGGTTTTACCACCGAGCTTGCCGGCGGCAATCCCGCGTATCGCATGTATTTCTTCAGGACTAAGTTCAGCGTTCCAGACGCCTCAAAAGTTCTTAACATGTCGCTTAGGATTGACTACGACGACGCTTATGTAGTATATCTCAACGGTCGGGCGGTGGCGTCCAGCAATTTTGCCTGCAACTGGTCGCAATACGAGTCCTTTTGCCTGCCATTGCACAACAGCCTTATTGACAAGAACGGCCCGAACGACCCGCGTTTTCCTGAGAAGCGATTGCTCCCGCTACATCTGGGTTATTTGGTTAACGGAACCAACTACCTTGCGGTCGCCGTGAAGCAGGCGAATAACCAGAGCAGCGACGCTGCGTTTATGATGGAGTTGTATGGCGGTGTGGCCGGCGGCGAGCCTTCTATTGCGGCTTGGTTTAGGAGGCTTAAGTCCTCTGTTGACGGCTGGCTTATGACGATTGTTTTTGGCATTATTGCCCTGGCGGGGGTCTTCCTGTTGCGCAGCGGCATGAACCGCAGGATAGCCAAGCTGGAGAAGACGTCGGCAGAAATTTCGGTACCTATTCCGGCGCCGGAATCGGTACAGGATTTCACCTTTGTGATGGGGCGTAGCTACCTGTTTTTAGAGGATACTGAACGCGCCTGGCTGGATGTTTTTTTCAAGAATGTCGCAAAGGGGGACTATGCCGGATTATGCATCACCAGGAATCATCCCGATGACATCAAGAAGGAGTTTAATCCCGGGGAAAAAGTCAAGATTGTGTGGCTGACCGACAAGTCAGGGGAGCCGGGCAGTGTCGTCTATCCCACGCCACTCGAGATTTCAATGCTAGTGGGAAACTATGCCCAGGAGAACAAAAACGCAATAATTGTGCTGGACGGCCTGCAGTACCTCATTAACAAGAACGGATTTAGCGTAATGCTCAAGCTTTTGTGGAAGCTCAAGGACGACATGGCGCAGGCCGACGCCGTTCTCATCATCCCGGTAATCCGGATGTCGCTGGAGGAAAAGGAGTTGGGCCTGCTGGAGACGGAACTTGAGGTATTCCCAAGAAAGGTTCCGCGAGGAGGGCGCATGGCGGTTTCGGCATCTTCGTCTCCTGCGCAGCATCCTGAAATGTCGCTAGAAGCGATGTTCAACAACCTGAAAGGCAATCTTTCAGGACTGAACGAAACATCCATCGCACTGGTGTCGATGGAGTCCCGGCAGCATGCCGACACGGTCACATCTCTGATGAAGCTGCTGGTGAACGAGCGGGGGATGAACTGCCTGTACATAAGCGCGAGTGACACATACGACCAGGCTATCATGGCATTCACCAAGGCCGGCGTGAAGGTCGAGCGTATATTTTTCATAGACTGCATTTCACGGATGGCTGGGAAGGTGGTGGATAAGGGGAAAAATTCGGTATTCATCGAGAATCCGACTTCTCTTGAGGAGGTTACAATATATGTTGACAAGATTCTTACTAACATACAGCAGCCCAAGGTTATCGTGCTCGACAGCATCTCAAGCCTTCGGATTTACAGCAACGACCGTACCGTTGAGAAGTTCGCCCATACTATAATAAACAAGATTCGGCTTGAGAAGATTGCTGGCGTAATCGTCTCTATAAAGCAGAAGGAGGTAGAGTCGCTTGCTAGGACGCTGGTCCCCATGTGCGACTTGGAAGTCGTACTATAGGATGATTTATTCTCTATTCTAATAGCCGTGCTGATGAGGCTCTAAGGCTCGACGCGCGTCCGGTCCCGGGGGTATAGCACGCACTCGCGTATGTTGGAAACGCCCGTAATCGCCTCCGTCATCCTTTCTGCTCCGATGCTCCACCCCCCGTGGGGCGGCATGCCGTAGCGGAACGCCTTCAGGTAGAACTCGAAATTGTCAGGCTTCAGGTTCTTTCGCTTCAATGATTCCACCAGCTCGTCATGGTCGTGAATGCGCTGCGCCCCTGACGAAATCTCCATGCCCATGTAGCAGAGGTCGAAGGCCCGGCAGTATTTCGGGTCTTCGTCAAACGGCTTGCTGTAGAACGCCCGCAATTTGGTCGGCCATCTCTTGATGAAGAACGGGCCGTCGATTAGTTCGGCGAGCTTTTTGTCCGCTTCCGGGGTGAAGTCGCTTCCCCACGGGATTTTAAGGCCGTTCTTCTCGAGCAGTTGCAGCGCCTCGTCATAAGTCAGCCGCCTGAAAGGGATGGCAGGTATTTTCACTTCCCTGCCGAGCGTCTTAAGTTCTTCGGCGCAGTCCTCGCTCACCTTTAGGAGCAGGTAGTGCACGACGCCTTCAAGGTCTTGCAGTACTCCCTCTTCGTCGGCGATGAACGACTTTTCTATGTCCATCTGGAATATCTCGTTCAGGTGCCGTGTCGTGTTGTGGGACTCGGCCCGGAAGACAGGCATCGTGATGAAGACCTTGTCGAAGCCAGCCGACATCATCATCTGCTTGTAAAGCTGCGGGCTCTGGCACAAAAAGGCCTCCCGCTCGAAGTAGCTGATTGCGAAAAGCTCTGTCCCGCCCTCGGATGCGGCGGCGATGATGCTCGGTGGATTGATTTCGATGAAATCCTTTTGGACGAAGAATTCGCGGAAGGCCTGCTGGATTTTTGAGCGTATCTTGAAGACCGCGGCGACTGCGGGCTTGCGGACGTCCATGAAGCGGTTGTTCAGGCGGGTGTCCAAATCAGCGTCAACCTTGCCTGTGACGTCAAGCGGCAGCGGAGTCCGTGAAAGGGATACGACGCTTATGCTTGTAGGTACTATTTCGACCTTTTTCGGCGCCCGGGAATTCGGCGAGACCTTGCCAGTCACCTCTATAACGCTCTCCTTTGTCAGCTCGCCTATCGTCTTCAGGACGGCGGGGTCGGTGGTATCGCTCTTGGCAGTTACCTGGATAAGGCCCTCGCGGTCCCGCAGGATGAGGAATTTCAATTTCCCCATGTCGCGTATTTCATGCACCCAGCCTGCGAGAGTGACTTGCGTCCCGCCCGCATCCTCGCTTATTTCGCTTGAGTAGTGGGTTCTCATGTTGCTTTTTTATTAGAGCTGCATGCAAGAAACTTGCGCGATTCCGTCATCCGGTCATGGGCTACGCCGTCATACCTTGTCCCGGACGTCGGCCGGGGTGAAGAGGTAGTACTTGCTTTCCCCCTTGAGTTCCTCGATTATCTTGTCGACTATAACCCTTGCGGGGTCGGGTATGCCGATGCGGATCTTCTTTTGGGTTCCGTCGGCGTTATCCACTATCTTGTCCCGCGTCATCATGTCTTCGAAACTGTTAAAGGGCGTTATCTCGCGCTGCTCGAGTATGTCCTGCCTGTGGCTTCTGCCTATTTTTGGCAGGCACTCCAGCTTGTGCTGGCGGGTGCTTATGCTGCCGGACGTGTTGTAGAAATGGACGTATTCAGCCTCTCGCGAGATGACTATTCCTTTTACTATCTCTGGCAGCTCGTCCTTGGCCGTGGGCGTGAGCCATTCGTATTTTATGCGGCGTTCGATGTGGTCTACCTTGTCCCGGCTGCCTTCGCCTATGTACACGCGCTCTCCCGACGCGAGCGAGACATTGTCCTTTGGGATTATCTCAAGGAGCGAGTAATGCGTTTCCCCGACTGCTTGGGCGACTGGCTTGCGCTTGTGCGGCGGCATTTCGGACTTGCCCTTTGGCAGAAAATCCAGTATCCTGACGTACTCGTCTTTTTGCGCTGGCTGCATGTGGACCACCCCCTAAAGCCCTACTTGTACCCCGCAATGAGGTCCGTTATCTGCTTGATTTCCTCTTCAGTGTATTTGAACCGCTCCTTGGCGAATATGGCCCTGACATCGTCGATGGTCTCGGGCATCAAGTCTGCAATCTTTATGATTTTCTCCGGCGGCAGCTGGACGCTCAATGCCGAAATCTTCTCAACCAGCTCCCGGGCTTGGCGGGCCGGTAGTTTGGCGAACTTTTCAGAGTGCTCTTTCGCGCGCTTCTGCTCGTATAGCATTTCCTTGCCTTCCTTGGCGTACTGTTTCTCCTGCTTCTCCAGGATTTCCTTCACTTCCGATAGCGTTACGTAGCGCTCTGAGAGTTGCTTCATTTTTGTTGGCCGCTAAAGGCGGTTATGCTATTCTCTTTAGGTGTTCGGGTGTGACTAGAACCTTTTTGGTCTTGCCGCCGTCCTTTATCTCGACGTGGTATGCCCTCCCCTGCATGCCGACTATGCGTCCGGTCCGGCCCTGGTAGCGGGGGTGGGGTATGTTCTGGTAGGATGGGTTGATGGATATGGATGCGAGGTCGTTTTCCTTGAATGTCTGCATGCGCTGTCGTATCTTGACCTTGCCTCTCTCCTTGGGCTTTATTCTCAAACCTCTAGTGCGTCTTCTGAATCCGCTTGAACCTTTCATCTTTTTAGTGATAGCCTACGCTAAAAACGGTATATAGTATTGTTGTTTCCTATTTAAAAAGAAATTTCGACTTGCACGGCCTCGTTTTGGAATTCGAACGAGATTCCGGCTTTCATGCCGGCTGCCGTCATGATTTCGCTCGCGCGCACTTCCTTTAGTATTGCGTCCTTGTATTCCGCGAGCATGCGTTCGACGGCCGGCGAGCTTGAGATTAGAACTTTCACCTTCTGCAGTTCCGCTAGGTTGTGCTTCTTCCTCAGTTCCTGCACGTTGCGTATGACGTCGCGGGCGAGCGCCTCGTTGAGCAGGCTTTGGCTGCGCTCCTTCTCTATGTAGACGACTCCCATGGACTTGCCGGCCGAGAATTCTGCGGCGGCGTATTTGGCCGGCACGTTTATCCTGATTTCACCAACCATCGCGGGCGTGATTTCAAAGTTGTTGAGCGTGATATTTTCAGAGAGTTCCACTGCCTTTTTGACCGCCTTGCCGTTCGAGCGTATCGCTTCCGCGGCCAATGGGGCTTTTTTCCCGTAGGCCGGGCCGAGTACGGCATAGTTAGGCGATGCTATGTATGTGATTCCTGGCAGTTCTTCGATGAATTCGACTTCTCTTGCGTTGAGCTGTTTGGCGAGTATGTCCTGCAGGGCCTTTACGGTTTCTTCCACCGTCCTGTCGCCGGCTATTGTCGCCTTCTGTATCGGGTGGCGGAGCTTTATGTCCGCCGCCTGGCGGCAGCTGCTTCCGGCTTCGAATATCTTCCTTGCGACGTCCATTCGTTCCTCCAGTTTCTTGTCCTGGCGCTCCGGCGTCGGCCATTCCTGGAGGTGGATGCTTTCGGGCATGCCGGGTTTTTTAGCCAGGTTCTGGTACAGCTCTTCGGCGGTGTAGGGCGCTATGGGCGCGAGCGCGATGCCTAGTTTTTCGAACACGCGGTGGAGCGTGAGGTAGGCGGCTTTTTTGGATGGGTTCATGCTTTTACCGTCTTCAAGCCATAGGCGGTCGCGTATGATTTTGATGTACCAGCGCGAGAGGTCTTCGACGGTGAAGTTGTTGATGCGTTCGACTGCGAGGTGGTATTCGTTTGCGTCTATTGCGGCCGAGACGTCCTGGACGAGGGTGTTGGCCTTGGATATTATCCACGAGTCTTCGGTCTGCAGAGTCTTTTCGTCGAGCGCGTGGTCGCGGGGGTCGAAATTGTCGAGGAGCATGTATCGCACGCTGAAGCTGTAGCAGTTCCATAGTGTGCGAAGCAAGGGGACGACGGATTCGTTGAGGCTTTCGGTGCCGAACCTGCGGGCGTTCCATGGGGCGCTGCTGCACATCTGCAGCCTGACCGCGTCCACGCCGACCGTGTTGAACAGCTCCCATGGGTCGACGATGTTGTTCTTGCTTTTCGACATCTTCTCGCCATTGTCGTCCAAGAGAAGGCCGCCGACCACGCAGTTCTTGTAGGCGGGCGCATCGAAGAGTATGGTCGAGATGACGAGTAGTGTGTAGAACCATCCGCGTGTCTGGTCTGTCGCCTCTGAGATGAAGTCGTATGGGTGGCTTTCCCGGAATAGTTTTTGGTTTTCGAACGGGTAGTGGAATTGGGCGAAGGTTGCGGCTCCGCTGTCGTACCAGCAGTCTATGACGTAGGGGACGCGCTGCATGGTTCCTCCGCACTGGCATTTCAGCCGGACGGAGTCGATGTAGGGCCGGTGGAGGTCTACGTCTCCGGGGTTTTTCAGGGCTTTCTCAGCGAGTTCCTTTCGGGAGCCGAGCATTTCCCTGTTCTTGCAGGACGTGCATTCCCATAGCGGCAGCGGCGTGCCCCAGAAGCGGTTTCTCGACAGGCTCCAGTCTTTGGCGTTCTCGAGCCAGTTGCCGAAGCGGCCGGTCTTTATGTGTTCCGGGTACCAGTTTATCGTATTGTTCTTTTCGAGGAGTTTTGGGACTACGTCGGTGACTTTGATGAACCAGGATTCCATCGCATAGTACAACAGGGGCGTGCCGCACCGCCAGCAGTAGGGGTATTCGTGCTCGTAGGGGTATTGCGTGAAGAGCGCGCCCATTTCGTCGAGTATTGTTATTATCCTCGGGTCGGCGTCTTTTGCGAACATTCCCGCAAGCTCCGGTATCTTGCTTGTGAACTTGCCGTCCTCGTCCAGCGGGTTTATCAGCGGCAGGTTGTTCGCGAGTCCCACGTTGTAGTCGTCCTCGCCGAAGGCCGGGGCTATGTGCACGATTCCTGTCCCTTCTTCCGTGGAGACGAAGCCGCCTGTTATGATGCGCCATGCCGGCGCATCAAGCTTGCCTATGAAGTGGCTGAAGAGCGGGTGGTATTCGATGCCGGCCAAGTCCTTTCCGGAGCGTTCTTCCAGAATCTCGCAGCTGCCTTCGAGGCTGCCGAGCCGTTCTTTAGCGAGCACGTATTTTTCCCCCCGGTATTTTATCGTTACGTATTTGATTTCAGGGTTGACTGCAAGCGCGACGTTCGAGAGCAGCGTCCAGGGCGTCGTCGTCCATGCGAGGAAGCTATAGTCCTTGTCCTTAGCCTGGAATTTGACTACGACAGTCTGCTCCTTCACCGTCCGGTAGCCGAGCGCGACCTCGTGGCTGCTCAGAGGCGTTCCGCACCGCGAGCAGTACGGGACGACCTTGTGGCCCTCGTACAGCAGCTTCTTGCCCCATAGTTCCTTGAGCGACCACCACACGCTTTCGATGTAGTCGTTGTCCATGGTGACGTACGGCTTCTCAAGGTCTATCCAGTACGCCATCCTGTCGGTCATAGCGTCCCATTCCTTTATGTGGGTGAAAACGCTCGCCCGGCATTTCTCTATGAAGCGGTCGAGGCCGTAGCTCAGTATCTCCTTTTTCGAGTTGAGCTTCAATTCCTTTTCGACCTGTACTTCGACCGGGAGGCCGTGGCAGTCCCATCCGGCCTTGCGCGGGACTGAGAAGCCTTTCATGTAGTGGTAGCGGTTCACAAGGTCCTTGAAGACCCGGACTTCGACGTGGTGCAGCGCGGGCGGCGCGTTTGCTGTCGGCGGGCCTTCGAGGAAGGAGAATTGCGGCCGTCCTTCGACTGGGTGTATTGTCTTTTCTGGGATTTTGTTGGCTTTCCAGTGTTTCAGGATGCGCTCCTCTAGTTCCCGGGGGTTGTATTCCCCTACAGGCTGTACTGCCATCTTGGAGGGTAAATACTGGTATTTGCTGTTATAAGAATTCTTATGCGAAATATCCAATAGTAAGGTGCAATCGTATAATGGACATACCTTGGACTGAGAAGTACCGGCCTAAGAAGCTTCGGGAGATGGTCGGCCAGGACGCTATTGTCGAGCGCCTTGAGGCTTATGTGAAGTCGAGGAGCATTCCGCAGCTTTGTTTCGCAGGACCAGCGGGGACGGGAAAGACGACGGCCGCCATATGCATCGCGCGCGAGCTTTTCGGAGATGATTTCACCCATGATTTCCTTGAGCTTAACGCTTCTGACGAGCGGGGCGTTGACATCATGCGCTCCAAGGACCAGCAGAAGGACAAGAGCGCGACGTCGCTGAAGGATTTCGCCAGGATGAAGCCGATTGTCGGCGAGTTCAAAATCGTCTTTTTAGACGAGGCCGACGCGCTGACGCCTGAAGCCCAAGGGGCGCTCCGCCGGACGATGGAGAAGTACACCCAGAACTGCCGTTTCATACTCAGCTGCAACTACTCTTCTAAGATTATCGAGCCTATACAGAGCCGGTGCGCGATGTTCAGGTTCCGCAAGATTCCGAGGGAGGCGATAAAAAAGTACCTTGAGAAGATACTGCACCACGAGAAAGTCCAGTTCGACGACGCCGGCCTTGAGGCTATACTCTACGTCACCGAGGGCGACCTGCGCCAGTCTATAAACATACTACAGGGCGCCGCAGCGCTCGGGAAGGTCGACGAGGAGCACGTTTACGCCATAACCACGCGGGCAAGGCCGAAGGACGTGCAGGACGTATTGAGGCTCGCAACCGAGGGGAAATTCCTCGACGCAAGAAACCTGCTGGACAAGTTGATGGTGACCTACGGCCTTTCGGGCGAGGACATAATCGTCCAGATGAGCAAGGAGGCGATGAACCTTTCGGCCGACGACAAGACGAAGGTGAGAATCATCGACCTTATCGGGGAGTCTAACTTCACGATAGTTGAGGGCGCGAACGAGAGAATCCAGCTGGAGGCATTGCTCGCGAGGATTGCGCTGCTGAAGTAGAGCGGATTTATTACCTGCATTGGGGAATATTAACAATAATCATGCAAGCCCAGAAGACGCGCCATTTGACGCCCGCCGAGAGCGCCGTGAGGATTCTTGAGGAGTGGGGCGAAGGCAGGAGTGCACGGGACGCCATACCCAAGCCATTGCTTTACGACGAGCGTGTCATCACTTCTTTTATGAGGAACGCGGCGTTGTTCCGCGAGCTGGACAAACACCTCGGGGAAATAGCCGCAGGCGAGAAGTGCATTTCCGCATTAGCCGTTGGTACGGGAGTGTCAAGGCCGTTAATGCACGCCGAAACCGGTGTATCAAGCTTAAGCCGGCCGATGTCATGGGACCATCTTGAGCTGGCCAGCAGTCTGGAGAAATACAAGCGCGCTTCTTCCGGGGGGGTTAGTGGTGTTGACTGGAGTCTGACTGTTGTGGAGAAAAATCCTTTTATTGCAAGGATGGTTGAAACTCAGAAGGTCGTATTGGCGATGCCTTCAGGGTACTACGGTGGGGGTATTGAAGATTCGAAGGGTTATATCCGTGGTTTCCTCCCGGGGGCGAAGCGGAGTGTCATGGATACGGACGCATGGGATGATGAGACTACAGGGCGCGTTTTGAGGGTGCGGGGATTAAGCGACCTTGGAGTCAGGTCGCTGGAGGGCCTTGTGGAGCTGGTTCATGTGCCGCGGTATTACCGGGACAGGATACAAGTTGCAAACAAGCCCATAGAGGATTTTGGCGTTAAGCCGGAGTCTTACGACGTTGTCGTTTGCTCGATGGGCGGGAATTACATAGATAAAGAACCGGAAGTCATTGGAAGACTATTGCGCGGCCTCAAGCCGAACGGGATTCTTGCGACAGACAGGGACGTCCCGCTGGAGCGTATTGGAGGAGAAGCCGGAAGATTTGAAAGGTCAATGTGGTGGAATAGCCACGTCTATAAGAGGAGATGACTCGCTTGTTCGGAACTTCGGGGATAAGGAGGAAGGCGGTTGAGTTCACGCCCGATTTCACCAGAGATTTGGGCAGGGCGCTCGGCACTTACTCGAATGATAGGACCGTTGCCGTTGGAAGGGACACGAGAAAGACCGGCCCCGAGCTTGAGAGGATTTTTACGGCAGGGCTTTTGGAGACGGGCCATGATGTCGTCGCACTTGGCATCGTGCCGACGCCGACTGTGGGTGTTGCGACAGCCATGTACGGGACGGGCGTGATGGTCACGGCGTCGCATAATCCGCCGGACTACAACGGCTTCAAGTTCTTCTCAAAGGATGGGACGTACGGCCCTGCCGAGGAATCGATGATTGAAGGGATTATCGGTTCGAAGAGTTTCAAGGCAGGCGCGAGGGGCAGGACGTCAGGCGAGGATTTTGTCGGAAGGCACATAAACCTGATTCTGAAGACAGTCGGCGTGTGCGACAGGAGAACCAGGGTCGTCCTGGATTGCGCGGGCGGCGCTGGCTCTGCAGTCACGCCTCGGCTCTTGAAAGAGATGGGCTGCGACGTCGTCACGCTCAACACGAACCAGGACGGAGTGTTCCCGCACGAGCTCGAGCCGAGGGAGGAGAACCTGGCCGAGCTTTCTCTCGCGGTGAGGAAAGCAAAGGCGGACATCGGGTTAGTCCACGACGGCGACGCCGACCGTGCGGCCGCAGTCGGCAGGGACGGCAAAATGATTGAATGGGATAGCTTCCTTTCGGTGCTGGCCTACGGGCTTAAGACGGTTGTGACAACCGTTGACGCTTCGATGCGGATTGAAGACGTCTGCAAAAAGGTGGTGAGGACACCCGTCGGAGACGTCGCGGTGGCTGACGCAATCAGGAAGCACAATGCGGATTTCGGCGGCGAGCCGAGCGGCACCTTCATATTCCCGGACGTGCACCAGTATCCCGACGGGGTGGCTTGCGTGGCAAAGGCTGTCAAGCTAGTGTCTAGCGGAGAGTTTTACGAGAGGCTGGGAAAAATCAAGAGCTACCCGATGACAAGGCTGAAGCTCCCCTGCGAGAATGACAGGAAGGACGAGATAATGGAAAAGCTAAAGACGATAATAAACGAGGATTATTCGGACTTGGACGGAATCCGCATAGCTCGACAAAACGGATGGATACTCCTCCGGCCGTCGGGCACCGAGCCTTACATGCGCATCACGGCTGAAGGCAGGGATAAAAAGGAGCTGGACGCCATCGTCGACGAAGGCAGGAATTGGCTTGCTAAAGCGATGGCATGACTTGTTGTTTCTTATGGGTTATGCTGGAGGGCGCGACAATTGGAATGCCAGCAATAGAATCCAGATTAGGGAGTATAAGAGAGGCAGGCATAGGTCTATCTTAAACCGGGTTGGCCTAAACTCGTGCTTTATCCCGAGAATCGCGTTAGTCTCTTTACGCTTTGCCATGTCGTGCACGTATTCGGTCTCGGTGCAGATTTTCGCGTCCGGACTAGTGCTGTTGAGCTGGTATTTGTGGTAGTCCACGATAAGATGGCGGGAGCGCACGATGGGAAACCACACGGCCCATATCATTAGCAGGCCGATGATTGTCAATAATGCCATCAGGAGGTTGCTCTTGCCCATGGCGATGGCGCCTACGGCCAGCATGAAGGACTGGGATGAAAGGAACATGTTCCGGTAGGACTGCAGCAGCTGCTCGTTCACCTGCCATTTGACTGGCGATTTTTCCTTCGGGGGATTTGGCGCGTTAATGCTGTCCATGTCTTCACTAGATGACTGCTTAGGTATTTTATTCCGGCGATTAAAAAAAGTCTTTTAGGTGTCGCACACGACCTCGATGACCCATCCATCCAATCCTTGCTCGATTTTCATGTCGTGGAATGTCGCGGCCTTAACCTCCTTTTGCAGAAGATGCTTCTTCCGGTCTATTTTCTCGCCTGAAACCGTCGCATGCAGCTGGTATGTGTCTATTTTCACGATGTCGGCCTTAAAGCCGGAGAACAGCATCTCCTCGGCCGAGAACAGGTAGATTAGTTCGCTGAGAAAGTCGTGGAGGAGCATGTCCAATTCCTCGGCCTCAAGCGTTATCCTCCGGTTCTCGCGGGCCTCGACCTTTGATAGGTCAGTAATCGCCGTGAAAAGCGCAAGTCCCGCATTCTCGAACGCCTCGCCCAATGTCCTGCCGCGGCTTCTGAACTTCAGGTCGGCCGTGTGCTCGAGGTATTCGAAGCCTTCGCCCATGGTTAGTCTTTTGATTTAATACGTTTAATATGGATTAGGTAATTACTGGGGATTTTAATCATGGGCGCATTTGAGAGAATCTTCGGGCCTCGGAAGCTGACTGCCCAGGAATCGGTGGACATGCAATACCTGGCAGGCATCGTTTCAACAGTCATCGGTGAGGAGTTGAAGCCGGCAAAGTCTGGCAGTCGCAGCGGCTTCATGACCGCGTCCGGCGTTGTCGGCGTCTTTCCGGGCGATTATTTCTCGGGGGATGCCACGAGATTGAGCATCGTCGGAATCGGGGAGCTCTCGCATAAGGGCGAGCTGGCCGGACTTGAGGGCGGAAGTTTCATTAATGCAGGCCTGCTGGAGAAGATTTGCGGTCTTTTGGACAATGAGGGTTTGAAGTACGGCATATTCGCGAGCGCAAGGTGGGAGATGCCGGTTCACATAACGACCAAGAAGGGGAACGTCGTCATAGCGCCGGTTATAAGCACGTTATAGGATTCCTCCGGCCTGCCGCAATCAGCCTATTGAAGGTCGCGGTCTGCCGTGGACAGAACCTGGGTTTTGACTGAGGCTTTTCCGCCGGTCGGCTCGGCTAGGATTTTGTCGCAGGCCAGGCATTTAATCCTGGACGACGCCTTTTCGAACAGCACCTGCTCGTTGCCGCAGTCGTTGCACTTGACCCTTAGGAAACTGCTTTCGGTCTTCGGTATTTTTTTTGCCATTGTATTTCTTATTGCGATGTTATCTCGACGGTCTTCTTGGTGCGCGCGGTGAAGAGCTTCTGGTGCTTCTTCTTGCACACGCTGCACTTCATGAGGAGGACGGTACGCTTGCCGACCTTGTAGACCTGCTTCTTCGGAGTCCTCGGACTTCCGCCGTAGCCCTTCTTAATCTTCTCGTACTTCCGCCGGCCACGGTTCATCGTCCTTTCCTTGCCTTTCTTGCCTAAAGAGACCGTGTGCTTGGTGTGTTTGCGGCAGGACGGGCAGTAGGTGTTGATGGATTCCGGAAACTTCATGGTTTTATTAATAAGACCGTGGGGAATAAAAAGCGTTTTCGCCGCCGTGCATGCCTATTCGCCCTCCTGCGGTTCCGTTTTTTCCCCAAGCTCCTCCGCGTAGGCCTGTTTGATGAGTATGATGGCGTTGCTTTCCGGAAGTTCCGATATGTCGTCCTCCTTGAACGGGCCGTAGCTGTGGAGGTCCGAGCCGACGATGTTGGGGGTTGGCTTCAGCATGCGCAGCCTGATTTTACGCTCCTGATTCTCATGTTCGGCCTTTTTTACGTTGTTCTTGGAGAGCATGCGATTTGAGTATTCCTGTATCAGGTCTACTGCGGCGGTGTACAGCTTGTTTTCCTGTGTTGTCGCGTTTGGCGGAAGTTTTGTCTTGTCGCATATGCGCAGGGCGTGGAGCATTATCTTGTTCCGCCTTTTTGTGTGTATCTCAAGCACGAACTTGTTTATGTGCGAACGGTGCTCCTCCCCCACCTGCGACAGCAGTATGGGGACCTGCTCGTAGAAGTCGTCGGGTATCTGCTCGAGCGTGGGCGTATTCCCCTCGGTCCGATATATCCGCTGTATGTCCGCGTATGTAATCATGCCCGCAACCTTTTTGTATTGATAGAAGTATGGTTATGTGTTGGAATTTCGCGCTTATATGTAGCTCTTCCCGAGTTTGCCGTATTCGGCGTTGAATATCTTGTCCCTTTCGATGCCCTTCCACACGCTGCCGTACCGCTCCTCAAGCTGGACTTCGATGGGCTTTGATTCTTCAATGGCATCCTTAACATGCCTTGACTCGATATGGCCTGACTTTTCAGAAACGGCAAAGTCGCCAGCCATCCTTATCACGCCACCTAGGTCGCGAAGTCGTAGACTTAGGGAGTTTCTCGCGTCGTCTATGACCCGAGCCCTTCTTCTTGCCTCCTCGATTATGTCATGGACGGCGTCTATCGTGGCCGGCGGTATCTTGCCGTCCTTTACGATTTCCTGGGCCGTGAAGCGGGCGAGCTTATCCTGGTTTTCGGGCGTGTCGTCCATGTACGTGTTCATCAGTATCTCATAGCCGTTGCCGATGATTCTCGAGCGAAGCGGGGGGGTTATGTCCTGCACGTCTTTAATGTTGCACGCACCGACGAATAAAAAGTCGCAGGGCACGTCTTCGACCTTGACCGCGGCTCCGGCGCTCTGGGGGTTGCGGCCGACTATGGAGAATTTCTTTTCCTGCATGGCGGTGAGTATGAAGTTCTGGAGGTTCCCCAGATGCGGCAACTCGTCAATGAACAACACCCCCTCATGGGCCTCGTGTATCGCCCCGGGGACGACACGCAGATACGCCGGAGTCCCGATTTCCGGATGACTGCCGTACGGGTCATGGCGCACATCGCCCAAAAGCTCAGTCTCACTAGCGCCGGTAGCATGAACAAAAGTCTTGCGGTTAATCTTGACAAGGACCATGCGGCCGACGTCCTGGCGGCCGGCCTTGATGCGCGGTTCAGGCAGGCCGTAGTTCTCGGGCTGGTGGCCGACGACCAGGATTCTTTCGCCCTCGCGCTTGTAGGTCAATCCTTCCTCCCGGCCGTCGCTTGTGAACCTTGTCGTCTGGACTTCCTCGGTCTGGGTTATCCGGCGGTATTTCTTCTCCCCGCAGGCGGGGCATATCGTGTTATTGACGTCGCTTAGCGCTCCGCATGTCGGGCACTTGAAGCCGAGCTGTTCCGCGATGTACGGCGGGGCTTGCGCCGGCGTGAGGTATTCGCTGCAAAAAATGTTCTTCACCGCCTCGATGAGCGGCCGCATCTGGTTCGCGGGATTGTTGACGACATAAAGCTCCTGCGACGGCTTCGGGAGATGCTGTGCGAGCGCCTGCGCGAGCATCGACTTACCGATTCCCGGCGGGCCGACGAGGAGGAGATGCCGGCGCTGGTCTATCGCAAGCCGGACCTTCCTAACCGCCTTGTCCTGGCCGATGACCTGCTCGACGATGTCCTTCGGGATTTCAATATCCTTAGTAGATTTAATACGGTCGAGAATGCTCTGGCCGTGCTTGACGCTCATTGATAAGTAATTGTGCGGGGTGTTAAAAATAGGATTGTGTTTTGGATTTCGGATGCCCGGATGGTTAATAGTTAAAGGAGGGCAATATACATATGAAACAAGCAGTACCCTCTTATTGGTTATACAATGAGGATTAAGATGGCGGGGCAGGCAATCTTTACAAAGAAAACAATTCTTGTGCTACTGATGGTGTCCTTTATTATTTCAAGGATTTTATTTGGTCTTTACATCTTCCCTGCTATGATTTATTGTCCGCCGGGTGGTGAATGTGCGCCACATGCAAATATCGAGTTTCTTTTAGTTTCACTTAAGGTTTGGGGTTTTACCTTCATAATGTTATCCATACTCTATTACCTTTATCGAAAGCTGGGGGACCAAACAGTTTTTACAAAGAAAACAGTTCGTATACTACTAGTAATATCCCTTATCATTTCAACGATTTTATTTTATCGTTACATACACCCCGCTATCACTTATTGTCCTCCCGATGATCTATGCGAATGGAGACCAAAAGTTATTATTGTTTCATTACTCATTACACCCTTGATTATCACCTTCATAGCGCTTTCTATACTCTATTATCTCTATCGGCGACTCTATCGAAAAAACTAGCAACCAATAAAATGGAGAATCAGGCAATCTTTACAAGGAAAACAATTGTGGTGTTAGCGGTAGTGTCCTTCATAATTTCGTTACTCCTACATTTATACCTCCTGAAAATGGGACAATGTCAACCAGATGCCTTTACTGACTGTTACCGTTTTATATTACGGGGCTTCTTGATAGCACTCATTATTTTTTGGATTATCAACTTTATAGTGCTCTCAATAGTCTATTATCTCTATCGGCGACTCTACCAAAAACTAGCAACTAAAAAAGGTAGGAATGAAAGTTAGGCCGCCCCCTTCCGCTGTTTTTCTGATTGCCGGCCGATTGCTTTCAATCATCCGGGATTCGTTTTTTGGAGTGGAGTATTTTATACTTGAATACCATTGTTTTAGTGATGAAGCGCGCTCTGGTTACCGGCGTTTCCGGGCAGGACGGCGCCTATCTTTCGAAGTTCCTGCTTGAGAAGGGGTATCGCGTTTATGGGACTTACAGGCGTCTTTCAACGCCGAATTTCTGGAGGCTTCAGCACCTCGGCGTCTTTGAGAAAATCAATCTTATCTCATGCGACCTGATTGACGAGAACTCAATCACGGAGGCCCTTCGCATCTCCCGTCCAAATGAGGTTTATAATCTTGCTGCGCAGAGCTTTGTCGGCGCTTCGTTCGAGCAGCCGACCGGCACCGGCATGGTGACCGGGCTTGGGGTGACGAGGGTTCTTGAGGCCGTGAGGCAGTTTGATACGGGTATCAGGGTTTATCAGGCGTCGACGAGCGAACTTTACGGGACGGGCGGCAGGAGCAAACAGAATGAAGGCACACCGTTCTATCCCGCAAGCCCTTATGCCGCGGCAAAGTTGTACGGCCATCATATGGCGCGCATCTACAGGGATGCTTACGGGATTTTCGCCTGCAACGGTATTTTGTTCAACCATGAGTCTCCGCTCCGGGGTTTGGAATTTGTCACCCGCAAGATTTCAAACGGCGTTGCGAAGATTGCGCTCGGCATCGAGAAGAACCTTTCACTCGGCAACCTTGATGCGAAGCGGGATTGGGGCTATGCGCCGGAGTACGTGCGTTCTATGTGGCTCATGCTCCAGCAGAAGATGCCCGACGATTACGTCATCGCGACGGGAGAGTCCCACAGCGTGCGCGAGTTCGTATCAGAGGCCTTCAATGTCGCAGGCCTCGACTGGAAGAAGCATGTTAAGGTTGACAGGAAGTTCATGCGGCCGCTTGAGGTCAATCTACTGAGGGGCGACTCCCGGAAGGCCGGGAAAAAACTCGGGTGGAAGCCGAATGTGAAATTCAGGGAGCTTGTCCGCATCATGGTCGAGAACGACATGTCGCTTTGGAGGCGCTGGATGGACGGCGAGCATTTCCCATGGGATGCTCCAAGCTATCCGAGCGAGGCGAATATCTTATCGAGGAATTTGCGCGTATGATTCCGGTTGGCGGGCCAAGTCTCGGGAGGGAGGAGTTCGGCAATCTTGTGGAGGCTTTTGTCAGCGGCTGGATTAGCTCCAAGGGGCCTTTTGTCGGGCGTTTCGAGCGTCTTGTCGCGGCCTATTGCGGCGTCCGGCATGCTGTTTCGGCTTCCAACGGGACGGCTGCATTGCATCTTGCATTGAAGGCGCTCGGCATCGGCCCCGGCGATGAGGTGATTGTCCCGGCGTTGAGTTTTATCTCGACTGCGAACGTCGTTTCCTATTGCGGCGCCAGGCCGGTTTTTGTGGATTCCCATCCGGATTACTGGTGCATGGACCCGGGCTTGGTTCAGGAGAGCATTACGAGGCGCACAAAGGCGATAATCCCGGTGCATGCGTACGGGCATCCGTGCGACATGAGAGAGATTATGAGGATTGCGCGCGACTTTCGCCTGCGGGTCGTTGAGGACTGCGCGGAGGCCATCGGCAGCAGGTATCGGGGGAGGATGGCCGGCTCGTTTGGCGATGTCGGGTGTTTCAGCTTTTATGCCAACAAGACGGTAACGACTGGCGAGGGCGGGATGTGCGTTACGAACGACAGGAAGCTTGCGGATAAAATCAGCGTATTGAAGAATTACGGCATGAGCCCGGGCAGGAGGTATTGGCACGACGTAATAGGGTTCAACTACCGGATGACGAACCTGCAGGCGGCTATAGGCGTGGCCCAGATGCGCAAGGCGAACTCTTTTGTGAGAAGGAAGAGGGAGATTGCTAAAGCTTATGGGGAGCGCCTTTCCGGCGTTGTAGGAATTACTCTTCCAAAGGAGATGCCTTGGGCGAAGAGCTCGTTTTGGATGTATAGCGTGCTTGTTGAAAGGAAGTTCGGGACCGGGCGGGACACATTGATGAAGTCGCTGTCGAAAAATGGCGTCGAGACTCGGCCGCTCCTCCAGCCGATAAACCTGATGCCGCCTTACAGGACGAAAAATAGGTTTCCAGTCGCCGAATCCCTTTCGAAGAGGGGTGTGAGCCTGCCCTCAGGCGTGGATTTGTCTGAGCGCGATTTGGAGAAGGTCTGCCGGCGGGTAGCCAATGCTGGGAAATGACTGAAGTAATGAGCGTGATAGGCACGCGGCCGGAGATTATCAGGATGTCCTGCCTGATACCGCTGCTTGACAGGTCGTTCGACCACCGGCTTGTTTACACAAGCCAGCATTACTCCCAGAGCATGTCAGAAGTATTCTTCCGCGAGCTTCGGGTCAGAAAGCCGGATGCCGCACTTGATGTCAACGGCTCCGGAATACGGGAGCTTTCGTCGGCCATTGGCAGGGATATAAGGCGTTCCAAGCCGGACTTTGTGCTCGTCTACGGCGACACGAACACCGTCATGGCCGGCGCGCTTGCGGCGAAAGAGAATCGGACTAAGCTTATTCATGTGGAGGCCGGCTTTCGCTCGTTCGACGGCCGGATGCCTGAGGAGCGCACCCGCGTCTTCGCCGACCATGAGGGCGGGATATTGTTCGCCCCGTCCAAGCTTGCCGGGAGCTTGCTTGCGGCTGAGGGTATTAAGAAAAATGTCTTTGTCGTCGGGGACCTTACGCTAGACGCATTAAGGCGGTTTTCAGCAGAGGCTAAAAAAAGCCGTATCTTGAAGGAGCTTGGCCTCGGGAATGAGCCGTATGTGCTGTTCACAGCCCACCGGCAGGAGAACGTCGACTCCAAGAGGAATCTTTCGCAACTTGTCAGGCTGCTTTCGGCCGTTGAGGAGAAGGTCGTTTATCCCGTGCATCCGAGGACCCAAAAGATGCTCCGTTCGTTCGGTTTGAGACTCCCCGGGAA
>JAQTQS010000015.1 GCA_028712125.1 Candidatus Altarchaeota archaeon
CCGGATGATGTAAAAAAAAGAAAAACCGAATACTACCGCAAGACACTGGGGAAATACAACATACCAATACACATCACCTAACGAGCCCACAAAGAAACACAGGCCGCTTCGCATCCATAACAAACGTATTAAGACGGGAATCCAAGGCATGCTGGTCCAAAACCTCGTCAACCTCCCGGCGCAAAACCTGACCAGACCGCCTACCCTCAGTAACTAGACTACGAGCCATAAACAGACATTAAAAAAATGACGGCTAAGTTAAAAACGACAAAAGACGACGGAGGACCAAAAAACAAGCCGACATCCATACAAACCGGAGAAGATAAAACACAGACAACGAGTTACGGCAAAAACAGTTGCACCACTACCGTAATTGGCAAGTATTGTTTATGATCGTGCTTTCCGTTCTGCAATAGATTCGTTTTTCCATACTACGGGAACCCCCTCCGCATCAAATAATTTTTCAATTAGATTCATACGATCAATGTTTTTGGGTCGTTTGGGGAATATCACCCCCGGTGAAACCTCCTTTCCAAAATTCAATTGTGATTCGATATAGTTCCAAATTTGGCGTGCTTGACGTTTGACGTTTCGGCGAATGACAGCAGGATTCATTGTATCCCAATCTGAAGCCTTAATTTCTGCTATTGCAACCAATTTTTTATCAGACTCTATAAAGATATCCATTCTTCCCTTCCGCCCACTTAGTTTAGTCATCGATTTTTCAATTTCTACATTACCTTCCGCAGTTTTACACCATTCCTTTTGTATTTTCTTATGAAAGTTTTTACCTCGACGCAGAGATTTAGGTTCCCTATTAGTAGTGCTCATCATCAAATGGGTCTAACGCCGTTTAGAGTAACTGTTTAGGGTTATGAAGTCTTCGTAGCGATGATTTGAGTTAAGTTGCAAATCACTGTAGCCAAATACCTGCTTTTTATGCACACTATCTTCATTAGTTCTTATCCCTGAAATCCCGGCAAACTATCACATCCTTTTCTTTCCAAGTGCCGAACTGCTTACCAAACAATGTAAGAAAACAGCTGAGGAATATTGTGGCATATCTGAAGACAAACCCAACGTCCAGCTCGTTTGCCCGCATAGACCACACCAGGCCGTCGTTGTCGAATTTCAGAAACCGATCCGCAAGAGACACATCTGCGTGTGTGAACGATGAGAGGTCACTATAGAAGATATCGTACGACTCTTCGTGTTTCACTGCCGCAGCCATCTCCCTCAATTTAAGGCCAGACCAATTATGAAAGGGGATTATTCGTCCTTTCGATGAAGTTGATGAGAAATTAGGGAGTACTGCTTCATATCGTTGGAGGATACACGGTTCTTTTTCAAGGTACTCATGTTTCCAAACCATTTCCATAGCTTCTTTCCAAGACGGTTCTCTGCTATTCTGATGTTTCTTTACAGCTTGCATTTTGTTATAGCGCAATACTGATCCAAATTCGATATATTGGTGAGCCCGCACAGATGGAGACTGAGAGATATAGTGAGCAGTCACATCAATCTCGAACATAGGTCGGACAATGGCATAACCAACAGTGACAGGGAACCATTCAGATCCAAATGATTCGTTGAGTCTTATAAGGGACTCTGCAGCGGATATGTTGTGTAAAAGAAAACTCATCATTAGTGATGTGTACTCGTGACCTGAAGGATGAGTTCGTAAGTTACGTGCTGTGCGGGCTAGTGATATCAGTCTTTGAAGCACTATTCTATGTTGTTCTACAGTCAAAAAGAGCATAGGTGTCCTCGACGTACTCCCTTGACGTACATTATATAATGGGGGAGTATAAACGATTATTATTGGATTTCTGACCTAACCCTGCTTAGGGGGTTTATTCTACTTTGTATTCCACCGCCGTGAATACCGGCCCTTTTATCGATATCGGCTTGTTTTTTGATAGTATGAACCGTCGTGCGGCAGAGTCTATTGCTATGTTCACGTCTCCTGCGGTTTTGGCCATTTTGACTGCTATGTAGCCTTCTGTCTTGCCGGCTTTCAGCTCTTCTTCTATTCCGGCCGCGAAGTAGTCTGCTATTGCGTCGAGGAAATTTATGTCTAGTTTCAGGCCGTTTTTGAGTATTTCAGATACGTCTGTTTTCAGCTTGCTTGTGTCTTTCGGGAGGCCGTATATTCCGCTTTCGTGTATGTAGATGTCGTTTAGGGCGGCCGGGCCGAGGAGTTGCGTGTTGGCTTCTTTTTCTACTACATTGACGATGATTTTTTTGCCTGCAAGCATGCCTTCGTAGGCCTTGTAGGTGCAGGGGGATTTTTCGCTGCCGTGCTCGAGGGCCGTCTTTTTGATGGCTTCTGCCAGTTTCTGGCCTTCATGGCTTGCCGGCTTTTTGTCTATTGTTACTTTGCCTGCCAGCTCCTTGTCTGAAAGCTCGGTTATCTGGTGGAATTGGGGGTAGATGACTTCCCTGATGTCCTTGATGTTGTATTTGACCATGAGCATTCGTTCGAGGCCGAATCCGAGGTTGAATACGTTGTGGGGTATGTCGTAGTTTGCGAGGGCTACTGGCGAGTACATGCCGATGTCTGCGATTTCGATTCCTCCGGCGTATACTTCGTATTCGGTGTCGGGGGCGTAGTAGTTTGAGGTGGTTTTTTTCTTGGTGAATTCGATGTTCTTGTAGCCGAGGTTTTCGAGTATCTTCTCTGATGCCTTCTTGCCTGCTTCGAGGCTTATGTCGTCGTCCATGATGACCATGCTGCCGCCGTAGTGGGCTCTAAGATGTGTTGAGTTGACTTTCTGCTCCCGGCGGAACCGCAGGCCGACTGAGAATAGTTTCAGCGGCATCTTGTGGTCTTTCATGGCTGAAAGTGTCGGGAACCACGCGCCGGTCATGTGACTGCGCAGCGTGAGAGTGCTTGCAACGGGCTTGATGCCCTTGAATTCCGGGAAGAGGTCTATGACGCTGGATGCTTCGTCAGTGGATAGGTTCAGCCTTTTCGTCAGTTCCTCGACCATGTTGTCGCCTTCGATAAGGCCTTCCCGGTATTCGCGGAATATCTTCTTAAGCTCGTCCGGGCTTATGGAGGAATTCACGGATTTGACCTCGCCAATCTTCTTCTCTCCGAGGCCGATGTCCGGCCTTGGGAGCCCGGCGAGGTAGTACACCCGGTCGAGTATTACCGGGGCTTCGGGGCCGTATTGCTTGTAGACGTCTTCTTCGCTGATGTATACCGGGTTTTCGATTTCAGTGAAGCCGGCCTTGAGGAAGGCCTGCCTTGTCTTCTGCACGAGCTCGTGGAGCATGTGGGCCGCGCCGGCTCCGGCTGTGTAGTCTTTCGCCGTCTTTTCAGGGATGAGACTCGCGGTCTCGGTCCACTCTTTCCGCCAGTCCTTCTTTGAGGCCTCCTTTATCTCCCGGATGTCGAATGCCATTGTCTGATAGATTGGTATTTTACAGTATTATCTCCTTGTCGCACATGGGGACGAGCGTCTTCACGAGCGCTTCGTTCTCCTTCTGCTTTATCGAGATGATTATGCCGCCGAACTTTTCAAGCCGCATCTTGTTTATCAAAAGGTGCGTGAACTGCTCCACGCTGTGCGCGTCGTTGTATATCATGAGGCTGGACAGGCTGTCCAGGAAGATGAACTTGGGCTCGCTGAGCTGCGAAAGCGACCTCTCGGTGTACAACGCGACCTCCTCGAGATAGGACGGCATTTCCACGAAGAACGCGTTCCCGGCCTCCGGCTTCTGGCCGGCCATCCGTGATATGCAGTCCACTACCGAGAGTTTCTCAGGCGGCACGTTGTTTTTGGCAAGCACCTGCATCAGCTGCTGGTAGGGCAGGCTTATGCTTATGTAAGTGCTGTTGACGCCGGTCTCGGTGACCACGATTCGCAGCAGCGCGGAGACTGCGTCGGAGTGCTGGCTGGATTCGACCGATACTAGGATTATTGACGTCGGCGACATGCCCGAAAGCTCTGTTATCAGCCGGCGCTCGACCCATTCCGCCGAGTTCATCACCTGCTTTTCAGCGGCCATGAAATCTTCGGTCTTAGGCTGAATCTGCTCGGCTTCGGTATCCTTGTGCCGTCCGGTGTGTTTACGCGCTATGTAGACTGCTAGCAGCAGTAGCGCTGAGCCGACTATCAGGATTATGCGGAGATTGTTCGAGATGAGCGTCATAAGCTCGGAGTAAATCGTCTTTTGGACCTGCTCGGCCACGTTTAGTATGGTGCTCTTTGACTCAGACTTCCTGCCGCTGTAGACGACAAATCCCTCTATCTGGTATTTCCCGTATTCCTTGGGGGTGTAATAAGCCGAAAGAGTCGCCTCGACGCCCGGCTGTATGTCAATGGGGTCGCCGTTGAAGACCCCGACAAGCTTTCGCGAGCCGCTCTCCTCGTCGATGAGATAGGACTCGCATTTCAGCTTGGCCTGTTCGATGACCGTCTCGCCGGCGTTGGTGAACGTGGCGTCAGCCCGGACCGTCTCGCCCGGCGCAGTCCATATCTTGTTCAGGGCAAGCTGGGTGAAGAGCCCGCGGATTGCGAGCGTCCCGGGCTCAAGTACGTGGAAGAATGCAATCTGCTCCCCGCCGTTGTCAGTTGTGACCATCATGTAATACGGGCCTGTGTCAAGCCCGGCTGTGTCTATTTGGGCTGTGAATTGCTTCACCACCGTCGGGAGCACCGGCATGTCCGTCTGGTCGAATGTTTTGCCCGTGCGTTTTTTCTCGCTGTCGAGCAGTTCGTAATGAATGCGCGGGCGTGCGATGATGTTGCCAGTGTTCTCGATGATTGCGTTGACGGTCGCAGGCTTGTTCTTTTCGGTGTCGGCGACTGTTACGGACTTCAGCGCGTAGCCGGTTATCTCTTCGCCGGTTATGCGGACGAGTATCTTGACTATCAGTCCGGGCATGAAGATTATGGTATTTTCCTCAAAGCGGCTGCTGTTGCCCTGGTAGATGGCATTTATGATGACATATCCCTCGTAATAGCCGTTTGGTGCGGTATTCGGGACGGATATCTTGACGAGAAGGGGCTTGTAGGAGCGTTCGGGTATGAGGAGCGTTGTTTGGTTCTCTCCGAAGCTGAGCCAGTTCTTTATTCCTCCGGCGGGTTTCACCCCGATTAGGACGTCCTCCCTCCCGGCGTTGCTTATGTAGAGCGTCTTTTCGGCATAGCCGCCGCGAACCATCTTTGAAAGGTTAATCGTGCCCGGAGTCACGCCGATGGCAGAGGCGCCCGTCGCGGTGAGCATCAGTGCGAGCATTAAGGCGATGGCGGCAGTGTATTTCATCTTCAGGATGCGGGTATTTGATATATCTTTGTAGTCTTTGTTAAAATATCCAGCCAGATTTGTTCTCTGCCGCGCGGTTGGTTAGAAAAAGGCCGCTTCTAGAGCGTTATTTCCTTGTCGCACATGGGCACGAGGGTCTTTGACAGCGCCTCGGACTCCTTCTGCTTGATGGAGATGATGACTCCGCCCGCGCCCTCTATCCGGATTTTGTTTATGAGGGTGTGGGTGAACTTCTCCACGGTGCGCTCGTTGTTGTATATAAGCAGGCTGGAGAGGCTGTCGAGGATTATGAGCTTAGGCGCCGAAAGCGTCGCCATCACCTTGTCTATGTACAGCTTTACCTCCTCAAGAGAGGTCGGGTTCTCGATGAAGACTGCGTTGCACGTCTTGTTGTCCACCTTCCCTGCCATGTGGGATATGCAGTCGATGAAATAGACGCGTTTTTCGTCTACGCCCGCCCGGTCCATCGCGGCCTTGCTCTTGTCATAGGGGTCGCTCATGCTGATGTAGAGGCAGCTCATGCCGCGCTCGGTTACGAGCAGCTTAAGGAGGCCGGAGACCGCGTCCGTGTGCTGCTGGGACTCCATGGACACGAATAGGATTGACGTGTCCTTTATGTCTGACATCTCGCTCTTCAGTTTTGTGTACACCCACTCTGGGAACGCTTCCATGCGCTTGCCGGACTGCTGGTATGCGCCCGCATCCTGGCCGGCGGGGGATGGAACGCTCCTTCGGGCGGGTTTCCTGGAGCGGGCTATGGCTGCTATCATTATGAGCACAAGCATTCCGGCCGCAATGTAGTAAGAGTACGGCGTATTCTTCTGCGGGTTTGCCAGTACATTGAGCACTGTCGTCTTCGTCTCTGACTTCTTGCCGCTGTAGACCACGAAGCCCTCGATGGAGTACTGGCCCGCCTTCTTCGGCGTGAAGTATGCGGTAAGCACCGTCTGCCCGCCCAGCGGCACGGTCATGAGGTCGCTCTCAAACACGCCAATAAGCTCTTTCGTCCCTGACGACGGGTCGAGCAGGTAGGATTCCCCCATCAGCTTGGCCTTATCTATCTGGGATTCGCCGTCGTTGGTGAACTGGCCCTCGATTATGACCGTCTCATCCGGCGTTACGTATATCTTGTTCAGGTTGAGCTGGTCCAGCGACCCGATTATCGCGAGCGTTCCGGGCTCGAGGATGTGGAAGAAAACCATCTGCTCTTCGCCCATGTCTGAGGTTATCCTCGCGTGGTAGGACCCGACGGCCAGTCCCTTGGTGGCCATGGGTATGCTAATTTCCCTGATGACCGTTGGCAGGACCGATGATTCCTTGTGCTGCAAGTTCCGTCCGAGTTCCTTTCGTTCTGCGTCGAGTATTGAAAGCGTCAGGTTAGGCCGTGCGATGACGTTGCCCGTGTTCTCGATTGTTACGACAAACTCGAGGGGTTTGTTCTGCTCTATGTCGCGGACTGAGATGGACTTGATGGAGTAGCCGTATATTTCCTCGCCGGTGACTGTCGCCGATACTCTGACTATCACCCCGGGCATGACGCGGGCGGATGATGCGTCTCCCGTCGCTTTTTCGAGGTTGACCGCGGAGAACATGACGTTGCCGGTGTACAGGCCGTTGCGCGCGTTGACCGGCACTGAAACCTTGACTGTTACCGGTACTGCGCCCTTGCTGAGAAGAGTGATCTGGCCTGACGGCTCGAATGCGAGCCAGTTCTTGAGCTCCCCGTCGGCCTCGATGTTGAGCGTCAGGTTATCGGTTCCTGCGTTGCTGAGGTATATGGTCTTCTCCCCATAGCCGCCGCGCACCATCCTTTCCAGTGTTATGGAGCCGGGGCTTACGCCGATGGATGTTGCGCTGGACGCCGCAAGCAGCGCGCAGAATAATGCGGCAAGCGCGATGTTAATGTGTTTCATTTCGGTTTATCATGTAGGCGGGCCTGGCCGTTGGACGGCGGATGAATGCTTGAATTTGCGCTTCCCGATTCGCCCTGCGGGCGCGCGGGGAAGCGGCGGCGTACGAATACATCCGCCTGCCGGCTTTGCATACCATGTTGCTTTCACCGCAGGATTCATTCTTGGCGCGAGGGCTTTTTACTCAAGGCCTGCGTTGAAGAATGGTATCAGGTTTATGCCGTCTTCGAGTATCTTCAGCATGTATTTGCTTCGGGAGTGGTTTACTCCGCGCATTTTGACGACCTGGCAGGCGCGCAGAAGCTCGCTCTTGCGCTCGAATTCCGTGAGCAGTATCACGCCGTCGGCTATGAACTCCTCGATTCCGTAGACCGAGTACTTGAAAGTCTGGGGCGGTATCTCGGATATGAGGAGGGTCGTGCAGTCGAGGTACATCAGCTCGAACTCAAGTTCATATATGAAGTTGCGTATCTTGGCGTCGTCCGCGAAGTTGGCCGCAAGGGCCGTTATGCTGTCTATTACGACGCGCTTGGCCTGGCTGTCGAGTACTATCTCCCGGATGAGGCCCATTATCTCGGTCGGGTCTTGGAGGCCGACGCCTTTCAGCCCGGCGTTCGATGACAGGTCGGTTATCTTTACCATGTCTGATTCCACGAGCTTTTTGTCGAAGAATGTGAAGTCTTCCAGGTTCTTGATTATCTTGTCCCGTGGCTCGCTGAGCGAGAGGTACAGTCCGATGTTCCCGTCCCGGGCTCCTGAGAAGAGGAACTGCTGGGCGAGGATGGTCTTGCCCGTTCCGGAGCTTCCGGCCAGTATTATGGAATGCCCCCGGGGTATTCCGCCGTCGAGGATTTCATCGAGCGCTTTTATCCCTGTCTTAAGTCGTTCCTGCATTTTGGGTCAAGTGTTTCAGGCCTATGCGGCCCGCTTCCTGCTGGCTTGCAACGGGAGCGTTGAAATACTTAAATAAGATATATAATTGGTGTTTTAAATACGGCATAATCGGGGCCGGCGTTTGGGGGCGCTGGTTTTACGGGCCGCCGTCGTTTTTGCCGGCAGATGGGATGTTTCGCAGCTTGAGTTTCGATCCGGTTGCGTTCAGGATTGGGATTTTTGTATTGGCAGCGAGCTCCTCCAGGAGGCGTTTTCCGGCCGCAAGCTTTTGGAGTTTGAGAGCGGTTCCCTTCTTGCCGGAGTATTCGCCGACCTTCCTCCCGAAGTCCATACCGAAGAGGATTATCTTGGCCGCATTGTAGTGAACGGCCATGTAAACCGCCCTGTCGCCGTCGGTGAATCCGCCGAAGTTTAGGATGTGGCCTTTGGGAGCGGCTTGCGTAGTGCCTAATTTCACGCCCGGAATCATCCGGACATACTCTTTTAACGCCGGCATGTTGTCCCCGTGGGCGTGGACTATCGTTATGCACCCGAGCCGGCCTGCTTTGATTATCGAGGGAATGTCGCCGTCGAGGTCGGTAACGCAGATGCCGGGAGTCATGCCATTTTCTAGCAGCGCGCGCGCCGCGCCGTCGGCCGCAATCAGGACTCCATTCGCAATCAGCTTTTTTTTCTTAATGCGCATAATGTCTTTTCGAAGCGACGGCCCGCATCCGAAGACGTAGGCTGTCCGGCCGGATATGAGCTTTTCCACGGGCGTAAAGCCGCCGACTTTGAGCAGTCCCGCGAGCAGGTCCCGGGCCGGGGCGTCGCATGCGAAGTTCAGTTGAAGGCTGCCGGCGAGTTCTGCGTATTTTTCCCTTGAATACATCATATCTACTTACGGATGGACGCTAAAAAAGACCAGCGGCTGATGGTGGACAACCTCGTCATCGAGGATATCGTCAGGCATGCCAATCTTTCAGGAAGCGAGACTGTGCTTGAGGTCGGGGCCGGGAACGGGCACCTGACCGTCGAACTGGCCGAGCATGCGGGGAATGTGATAGCGGTCGAGAAGGACAGGGAGCTGTGCAAGACGCTGCGGGAAAGGGTAAAAAGATGCGGCAATGTCACGGTCCTTGAAGGCGACGCGCTCAAGCTAAAGCTCCCGGCCTGCGACAAGATAGTCTCCAACCTGCCTTACAGCGTCTCAAGGAGGATTACAGTCAGGCTGCTCGAACACGGCTTTCGCGAGGCCTTTTTGCTCTACCAGCGGGAGTTCGCGCAAAAGCTTGCGGCAAAGCCCGGCGGCGAGAATTACCGGTTCGTAACGGCGCTCGTGCAGTCGACCTGCGCCGTAACGCTTTTGATGGACGTCCCGGCTTCAGCATTCAGGCCGCAGCCAAGGGTGTCGAGCACGCTCGTCATGCTGGCGCAACGGATTCGGCCGTGCAATGAATACGTCGCTTTCCTGCAGGAATTGTTCAACCACAAGAACAAGAACGTGAGCAACATCCTCGGGAAATTGCAGGGAGGCATTTCGGCATCATGGCTGTCAAAGAAGCCCGTCGACATGAAGCCTGAGGAGCTTGCGGGGCTATTCGCCCTAGTCTCCGGCAAATCCATCGACGGCAAAGGCGGGTAGGATTATTATCATGCCATGCTGCAAACGGCCGCGTCCGCTTCCGGATTTCGGCGCTGATTTATAAGAAACAAACTTATATTACTATTATTGTCATAGACGGTGGTTGTAGTGGTGAAAAAAGGCACTAGGATTCTGAAGGAAGGGTTTGCCAAGATGGTGAAGGGCGGCGTCGTGATGGACGTCACGAACGCCGAGCAGGCGCGCATAGCCGAGGAGGCGGGCGCGGTCGCAGTCATGGCGCTCGAGCGCGTGCCGGCCGACATTCGGGCGGCAGGCGGGGTCGCTAGGATGGCAGACCCGCTGAAAGTTCAGGAAATCATGGAAGCCGTCACCATCCCGGTGATGGCGAAGGTTCGAATTGGCCATTTCGCAGAAGCCCAGATTATAGAAGCGCTCGGAGTGGACATGATAGACGAGAGCGAAGTCCTAACGCCCGCCGACGAGAAGCACCACATAGACAAGAAGAAGTTCAAGATTCCGTTCGTATGCGGGGCCCGCGATTTGGGCGAGGCGTTGCGCAGGATTAGCGAGGGCGCGGCAATGATACGCACCAAGGGCGAGGCCGGGACAGGGAACATAGTCGAGGCCGTGCGGCAAATGCGCGCGGTCATGGACGAAATCAGGAAGCTTCAAAGCATGAACGACGATGAGCTCTACAACGAGGCCAAGTGCATCCAGGCGCCAATCGAGCTGGTGCTCGAGGTTAAAAGGCTGGGCCGGCTTCCGGTGGTCAATTTCGCCGCCGGCGGCATTGCAACCCCGGCTGACGCGGCGCTGATGATGCAGCTTGGCGCGGACGGCACTTTCGTTGGAAGCGGCATTTTCAAGAGCGACGACCCCCTCCCGAGGGCGAAGGCGATAGTCCTTGCGACAGCCAATTACGACAAGCCTGAAATACTCGTAAAGGTTTCTCGCGGCCTTTCCGGCGCGATGAAGGGCCTTGACATCAAGGATTTGGAGGTCCGGCTGCAGGAGAGGGGCTGGTGATGGCCGAGTGCAATCTTCCCGAAGTTGACAAGGTTCTCGTGCGCGACGTCATGACGACCCACGTCATACAGGTCGGGCCGAACGACCCGGTCGTTGAAGTGGGGGGCCTTCTTGCCGAGAAGAGGATTAGCGGCGCAGTAGTCGTCGACGGCGGAATCAAGGGGGTCATAAGCAAGGAGAGTTTCGTCGCCGGCGTGAAGTACATGGGCGAAAACCCATTGAGCTCATTCAAGGTCAGCGACTTCATGTCGAAGTCTTATGAGACGGCCGATGCGGGCGAGCCGCTGGGCGCTGTCGTTGACCGCATCAACTGCGCGACATGCAGGGTCGACCGCGTCATAGTCCTCGACAACGGGAAGCTTGCGGGCGTCCTGACGAAGAGCGACATATCCCGCGTCTTCGCCGAGCATGCGAAAGGCTGCCTGAAGGTGGGGGACATAATGCAGGTGAACCCTTCTATTGTCTACGACTACACACCGCTGTCGAAGATTCTAAGGGAGATAACGATGTCCAGGGACAAGAGGGTCATAGTGATGGCGGGCCAGAGCGTCCTTGGCGTCATCACGGTGCTCGACCTGAGCCTTGCCATGTTCGAGAAGCTGAAGCTGCACGAGGGGAAAAATCCGCTTGACTTCATCACGCTGGACGATGTTATAACATTGAACCCCGTCACGACGTCGGAAAAAACTGATGCTGCCGAGGCTGCGGGTATAATGGTCGGGAAGCGCATCGGCGGGATGCCGGTCGTCGACAGCAGGCTGATGGGCGTTTTAACCAAGAACGACATAGTCAAGGGCTATCCGATTTTCAGGAACAGGATTAAGAGGCGGCATTGATTAGTATCTCTTTCTCACTTTAAGACTATCTTCCTAGCCTCGTCAAGGACGAACACCGAGAGCGCTATAACCCCCGCCGCAACCCAGTCAAGGATTCCGAGCGGGTACAGCTTGAACAAGTCCTGCAGGAATCCTATGTGGACCACAGCAGCCTGCATGAGGAATGATGTTATAACTGCAACCCAAAGATACTTGTTCGAGAAGAACCCGATTCTCATGACAAGCTTGTCCTCGGACCGGCAGTTAAAGACGTTCGCAAGCTGGAATAAGACTATCACCGTAAACGCCATCGTCTGCGCCTTCACAATGCTCGCCCCCGCGTTAAGCTGCCACTGGAAAGTCGCTATCGTCCCGACGCCGATGACAAGGCCTATCATCATTATGCGGGCGAACATGCGCCTGCCGATGATGCGCTTCTTAGGATGGCGCGGATGCCGGCTCATTATGTCCCTGTCCGGAGGGTCTACGCTAAGCGCAAGCGCCGGCCCCAGGTCCGTTGCCAGGTTAATCCACAGTATCTGTATGGCGGAAAGTATAAGCGGCAGCCCCATGAGCATGGAAAAGAAAACTGCTACGACTTCGCCCATGTTAGAGGAGAACAGGTAGACTAAAAACTTCTTTATGGATTCGTAGACGTTGCGGCCTTCCCTCACGGCGTTGACTATGGACGCGAAGTTGTCGTCGGTGAGTACCATCGACGACGCCTCCTTGGAGACGTCGGTGCCGGTGATGCCCATCGCAACGCCGATGTCGGACTTCTTCAGCGCGGGGGCGTCGTTCACCCCGTCGCCTGTTACTGCGACGATGTGGCCCATCTCCTTCAGCTCGGAAACGACGCGAAGCTTGTTTTCAGGAGACACCCTTGCGAATATGACGTTCTTCTCCAGCACCTGCCGGAGACGCCGGTCGTCCATCGCGTCCAGTTCCAGGCCTTTTACGACAATCAGGCCGTCCCCAAGGCCAATCCTCTGCGCCACCGCCTTGGCAGTGACGTCGAAGTCGCCTGTGACTATTATGACCTTTATCCCCGCGTTCTTGCATATCTCTATTGCCGGGGGCACGTCCTCGCGCGGGGGATCCATCATGCCGGCAAGTCCGGTGAAAACGAGCTTCTTCTCCACCGTCTCGGCGCTTATAGCGGCGTTTTCAGGAAGATTGCGGTAGGCCATCGCCAGCACCCTGAGGGCTTCAGACGCCATGCCCGTGTTCCTCCGGAGTATCTCATCCCGATCCTTGGCTGTCATGTCGCGCTCCCGGCCGTTGTCTAGTATCCGGTCGCACAACGGGAGTATCACGTCAGGGGCGCCTTTTACGTGGGCCATCGTCCCGCCAGCGGTCTTGTGCACGGTGGTCATGCGCTTTCGGTTGGCGTCGAACGGGATTTCGCCAATCCGGGGGCATTCAGCCAGCAGGTTCGAATGGCTTATGCCGCGCTTTTCTCCGGCGACGACCAGCGCGCCCTCTGTCGGGTCGCCTGCAATCCGCCATTCATCGCATTCCTTGTAAAGCCGTGAGTCGTTGCAAAGCATTCCTATCCTGAGGAGCATGTCGATGTCCTTTTCATGGACCTCGCCGCCCTGCCAGTAGACGAATTCCCCGACGGGCTCATAGCCCACGCCGGAAACAGCCAGCTCGCCGCCGCTGACATAGAGCTTTTGCACCGTCATCTTGTTCTGGGTCAGAGTGCCGGTCTTGTCCGAACATATCACGGTAGTGCTGCCAAGCGTCTCGACCGAGGAAAGCCGCCGGATTATCGCATGCTCCCGCGCCATCCTCTGGACGCCCAATGCGAGGGCTATCGTCACTGTCGCCGGCAGACCTTCGGGAACGGCGGCCACAGCAAGGCTGATTCCGATGAGGAACATCTCCAGCGCGCCCGTACCCCGCGAGACCCCAAGGAGGAACACAAGGAGGCATATGCCCAGTATCAGGTAGAGTATGAACTTGCCGACGTGCTCAAGCTCCTTCTGGAGCGGGCTTTGCTCGGCCTCGATGGACTGGGTATCGCGGGCTATGCCGCCGAATGAAGTCTCCATCCCGGTTGCCACGACAACGGCCCTGCACCGGCCGTATGCGACGTTCGTGCCCATGTAGACCAGGTTCTTCCGGTCGCCGATGAAGAGTTTTTCGTCGCGCAGCGCGCCGGTAAGCTTTCCGACCGGGGTCGATTCGCCGGTCAGCGGAGCCTCGTCCACCTTCAGGTTAAACTCCTCGATAAGCCTTGCGTCGGCCGGAACCTTGTCGCCGGTCTCGATGACGATAACATCGCCGGGAACCAGGCTTGAAGCCGGGACGGACTTCAACTGCCCGGAGCGGACGACCTTCGCGGTAGGCGCGACCATCTTCTTCAAGGCCTCGATGGCCTTCTCGGCCTTGTACTCCTGCAGGAAGCCGATGAGCGCATTGACAAAAACTATGATGCCGATGACGATGGTGTCGCTGTAACGCTCGAGGAAGGACGCGTCGCTCTCGTCAAGGAAGCCGATGACACCGGACACGATTCCGGCAATGATGAGTATCAAGACAAGCACGTTCGAGAACTGGCCGAGGAACATCTCCAGGGCGGATGCCTTCTTCGCGGCCTTGAGCTCGTTAGGACCGTGCTTTAATAGGCGCGTCTGCGCCTCCTCTTCGGTCAGGCCGTCAGGGCCGGAGCCTAGCTGCTGCAGCGCCTCATTGATGCCGAGAGTGTGCCATGCGACCATAGTATTCTTTTCTGAAAGATTTTTGATTCCGCGCTATTAAACGAATATATACTTATACTATATTCATGAGGAGAATTGGCGTGCTGGCGCTCCAGGGCGACGTCTCGGAGCATGTTGCGGCGCTGGAAAGCGCGATAGAATCGCTGGGAGAAGAGATTAACGTTTGCCCTTTCAGGTATCCCGACGAGGCGGGAAGGCTGGACGCCATCGTCCTGCCCGGAGGGGAGTCCACGACCCTTGGAAAACTGCTCGGCAAGCACAACGTCTTTGACGTCATCAGGGAGAAAGCCATTGCCGGGACGCCAATACTCGCAACCTGCGCCGGAATGATACTCATGGCAAAGGAGGGGGGCGCAGTCGTGGAAAAGACCGGCCAGCCGCTCCTGGGCGTAATGGACGTGCGGGTGGAGCGCAACGCGTTCGGCCGGCAGAAGGAAAGCTTTGAAACGCCGCTTTGCATACCCGTGCTTGGCGCGAGGAAATTCCCGGCCGTCTTCATAAGGGCGCCCGCTGTATCGAAGGTGTGGGGCGATGCCAATGTTCTCGCAAGATACGGCCGAAAGGCGGTGCTGGTCAGGCAGGGCCGCATGCTTTCCGCCGCGTTCCATCCTGAACTGACTGAAGACATTCGGCTTCATGAATACTTCCTTGGGATGATTTAACCGCCGCATCCAAGTAATGATTATGCCCAAAACAATTCTCGAAACGCTCGGCTTCAGGAGGAACTGGGTGTACGAGACGATAGTCGCAAGCCACCCGAAAAAAGGATTGGCCAGCGCCGCCCCGATGGGCGTTTGGACGGGCGACCTTCGGCGAGTCAAACTTAAAATTTACAATGGCTCGAAGACGCTTGCGAACATCACGGCTTCTGGCGCTTTCACTGTCAACTTCCCGAAAGACGTCCGTCTCTTCCACAGGGCCCTCGCATCAAAAAGATTACCGCTGATTAAAACACCTTCAGGCCTGCATGCCGTCAAAGACCATAGCCGTCTTGAACTTCAGGCCAACGATATGAAAAAGGCCGGCAACGCAGTCATAGTCACCGCAGAAATCACGGGACATCGGATTCTGAAAAACACGCGCCTGTTCAACCGCGCTGAAGCGCTGACGCTGGAATACCTGATAAGTAAGACCAAGCCGAATGTAAAGGCGAACGAGCTTGCGGAATACAGGCGCGCGATAAGGAAGGTGGCCCCCAAGTCCGAATATGCGATGATAGTCGAACGATGAAAATAACCATCACAACGCCCAGCAGGCTGCACTTCACCTTAATAGACCTCAACGGCGGCCTCAGCAGGATAGACGGAAGCGCCGGGCTCGCAATTGAAAGACCGCAGACCATGGTCCAAGCATGGAAATCTGAAAAATTAACGGTCAATGCGGCAGAAAGGACATCCGAACTAGTCAGCATCATAAAAAAGATAACGGCCCGCTACAAACTATCGGACAAGCTGACGCTCTCGGTAAGAAAGCAGAGCCCGGCCCACGCCGGCCTCGGCAGCTCGACGCAGCTATACCTCGCGGCCGCAAAAGCCGTGACAATGCTTTACGGCATAACGGCGGATGCAAGAGAGCTTGCGATGCTGGCAGGCCGCGGCGGGACCTCAGGCATCGGCGTCGGCGCATTCGATGCGGGCGGCTTCCTCGTCGACAGCGGGCACTCCTACGGCAGGGGCACTGAAAAGGAAGGCTTCCTGCCGTCATCATACTCAAAGGCCGGGCCGGCGCCGGTCGGCGTCAGGCTGAACTTCCCGGACTGGAAAATCCTGCTCTGCATCCCGAAAGGAACGGGCCTGCACGGCGCACGCGAACTGGAATACTTCCGAAGGCATTTCCCGTCAGGAGAAAAAGAGGCTGAACGGCTCTCAAGGATAATACTCATGAAGATGATTCCATCCGTGATTGAGAAAGACTTGGAAGGCTTCGACGAATCCATAATGATGATGAACAAGGCGAGAAGTTTCATATTCCAAAAGGAAACCCAAAAACTGATAAAAGACATAAACAACACCGGCGGGAAGGCAACCTCGATGAGCTCCTTCGGGCCGGCCGTATTCACGTTCACGGACAATCAAAAAACGGCCTTGAGACTAAAGGAAGCGATGGCGGAATACGGGACCGTAATCGAGACAAAAGCGCAGAACCACGGGGCGACTGTCAAAATCAACAAGAAAACCTGAAGAAATGCCATACTACGCCTACATCCTGGAGTGCGCCGACAAAACCTACTACACGGGCTCGACAGACAACATCTACGGCAGGGCCGCGGAGCACAACGAAGGACGCGGCGCGGAATACACTAAGAGGAGGCGGCCGGTAAAACTCGTCTACTACGAGGAGTTCGGGAACAGGAGCCTTGCGATGAAACGCGAGCGCGAGCTTAAAAAACTGAGCAGGCAGGATAAAAAAAAGCTGGTCGAAAGCCGATAGTCACCTGCCGGCCATTATCTTGAGCACGTCGCCGTCCTTCAGCCTGTGGTCGCGGCCTACGCGCATCTTGGTCTTGCAGTCTATGGCGCTTATGAACTTGCTCCCTATGTCCGTGTGCACCTTGTAGGCCAGTTCCACGGCCGTTGAGCCTTCGTTTATGAGGTAGCTGTCGGGCAGCACGTTGCCCTTGGAGTCGCTTATCTTGCTCTCGTTCTCGACCGGATAGACGACTATCTGCTTGAGGACGCCGAAGACGGCCGCGTTCAGGCATTGCTGCACGCCTGTCGAGCCGTAAACGTCCAGTATCTTGGCCTTGATGAAGTCCAATGCCTTCTGCTGCTTGGGCTCAAGGCCCGCCTTGACGTCGAACTTCGGGTCGCCGGGCGTGTATCCGATAAGGCCCTTCTTCCCGGCCTCCCGCAGTGCCAGCTCGGCTTCCGCGCATACGGGCGTGATTTCGTACTTCCCCTTCAGCCGCTCGTAGTTCTTGCTCGTGTCGACGTCAATCTTGTTGGCCGCTATCATAATGGGCTTTGAGATGGCCCGGAGCGTCCTTGCGAAACGCTCGATTGCATCGCCCGTAAACTTGGCGGCTTCGTCCACCCCGGCTTCGTCGAGCGCGCGCTTGATGTGGCCTTCATTGACCTGGAGGCCTGACAGCTGGACTGCGAGCTCTTTAATCAGGTCCTTGTTCTCGTACTGCACCCTTGTGCGGATTTTCTCCCAGTTCTTCTGTATGATTCCGGCAAACCACAAGTCTATCTCCTCCGAGAGGAAGCGTATGTCGTTCTCCGGGTCGCATCCTTCCGAAGGCTCGCCCCTCTCATTCGTCCTCCCGGATACGTCGACCACGTGGATTAAAACGTCCGCCTGCCGCAGGTCGTCTAGGAACTGGTTGCCGAGGCCCTTTCCCTCGTGCGCGCCCGGGACTAGTCCTGCGACGTCGATTAACTTGACAGGGGTGAACCTGTTACTGCCCTGGCAGTATGAGTTCTTTGGGCTGCACGACAGTTTGAAGAAGCCGCACGCGCACTCGCTCCTGACATAACCGACGCCGATGTTCGGCTTTATCGTCGTGAACGGGAAGTTGGCTATCTCGGCGTCGGCCATCGTCAATGCCTTGAAGAAGGTTGACTTTCCAGCGTTGGGCTTTCCAACAACACCAACCATCATTTTATGTATATCTTGGACGCAGCGTATTTAATTCCAGGAGCGTATCAGCATGAACACCGCGGCGAGTATTACAAGCATCATTATCGTGAGGGCGAACAGCGACATCAATGGGTCGGTGGTGTCTACGAACGATATCGAGTGGACTTCCCCGTTCGACGTCCCGGCGACGATGGTATGGCCGTCGCCGCCGATTACCGTGGCGTAGCGGTTCAGGCTGAAGACCAGGAGCTCATTGCCGTTGGCGTCGAAGACGTAGAGTATGTGGTTGAGTGAGCTTGCGGCCACGTACTTGCCGTTGGCGTAGACGGCGGACACGCCCTTCTCAAGGTCTCGTCTCCAGACCAGCGTTCCGTTCATGTTGAAGTAGTAGAGAGTGCCGTTGCGCGTGCCCACGACGAGCGTTTCGTTGTATATGTGCATCGAGCCGAAGAAGTCGTTTTCACTCTGGTTCCAAAGCAATTTCCCGTCAAGGTCAAAAACCTTCAGCTGGCTGCCCTCGACGCCGAGCGCGACATAGCGGCCGTCCAGGTAGTCCGAGGTTATGTAGGTCTCGATGCCGAAACTCTTTACCAGCGTCCCCTGGGAGTCGAGGAGGTACACCTTCTGGTCGGAGACCGCGACGACCCTCCCGCCAACGACCCGGACGGACAGCACGTAATTGTCGGTCTTGTGATACCACAGGAAGACGCCCTTCGAATTGAACGCGTAGACCGAGCCGTCAATCGAGCCTGCGACAATCAAGTCGTCAGCCATGTAGACCGCGCTGTCATAGCCGACATAAGCCGGAATGTGCTTCATCCACTGGAGGTTACCGCCATAATCGAGCAGGTAGACAAACCCGTCGGTCGCCCCAACGACAACGCCGCCCTCCGAGGCGTAAAGAGCCTTGACGCCGCCGCCGGCCTGGTAAGACCACCTGAGACGGCCGTTCCTCCCGACCGCGTATATGAACCCGTCGTCGCAGCCGATTATGGCAGTGCCATTAAGAACGACCATAGAGTTTATCCGGCCGGGGGCGGTATAGTTCCAGGATTCCACGCTCCGCTCGACGGCTGAAACGCCTGCCGGGAATATTGCAAGAGCTAGTGCTAGCGCGGCGGAAAACCGCACGATGAAACGCAGCAGACTACCGCATTTTACCTTGCCGTGCATTCCAATCAGCCAAGAGCCGGATGACGCCATTCCTAAACTAATTTGCGCGGAACGGTATAAATCAAGTTTTTTAACCAAAACGGCAAATAGGTATTTATGACCATCGCTGAAAAGGACGTTCAAGAGAAATCTGACCACCTGCTTCCGCTCAGGGTTTCAACGGTCGACCAGATGATTGAGGCAAGCGGCCTCGAACGCGGCAGTACATTGCTTCTATCGGGCGGCTGCGGCTCGGGCAAGACAATATTCGCCATGCAGTCGGCGTACAACGCCGCATTGAACGGCGAAAGAACGCTCTACCTGACCATAGAGGAGTCCAACGAGAAAATCAAGAGACACATGAAGAACTCATTCAACTGGGACATCGACAGCCTAGAAAAGAAGGGCATGATGGCGGTCAAGGAGATAAACTCAATCGAATTCCTAAGCTCCCTTGAGAACTGCATGAAGGAGGCCGAGATAAAGCAGGCGATATACGGAGACATCAACATAACGCCGGCCCAGCTGTTCATATTCGGCAAGACCATAGACCTGCCGTTCAAGCCGGACAGAATCATTGTCGACTCCATATCGGCGCTTGCGGCCATGTTCAAGGACAAGGACCATTACAGGCTTTTCCTGAAGGCGCTGGTCGACACGCTGAACAAGAACAACTCGCTAAACATCCTCATCAACGAGACCGAGCATGAGCCGATTCTCTACAACAAGCTCGGCGTCGAGGAGTTCCTCGTCGACGGCGTGATAGGCCTGTACAACATAAGGAAGGGCGAACTGCGGAGGCGCGCGATAGAGGTCGTCAAGCTGCGCTCGTCAGACCACACCAAGGAGATGGTGCCGTACACCATAGGCCGCGACGGGATTCGGATACTGAGAGGCGAACGGGTTTACTAGGTAGATGAAGCTCATGGAGGTTGCGTCCCCCTTCGGCGTCTTCCTCATAGGCGTGATAGTGCTCGGCGTAGGATACTTCTTGTACATAAGCGGGGTATTAGGGGATGACCCTGTAACAAGGGACGCCGGACCGCCCATAGAAAACCTCGGGATAACGCTGATGGCGGCGGGCATAGTCCTGTACATCATCGTCACGGCCGCAAAGCAGGCATTGGAACGCGTGTGAGGACGGGCCTGCCGGGTCTTATTAAAAAGTTAAACCAATATTAAACCCGCTGATGGCTGATGGACACCCGTGAGATTATAAGCGATATCAGGGAGAATGACAAAAACCTGAATTCCTTCATAATACTGGATACTGAAGGGCTCGCAGGCAAGAATCGTGCGTCCGGCGGAGTCCTTGCCGGAAGGCGCATCGCCGTAAAGTCCAACATGTGCGTCGAAGGCCTGCCGGCAACGTGCGCCTCCAAGACGCTTGAAAATTATATCGCCCCATACGACGCGGCGGTTGTCGAGGCCGTCAAGCGAAACGGCGGCCTTATCGTCGGCCTTGCGAACATGGACGAATTCGCATGCGGCGCCAGCGGCGAGACATCGTACTTTGGCCCGACCCAGAACCCGCGGGCGCCGGGTTTCATACCCGGAGGCAGCTCGTCCGGGAGCGCCGCGGCTGTCTCGGCGGGACTTGTCGACATTGCGCTTGGCAGCGACACCGGCGGCTCTATAAGGAACCCGGCAAGCCACTGCGGCGTCGCCGGCTTCAAACCGACGTACGGCCTCGTCTCCAGATACGGGCTGATTGACATGGCCATGAGCCTCGACCAGATAGGGCCGCTCGCAAAGGACGTCCGGGACGTCGCGCTGATGATGGATGTCATAGCGGGCCACGACCACAGGGACGGGGTCTCGCTTCCGGTCGGGAAGCAGGACTGCCAGTTCTCCAAAAACTTGAATCCAGAACTTAAGGGAAGGCGGCTCGGCTACGCGCAGGAGTTCGACCGGCTTATCGCGGACGGCGGCATTCGAAAAACAATTCACAACGCGGTCGACAATCTGTCGTCAGCCGGCGCCGAAATCGTCGACATCTCGCTCCCCAACCTTGAAAAGTCGCTTCCGACATACTACCTCAACGTCTATGTCGAGTTCTACTCGGCCACGAGGAAGTTCGACGGCAGGCGCTACGGCCTGCGCATCGAAGACGCGTGCGGCGAGGAGGTATTGCGCCGGATACTACTTGGCAGCTACATCAGCCAGAAGGAGTATTCCGGCCGGTACTACCGCAAGGCATTGCAGGCGCGCTCGGTAATCAGAAACGAGCTGTCTTTCGCCATGAAGGACGTTGACGTAATCATAGGCCCGACAGTCCCGAAACTCCCGCACAAGATAGGCACGAGGATTGACGACCCGATGGTGATGTACGCGTATGACATCTTCACGACCCCTGTGAACCTAGCCGGCCTTCCGGCCGGCAGCGTTCCAGCCGGAACCGTGGACGGCATACCCACAGGCCTGCAGGTCATCGGAAAGCCCCTCGGCGACCAGACGGTGCTCGACGTCATGCACGGCTTCCAACTGCTGGGATGACCGGCTCATGATGCGACCGCAAACTTCTTTAAGAGAGGCCGTGAAATAGTATTTACCATGGTCCTAGAGTCCATCATCATCCCAGCCGAGATGGAAAGGCATCCCAATCGGATGTTCTACGTAGGCTTCATCTATGCGAGCGTGGGCCTGCTGCTCGGTTTTCTGGTCTTCGGCAAGTACGCCAGCCTTTCCAGCATCTTCCTCACTTCCATGCCATTGATTGTGATATTATACAAGGCCATCAACCTTGAGGAGCACAAGGAGATGGCCATCCACAGCGAGTTCTCGCTGATGAAGGAGCACAAGCACATCCTGTCGTTCTTCATCTCGCTGTTCCTCGGGATGGTGATTGCATACGCAATCTGGTTTTCAGTCCTGCCGTCCAGCATCGTCGAACGCCTATTCGACACCCAGATGGAGACAATCAACAGCCTCACCGGCGGGGACATAAACGTGACCGGCGCGGCAACGGGCGGCCTTCCGGCCCTTGAGACCATACTCTTCAACAACCTGCGGGTCTGGTTCTTCTGCATACTCTTCTCCTTCATCTACGGCGGAGGCTCCATATTCATCCTCACCTGGAACGCGTCAGTCATAGGCGTTGCGGCAGGCAACGTATTCCGGGAGGTCGTGTCGAAATACTCGCAGGCCGAAAGCCACAAGCTCCTCAGCGTATACTTCGCCGCCGTGCCGGTCAGCCTGTCATACCTCGTCCACGGCATACCCGAGATAGCTGCGTACTTCCTCGGGGCCCTCGGCGGGGGCATCATATCGGTTGCGGTGATAAAGCACGACATACGCTCGAAGAACTTCAGGCACGTTCTGACCGACTCGCTCGACCTTCTCGCTGTGTCACTCGCCGTCTTGATAATCGCGGCGCTGGTGGAAGTGTACATAACCCCCATGGCCCTCTGAAGGCAATCCCTAAAGCCTTTAAATACAGCCGCATGTTAAATTTAACTACCCTCGTCAAAAAAGCGGGTTATGACTATGAAACCATGGGTAGTCCTTGCGGTTGGGCTTTCGCTCTCCATAGTGCTGTTATTAGCGTTCATCCTAGCGGTCCCGACAGGCACGACGACGCCCGGCACCACGCAACCGGCGCGCCAGGAATGCGCTGCCGAC